>CAZVVA010000118.1:0-12171 GCA_964630455.1 uncultured Candidatus Sumerlaeota bacterium
AGGCGGATGAAATCGCCCGTAACTAAAGGTTTAGGAGGGGAGCGCGAGGGGTAATCCGCCGCGGCGGATTCCCCTCGCCTTTCCTAATTCAGAAGTCGGGCTAAAAAAACCATCTGTTCGAGGTGTTTGAGTTGGTCGCGATTACCCAGTGCGATCGGGATATCGTCGGCATTAATCACAGTTTCCGCAGAGGGATTGTAGCGTCACGCGGTATTAGCGCCCTTTGATTTATACCACTCGATAGTGCGGCGCAGGCCTTCTTCAAATGGAATTTCAACGCGATAGGCGAGAAGCTCCTGAGCGCGGGAAATGTCAGCGCGCGAGTGGCGCACATCGCCCTTACGCGCAGGCGCGTAGATCGGGGCAATCTGCTTGCCCGTCACGCTGTTAATGATCCGAAGCAAATCATGAAGCGAATAAGATGTGCCACAGGCGATGTTAATGACCTGACCAAGGCCTTTATTTGTTGCAGCGGCCAGGAGGTTAGCACGCACGTTGTTTTCCACGTACGTAAAATCACGCGTCTGGTGCCCGTCGCCATAGATCGTGGGCTGGCGGTCGTTCAGGATTGCCGTGATGAAGAGGGGAATTACCGCGCTGTACTGCGAAGCGGGATCCTGGTTCGGGCCAAAGACGTTAAAGTAACGCAGAACGATCGTCTCAAGACCATAGCAATGGTAGTAGACCTGGCAATAGTACTCGCCCGTGAGCTTCGTAATGGCGTAGGGAGACTGGGGACTTGGGGTCATGGTCTCGACCTTCGAGTCGGCTGGCTGGTCGCCGTAGACAGAGGAAGAAGCGGCATAAACAAGTCGGCGGACTTTGGCACGACGACATCCCTCCAGCAGAATGAGGGTGCCTGTGATGTTTGCCTCATTCGACCGCACCGGGTCTTCCACAGAGCGCTGTACTGATGGAATAGCCGCTTGATGAAGCACATAGTCAATATCAGCGACTGCGCGACGCACAGTGTCCGCATCGCGAAGATCACCCTCGATGAGCTCGATTCCCTTTTCCAGGCCGGCAAGATTTTCGCGCTTGCCCGTTGCAAAGTTATCCACTACTCGAACCCACTCCCCTTGATCGCAAAGGTACTTTACAAGATTCGAACCGATGAATCCAGCGCCTCCTGTCACAAGGTAATTCGCCACGTAACATCTCCTTAATGTAGGGGCGGTTCGCGACTTGTGCGCCTCAGGCGTAACCGCCCCTACTACATTGCATTTTCTAATTCATAGGGGCTTTCCGCTCATAAAGCAACATAAAATTTCTGCCAAAAAGCTCGTTGCCGCGGTAGAAACGGTGGAGAATCGCATAGTTCTGCTGGAATTCCGGATGATTGAGCATCTCGCCGGTCCAGGGATAATAGCCAACCATCTTGCCCTCTCCGTCACGCCAAAGGTGCACGTGGAGAACAATATAATCCGGCCTGCGGTTAAGAACATAGTCGGCACTGTACTTCTCGTGCAGCCCACCGGGGAGTTTCGCAACTTGCGGATCGATGATGCCGAGCATATCAATAAAACGGAGCTTCGAGTAGTAAGGGATAATGCCTGCTTCAGCGCCAGCGAAGACCGAATCGGATGGCAGGATGGCTCGCATCCACTTTCCCATATCAACATATTGCTGGTAGAATGTGCCGGTACGTGTGCGATACACCAAGAGGCGCGTCTCCTTTCGCTCGAAATAGAGGTTGCCTGCCAGGATGGCGATGACAAGCAGAGCAATTAGATCGCGCTTTTTATAGCGCGGATCGCGCAGGCTCACACGCTCCCACACAAGACGCACGCCTTCTTGCACAAGGAAGAAGAGGAACGGCAACACGGGGACAAAGAAGCGGCTGGCCGGCATCCAATCTCCTCCGCAGTATATGACCATAGCAATGGTGAGGATGATTATCAAAAGACCGGTGAGCAGAGGTCGCGCGCGCCGGAGCGGTGAGACAAGAAATGGCACAGCTGCCATGAAGAGCAGCACGTGGCCGTTAGTCTTAAAAAAAGTAATGATGTAGGCAATGCCATTAGTCAGCTGGAAGCGCGGTTCGCCAGTGGCTTTCGCGTAAAAGGTATTCGGCAGAAGATTGCCGTAATAGTGATAGCGCCAGTAGGTATAGAGGATAAACGGGATGAGGAAGATCAGGCCATAGAGCGAGGCGGCTCTTGGGAGCAAGTCCTGCCGAGCCGAAGCCGGCGCGGCAACCAGGCTTTCATCATGCTCAGGCGACCGTCCTTCTCGAGGGAGCCAGCGAGCCGCGAAGAGAAAAAGCGCAATAGCCGCGGCAAAAAGAATACCGTCCGGCCGCGTTAGCGCTGCAGCCAGTAGAATTATCTCCGTTAGCACAAGATTGCGCCGACTAAGTCTCTTGTCCTTGGAAAAGTAAAACCACGCCAGTACAGCCAGAAAGGTGTAAAAGCCCGTCTCCATACCACTCACTGCCCAGAACGCGAAAGGGCCGCTCAGAGCAAGTAAGTAAAGAGCAAGATAGTTAAGCATCCCCCCAGACTCGCCCGTCCTCTTGCTTCCATATTCGGCCGGGAAGCTGCGGAGGAAATAATAGAGCAAAAGAATCGTGCCGATGCCGGAGAGAAAACCAATCAGGCGCGAGAAATCTACAATATTCAGCCCAACCTTATACAGCAGGGCAAGCAGAAGCGTAAACAGAAAGTTCGAATAACCCTCGACGTACTCCCCCGGGTTAAAAACCAGACCATGGCCATTCCCGAGGTTTTCGGCGTAGCGATACGAAATGTACGGATCATCGAGCGACCAGCCGAAGTAGTAGAATGCGTGAAGGCAGAACAGAAGCAGAGGCACAGCGAGGTGCGGATGAGTGGTAAGCCATACTCGTAGAGGATTCTTATTCATACCATCAGCGTCGCAAAGACGAATTTATCCGCCTCTGGAGGATTTTTCCGCCTCAGGCGGAAATGAAACCCGTGCTTAACGCAAAGTTTATCCGCCCGTAGCGGAACAGTGCGTGAATCGGCAAGCCTAAGATGCCCGGATGCGAGGCAAAAAATCAAGCGGATAATACAGAAAGCCAGGCTGGGCGGTTTCGTGATGGCGATAATATCGCATAAGCAGGGCAAGATAATTTTCTCATTATATAGGCTACAACCGCGGTTGCTGGCGATTTGTTAGCCGCCTGGACACACGCGGAGAAAAGAATAATGAGCTAAAGAAATAGCGCAATTCTGACGATGCGCTATATAAACATATAAACAATAGCCCTGGAGCCGGGGGTGGCACAGATGCGCCAAAAACCGTCGCCAACAAAAATTAAGAAGGTCATGAGTGAATACGGAATTCAGCAGCGTCTTTATATTCATTTTCCCTCAGTAGGGACGCGCATACAGCAAGGTACACGAAATCCGCGACGACGGCATCCGTTTCACTCGTTCGAGAAACGCAAGCGTATCATCGTACGGAAAATCTTTCTACGCACGATCCGCAAGGAGCTGCCCGACTAGAAGCAAAGGGCCGCGCAGTATGCCGGTTCAGACGGGGTGGCGTAAATAACCGGAAGGCTAGATCGGCGAGCTCAAATGGCAACACCTGACAGATCAAAACCCAACGACCCAAAGAAAATGTTTGTGACTAACTCTACGAGTCACACTACGGACACGCATGACGAACAGGCTGCAAACCACCAGCCAGAAGTCACCCCACTCAAACGGGTGCTCGTGGTGGACGACGATCGCGTGCTGCGCGACACGTTCAATCATGTGCTCGAGCAGTGGGGCTACGAGGTGCAGCTCGCCGCAGACGGCATAGAGGGACTCCAGCAGGTTAAGCGTGGTCAGACAGACCTGGTAGTTACGGAACTACGGTTGCCCCGCCTCACGGGTCTTGAGATGCTCAGGCGTATCAGAACAATTAGTGCCGGGATTCCGGTGATTATCATAACCGGCTATCCGTCGCTGACTGATGCAGTCGAGGCAATGAAGCTCGGCGCCTTGGATTTTTTTACTAAACCCGTAGAGCTTCCCCAACTAAGGCGAATGATCGAGCAGGGATTCAGCATGCGGACCGAGGCGTTTCAAAATCAGCCGCTCCTGGAAGAAGTATATCGAAAAACCGAAATCGAGCGCCTGAACTTCCATCTCAACGCCAAGATCACTGAGCTCACCAAGCTCCACACGGTCAGCGAGGCGCTGAACGTCTTTGTGGATAATAACAATCTCTTTCAGCAAATTGTCAAAATCTCAGCCGAGGTGACCGGTGCGCAGAAGGTCTCGCTCATGCTCTACGATAGTGAGAACCAGCGTTTGGTGATTCGCACAGCGCGCGGGCTGCCGCGCACGATTCAACGCACAACGCGCATCCGGCTGGGCGAAGGTGTGGCAGGCACAGTGGCGCTCAAAAAGCGGCCTATTCGCACCACCCGCTCCAGCTCCCATCCGTTGCAACGCGGGCCGCAACCGGAGCGCTACGCCACAGTCTCGTTTTTATCAGTCCCGATCTTCCTGGGCGACGAACTCTTCGGTGTCCTGAATCTCACGGACAAAAAAGATGAGTCAGACTTCTCTCGCAAGGACGAAGAGCTGATCATGGCCCTGGCCCAGAAGGCAGCAGCTCGAATTGAGAACAATGCACTCTACGAGGGAATCTATACAAACCTGGTAGATACTCTGCGATCTCTGGTTACGACAATCGAGGCGAAGGATATCTATACGCGCCAGCACAGCCTGCGCGTTACCGACCTGGGCCTTAACATTGCAGACATGCTTGGTTGCTCCCAGGAAGAGATGGAGATTCTGAGCTTTGGCGGCATCCTGCATGATATCGGCAAAATCGGTATTCGCGACTCGGTTTTGCTCAAGCCCTCGCGCCTGACACCCGACGAATACAACCTCGTGAAGCTACATCCCGTCATAGGCATGCGGATCGTCGAGCCGCTTGGCCTGATTGAAGAGGAGCGCGACATTATTCACCATCACCACGAGCGCCTGGATGGTCTCGGCTATCCAGATGCACTTAAAGGAAACCAGATTTCCCTGCTCGCCCGCGTGATGGGCGTGGCAGATGCATTCGACGCAATGACCTCAGATCGTCCTTATCGAGTTGCGCGCAGCGTGGAGCAGTCACTTCAGGAACTGATGCGCGGACGCGGACGGCAGTTTGACCCAGACGTGGTCGCCGCCTTCTTGGAATGTGTGAAGCACGGAAAGATTTCTCTCGAAAGCAGAGTCCCTAGCGACCTGCTTGCCGCATTTCTTTCTTGATGTGGGACGTCCTGCAAAGGCTGGTTTACAGATAGCAGCAATTCCAACATTGAACCCTATTGCTATCGCTTCACGATTAATATCTTTCCCTCTGTATTACCTCTGTTTTTCTAGCTAAAACCGCCCCTTTTTCCCTATTGTAGGGGCAGGCCTCGTGCCTGCCCATTACGGCTACGCAGTAGAGCATTCTAATTCTGAAGCTATACAGAAAAGTGTTGACATCAGGCGAAGCGCCAAGATATAAATACCTGTATTATTACCTGTAAATCAAAAGGGGGTGAGAAAATAGGCCATCCGCTGAACTTTTTGGTGACCTATGAGCGATCTTTAACTTAAAAAAGGAGGAAAAGAGATATTAAAAGCATTTTCTTGTCTGGATCTTAATTGTATACTTGCAACTTTACTCTTATCACTTCCAAACAATTCGCCTAATTAAAAGGGGAACTAACAATGAAAAAAATGTGCCTTTCCTCCATTGTCATCATTTCTTTGTTTATGTTGAGTATCACGGCCAGTTACGCTGAGCCACTACTTTATCTGGATTTCGATTTAGCCCCTGATAGAACACTGCTGAGTGGCGACACCTACATAATTGATTGGAGTGACCGCGGCACCTCAGTTACGGAAATTTACGCGGAAGTTTTCGGCGGAGACGGTATTGACATCAGGGTGCCTGACGGCGATGGCGTTAATCTGCCAAATACCGCGGGCCCACAGGGTGGAAAAGCCATGCTTATCCAGTCCGGCGGAATAGAAGAAGGGTTCAATATTGAAATGTCCGGCCCATATCACACTGGCGACTATACCGTTGAGGCCTCCTTCTGGACTGCAACCAATAACATCTCTGGAAATGAGGTGGGCCTCCAAGATATTTGGAGCAGCGATTGGCCTAGTGGTGATGTTTTTACCAACACATTGCGCATTATCGGAAATGCTGCGGGAGTAGGAAGGCCTGATGATGATCGTCATATTGAAATGGTAGCCTGGGAAGCTGATGGCACGGAAATCGGAATTGTAAGTATTGGCGAGATAACCCCTCAGGTATGGCATACTGCTCAGATGGTATTCGACTACAATGAAGCAGACCCAGCAAATTGCACCCTGGAATTTTATCTCGACGGCACGCTCCAGGGCTCGGTTACTTATAACGCAGCAACAGTAGGTAGTCTAGGCGAGCAGTTTGCTCGCTTCTGGCCAGTTTGGGGAACTCCTGATACTTCTGGTGCCCGTCATGGTATAGGAGCATGGCGGTTCGGTCTCGGCTGTTCCATGAACCGACAGATTACCAGCACTAACAATCGAGGCCTGCAGGGTGCAATTGATGCATTTTGCATTAGTGCTGGAGCACTCGACCCGGGCGATTTTGTCCTACCGGCTGGCTTTTATCCGCCTGCACCAGTACAGGCAAATATGCTCTGGCAGCTGTATAGATAAGAACTTATTGGCCGGCATTTGACAGCATAGCCGTGGTCTTTTTCAGACCACGGCTTCTTTATTTCCTGGGGCGACATTTTATATACCGTCGCCTCATTGGGAAAAATCCGCACGACTCTCGGCCGTCGCTTGATCTCCTGGTGGAAGCGTTCCAGCATACCCGCCTGCGTCGGGCCGTCGTGGTTTGATAGTTCTTTTTGTTAGGTGCTTGCTCTGTTGAAAACCTTAGCCCATACAAAAAAGGATATCGAAAATGATGGGTTCGGCACCTTGACGTAGCACGGGCGTCTCGCCCGTGTGGATTGATAACCATGCCACAAAGATCATCCGCCTCAGGCGGATGCCACGTTATCAGAGCTGCACTAACACCCCCAATAGAATGGCAGTTCGAACTATTTCTGGCAGGATGTGAGGGTTTTCAACAGAGCAATAAGAAATCAAATGCCAAAATCAATTAATGTTTAGGAGTAATTTAATACAGCAACTCCCAGTAGTAAGAAGCTTCGGTAGGCTGGGGTTCGTAGAAAAGCTCAAGACCATCGAGAACCGGGGTTGATGTGCCCGAGGATTCAAGCAGGATTTGCGCCTGGATCAGGCGAGAGTAATATGTGGATGGGAAATGAATCAGATCGGTAGCGAAATATTCACTCCAGAGCGCTGAGCTCAAATGCGCAGGTGTGTTCGCCAATCTAAAGCGGCAGCGAATGGAAGTGCCAGGCGGGATGTCAGCACTAATCCGGGCCGAGCTCCAGCACACCGCTCTGCCAGCATCATAACTCATTGTCAATGTTCCGGAAGAAACCCAGCTAGTGACAAATACTTTCAAGTAGAGGTCGCTATTCTCCATAAAGTAAGAAGAAACCAGGTCGTCGGAGACAAACAAGTCGCCTGGCGAATACGGGTTGCCGGAGTCCAGGGCAAGGCGAATTGAGTTTTTGCCCTCTTGTGGTGCAAGGAAGACAAAGGCAAGCGGTTGGCTCAGGAATTTACGCGGTATTTTCCAGTCTAGGGGTAAATAATGAATGCCGGGGCCAGAAATGGAATTGTTCTTAATGTAAATCCTTGAGTCAAACGAGAAATCGGGAGAGCCGTCCGGCAGGGTCTTATGCAGTTGCACACCAATTGTTTCGCCACTTTGGGCTTCAGTAACATTGAGTTCTACGCCTGCGATGTTGCCGAAATTTGCAAGGAAAGTTTGCGCCACAAAATAACCTCTCTCCGAAATATAGGCATCACTATTATACAATGGTTGATCTATCGACAGATTAAGAGATTCATCATAGATTTGGAAGAGACAATCAAAATCAGGAATGGTAATCCAGTCAAGGCCGTATGCCCTGATCAGCGTACCATCAGGGTAAACACTCGTTGTATTCAATCGGATCTCGGCACTCCCGCTGATAATTTTAAAAACCAAAGCATACGTACGTCCATCCATCTGCAGCCCATTGTAATTAAGCCAGGCAGTAGTTGTACCGGAAACACTTAGAGTGGCAGTTGCAGAGGCTAATAGCCCCGCGGGATTATCATCAGGAAAACCACTGGGCAGCGTTGAACGCAGTTCCACCCGGTATTGAGCCGGTTGATTAACTTTGGCACCAAAGACAACTTTGGAGATACCTGTGGATTGGGGTAGAAGGGTTTGTCCAATCCAGTATGAGCGGAGCAAAATGTCAGTCTGACCATCATAATTTGGTTGGTCGATAACAATACTGCCCGTGGCCGACTTGGCCAGAAGAGCCTTATTTGTTTCAGATTCCACATCTACGTTTTGCGGCATGCTCTGATAGAGTTCGGATTGTGTTATCCACTGGCGCGAACCATCACGTACTTCGGCAAGACTGACGTTTCCGTATATGTCACAAACCGCCACCACTACCCGGTCAATTTCGGCATTTGAGTAGGAAAATTTCCAGGATCCGCCACCTATGTTTTCTGTGTCCAGGCGTACATAGTCGCCAGAATATTTTCTCGCCGCAACCCAGGGTTGCTCCTGATAAATCGCAGATTCACTATTAATGACGACATGAATGTTATTGTCCTGCGGCATGGTAGAGAGGCTCAACGCAGGAGGGGTAGTATCAGTAGTATGCAACCATTTCTGCATCGCTTCTTTGCCTGAGCAGTAAAGAAATTGAACATCGGGATAAGCTGTAGCGGCGTTGTGTAATGCCGAGTCAACATTTGCAATCTGCTGAATAAAATCCGTTTCGTTCTGGTGCGACCAGATGCAAACCACCTGTTCATTGCCTAGATGAGCAAAATTAAATATCTGATTGGCGATACTGCTGGTGAAGGACTTCATATAATAATGGCGGACTTCCCAGCCTTTCATCGTGCCGGGATTGCGGTAGTTACTATAGCTCGGATGGTACGGCGTGCAATCTGGCATCCAGCTGCCGCCTTCCATTCTGAACGGAATCCAGCGCTCTAAATACTGTTGATATAGATTGTCCATATAATTCCACCCAGAGCGAAAGCTCACAGGGTACAACGATTCATCAATAATCATTTGTGACATCGTCCAGTCAAAGTCCCAGATTGTATCAGCGAATTCATCCGCCATTGCCCAGGCTGAGCCGGTCCATTTAAAATGGTGGAAATGATATTCGAGCGCATCGCCCCAGCGGTCGAGTTCTGCCTGCCAGTATTTCTTTATCATAAACAGCGTGGAAATAGACGTAGCGTTGCTGCCATACTGAAACCAACCGCCAGCATGCATAAACCAGGTGATTCTAAACGGATTGCCAAGGCTATCCGTGTGCATATTTCTAAACGCCTCTTCAAACACCTGCGCATAAACCCCGGTGGGATTGGTGAACACCGCATAATCAAATTCATTCGCATACGTGTATTTAACCTCCTGCCCAGAAGTATTAGTCCACACGGAGGTGTCAGAGCCCAGAACTACATAGACCTTATTTCCCCATGCCAACTGGCTAAGAACCACAAATCCTATTAGCAGGTATTTCTTCATGTCGATTATAAAAGATCTGGCATTAAATTGCAGAGACATTTTACCAAGAGTTCAAAGAGACCTTCGTTTCTATGATTGTACCTGAACTCCATCTCCTTCAACACAGGACAAATTACTTCTCTACGGTATCATCTGGAGTAAGGCCTGCCTCGAGGTAGAGGTTATAGCGACCCCTTTTGTCCTGCAGAAGAATTCGGTGGGCAATCTCCGCTACCTTCAGCGCATGTTTCTGCGGCACGACAAGTACGCCGTCGTCATCAGCCACAATTATGTCGCCGGTATGAACTTTTACTCCCCCGCACGTAACCGGCTCCATCATTGAGACGTATTGCATTCTTCCGGGGAGCATTGTTTTGGCAATATGGCGCGCAAACACACCCACCTTCTCCAGCTGAACCTCATACGTATCCCGGCATCCGCCATCAATAACAATTCCCCTTGTACCCCGATTTTTCTCTGCCAGAGAATTGTAAGAACCAATGTAGCCGACATCTGTTCCCTGAGCGTCAATCACCAGCATATCGCCCGGCTTCATATACTTCCGATACGGCGTGGGGTGGATGTTTTTATACCAGTCAGAGACGTATTTTTCATATTCCTGAGCAGACATTTTCGGTATCTTACCCTTCTTGGCTTTGGACTTGGTAGTAAAGGCAATGCCGCAAATTTTCATCCCCGGTGTGATGGGGCGGATGGCTTTGTCCATCAGGCCTACATTGAGCAGCCCCACGTGATCCATAGCATCAGCAACGTCTGCCACACGCAGCCCCTCGAAACTCTCCAGCAGAACCTCCCGCTCTTCATCGCTGATTGTCTCTATATTGAGTGGCGGTGTGGAATGCTTTTGAACATACCGTGTCGGTGAACTTGCGTCTATTGTCGCACAACTCGTAACCAGACAGAGAGACACACCCAATAGACCCACTAGCAGAACCAGTGACAATAATCTCGATCCAAACATTTCATCCCTCCTGTTAACAATTTGTAAATCTTTGCCTTTCTTCGTTACGTTATTTTAGAAAATGGATAATTGTTCTTGCGTAGGGATGGGCTTCAAACCCGCCGTTACTTCTTCCTCATTCATATAAACAATCACTAGTGTCAAGAAATTTGCGCTCTTCTGACATCGAATCAGGGCTCACAGCATCCCGGTTATGCCACTGGCACATAATATTGTAAATCGCGGCTCCGGCCAGGTTACTACCTGGACGCCGCGAGCCCGCATATAAATCTTTCGACGACGTTCGTGAAAACGTTAAGATCCGCTATATACAGGCAAGAAAGGAGCAAATCCGAAATAGCTTCTAAGTTTTGCTACTTTTTCCCTTGCATTCACACTACCCCCGCGGTATACAATAAAACTTACTTGGTTGCGCAACATGAAAAGTGGGCAGTAGCCCACTTTTTCTTTTGACGTACTATCGCGCTGGCGCTTTCGCCCAGCACGTCGCAGGAGTGATACGAATGCAACAGAATCTCAAAGGCTTCATTCGCCAGATCGGCAAGGAAAAGGATCTCGAGATCGAGATTATTAAAGAGGCCATCGAGCAGGCTATTGTCTCCGCGTCGAAAAAAACCCTCTCGCACTTCGAGAATGCTCGCCCCGAGCTCAATGTGGAGACCGGCGAACTCAAAATCTTCGCCGAAAAAACCGCAGTCAAGCAGGTCGCAACTCCGCGCCACGAAATCTCTCTCGAAAAAGCCCGGCAAATTAAAAAAAGAGCAAAGCTAGGCGATGTCGTCGAGGTTGAGATTGACCCCGGCGACTTCGGCCGTATCGCCGCCCAATCCGTACGCCAGGGTATTCTTCAACGCCTACGCGACGCAGAACGCGAAAATATCTACGAAGAATATAAAGATCGTGTCGGACAGGTCGTCACGGGCATCGTACAGCGCTTCGAAAGACGCGATGCAATCGTCAGCTTCGGCAAGGTCGAAGCTATTCTTCCCCTTGAAGAAATCCCCTACGGCATCCGCTACCGGTTCGGCGACCGCCTGAAACTCATCATCGTGGAGGTCAAGAAGAGTACCAAGGGACCCCAGGTTTGCGTCTCGCGCACCCGCCCGGAACTTGTCAGGCGCCTCTTCGAGCAAGAAGTCCCGGAAGTCAGCGACGGCACCGTGAAAATCGTTGGCATGGCACGCGAACCCGGTATTCGCACAAAGGTTGCAGTTACAAGTTCCAATCCGGACGTTGATCCCGTTGGCGCATGCGTCGGCATGAGAGGCTCGCGCGTGCAGATGATTGTCCGCGAACTCGAAAACGAAAAAATTGACATCATACCCTATAGCTCCGACCCCAAAACCTTTATCACCAATGCCCTGAATCCCGCGGAAATTATCAAGGTCAATCTCAATCCCGAAGATAAATACGCCCAGGTGATTGTGGCTAAAGACGGCTTGTCTGTTGCTATTGGCAAGAAGGGCCAGAACGCTAAACTCGCCGCCAAACTTAGCGGCTGGAAGGTTGACATTAAGAGCGAGGTGGCTGAGGCAGAAGCCCTCGCAGCCAAGGAAATTCGGCGCCGATACCTC
>CAZVVA010000119.1:0-7195 GCA_964630455.1 uncultured Candidatus Sumerlaeota bacterium
CCGTATTGTTTCTCAATAAATGAACCCGGATCAATAAGAAAGGCAACTGCCTTGGGTGACGTCATTGCCTTCATCTTCTCTTCGTTCACGTGGTTTGATGATAGCATGCGGTGGTGGATTGTTTGCGAAGTCGTCGGCTTCGTAGCACTGCCGATCGTCTTCTGGGTTTGCCGAAGTTTGCCCGACCGAGGGTATCCACTCACCAAGTGCTTCGGCATTTTCTGGCTCATGCTTCTTAACTGGCTGCTGTGCGGCTATACGCCAGTGATTAATTCATGGGGGTCTATTTTCGCCACTCTGGTTGTGCTACTAGTGATCTCTATGGTAGTAATGCGCCGCGTGCGTCGGAAGCTGACCGGGTTTCTGAAAAGCCGCTGGCGTTACGTGCTGGGCATCGAGATTCTCTTTCTCCTGAGCTTTCTTTTATTTCTCAGCATTCGCTCGTATATACCGGAGATCACGTTTGACTGGAGGCAAAGCGGAGCGGAGAAATTCCTCAACTTTGCGTATTTGAATTCGCTCATGCGCAGCAGCCATTTCCCACCGCTCGATCCCTGGCTTTCGGGATTTACGATGAATTACTACTACCTGGGGCACCTGGAGTGGGCAACGTTGGGGAACTTTGCGGGCTATCTCCCGCAGTTCACTTTCAACATTGCACTGGCTACGATTTTTGCACTTACGGTGGTCAACGCCTTCTCGCTCGGCCATAACCTTACGCGCCGGATTGCGTTCGGATGCCTGGCAGCAGCTGCGATTGGAATATTTGGAAACCTTGACGGCATCATTCAGGTAGGAAAAAATCTTGGGGATGGCCAGTCGTTCTGGAATGCCGTGTTTAATTATGAATTCTGGCGCAGTTCCCGCATGCTCGGCGATACCACCATTACGGAGTTCCCGTATTTTACGGCCATCCTTGGCGATCTGCATGCGCACCATTCTGCCCTCCCTCACGTCTTGCTTGTCCTGGCAATTCTCCTCAATTTGCTCTATAAACATCGTGCGCAGCCGTTGCTTCACGTGAAGTACTTTCGACTCTACTGGCCGGACCTTTTATTCATGGCTATACTGCTTGCGGGTCTGCCGGGTATTAACACCTGGGACGGCCTCACGATGGGCGCCACTTTTTTCGCTGTTTTACTCTATATTCACTATCGCACGTATCGCAAACTCGTGCCCGTGTTTCTCAGAACTGCCCTGGTATTGCTGATCGTAGCATTTGCAGCCCGACTTCTGGGACAGCTATTCTGGGCACACTTTAACCCGCCCTTCGCCACCGAAATTGAGAGCGAAGGCCTGATTGCACGGACTATTGAAAAATTTAAGGAGACCATTGTTCCGCTTCAACCGAGCAATCGGACACATTTTCCAGACTACTGGCTGCATTTTGGCCTTTTTCTCATACCCTTTTGCCTGCTGTTGGTGGTGAAAACAGTAGACGCGCTGCGCAAATGCAAACTGGTGCAAATATCTGCTGTTGTCCTCGGCATGCTTCTCATCTTATTGGTCGCCTATAACTATCTACAGTATTGGCTGGGCAGCGTGACCATCATTTTGGCACTCTGGTGTTTCGCACTTCTGCTGACGCAGCCGTTCGACCGCACGGTAAGTCCGGCCTATCTGCTGGCGGGCGTTGGATTTCTTGTCTCAACTTTTTGCGAAATCTTTTTCTTCAATGACCGCTACAGTGGGACGTATGAGCGCTACAATACGGTGTTCAAATTCTACTACCCCCTCTGGTCATTCTTTGCACTGGCCTGCTGTGCCGCCATCTCTTCGCTCTGGACTAAGTCTGCACAGCAACGAGATATCCTAAATATCCTAAAGCGCGTCGGACTTGGAATATTGGTGCTGGCGGTAGTGGGACTGGGGCTGATTTATCCAATTGGCGCTACGGCAGTCCGAACAAACCGCCTTCATACACATTTCCCTTTCACGCCCGGTATTGAGCCGGTCCGAACCTTGGATGGGATGGCCTATCTCGGTAACATTCGGCCATTTGCATCCGATTACGAAGCGATCCTCTTTCTGCAGGCAAATGTGAAGAACCAACCGGTAATCCTGGAGGCTGCCAAAGGGAACTCTAAGTATGAAGCCTATTCACGGGTCTCCACTAACACCGGTCTGCCCACTCTTGTCGGCTGGAGTCATCACGAAGCCCAGGTGCGAGCAGGCGCCGATAAAGAGTTTTGGAAGCGCCTTAACGAGCGCGTGCAAGCCGCAAAACGGATTTACGAATCTCCCGATTTTGGCTCAGTGCGCGATTTGATTGATAAGTATGAGATTCAGTATATCTTCGTTGGGACGCTGGAGCGCCGTGACTACGATCAGGCCGGTCTAGCAAAGTTCGCCAGTGCGTGCACAGAGGTATTTCGCAGTGGTGATACGCAGATTTACATGGTCCCGCAGAGCACCGAGAATGAAACTGCTGAGTAATTGTGCGGCGCGGCATATAAGCAGGAAGCTTGTACAGACATTTCTGAACTGGCAATTATTGCGATGAGCAAGCAGAAAAAGAAAAAATCTGCCTCAGAATCTATTGGGAAACCTATCCGAAAATCTGTCCAAAAACAGCCCCTAATGCTTTGGGTCTATCTGCGTACTGCTGCCATTGTGTTGCTGCTCATCTTTGCCTTCTGGTCACGCTTCTATCGTCTGGGCGATAAGCCCCTGCATCACGACGAAAGCCTTTTTGCCTATTACTCCTACAATCTCTCTCAAACTGGCAAGTACATATATATCCCGATGCTGCATGGGCCGTTCATGCTAGATGTCAATGCGCTGGTGTATATTCTACTTGGCGACTCGGATTTCACCCTGCGATTTGCCACGGCCTGTCTCGGCATGGGTATTCTGTTTCTCTTGTTTGCCTATCGGAATCGCCTGGGGACGGTGGGTCTTCTTGCCACCTTGGCATTGGTCGTGATCTCGCCAACGCTGATGTACTACTCGCGCTTTTTCCGCCACGACATTCCTCTGGCCTTCTTTTGCCTTTTGGCGCTCTGGTTTTATATCAAGTTCTTTACCGAAGGCAAGGGCTGGGCGTTGCTCTGGGGCACTGTGTGTACAATGATGCTAATCTGCATAAAAGAGAACTCGCTGATTTTTCTTTTCACCATCGCGACGTTTGCAGTACTGCTATTTGTCGTTGATCTTTCCAAAGGTCTGCACGCAAAACGCATTGGCTGGAAAGCACTGAAGCAGGCCTATGCATCTTCGCTACGTCGCAATTTCATAGGGATTCTTCTCGTCAATGTCATCCTCTGGGCACTCGTTTTCATCTTCTACGGAGGCATTTTTGAACAGGTGTTCCACGAGCTGTTTTCCACGAAAGCCTTCTTTTCCCTGGCTGCGCCCTGGTGGCACTATGCAGTAGTCTTGATTGCATTCCTGATAAGCTATTTTATGCTCACATTGTTGCACACCTGGACTCATGAGCGCTACGGCGAAGATGCGCTCCTTTCACGCATATACAAAGCAGTATTACAGAATAAAATTTATCTCCTGGTCGGTATCATTATTGCCCTGCTTACCTATCTGCTGATCTTCACCACATTTCTAACTAATCCCAAAGGTCTCTTTCAGATCTACCGCGAAACTTTTGCCTACTGGTGGGGACAACACAAAGAGCAACGCATCTACGGGCCGTATCACTACTATTTGCCCATTCTCGGGATATACGAGCTTCCGGCTCTGCTTATCGTGCTGGGCGGTGGGCTCGCGGCCCTGCTGCGGAAAAAGTGGAGACGCTGGAGGCTGGTTCCCGGATGGGTAGGCCTGTCCGTCCTGACGCTGATTCTCTACCATGCGTTGAACATTAAATTCGATGCGGATAAATGGGACAAGAGCCTGTTTCACGTCTCATCGCCCTTACATATCTACATCATCATAAGCCTGCTGGTGTTCGGTGGTGTGCTCACCTGGATGTATCTCTGGCGCAAAGAGCGCTTTACCGCTCTGCTGGTATATTGGACAACTGCGAGCTTTCTGATCTATTCCTGGGCAGGAGAAAAAGTGCCCTGGGTCAGTGTTCACATCGTGCTGCCCATGTTGTTGCTTGCTGGGGTGTACATACAAAAGTTCATTCATACGAAAGCATATCAGAAATTTCCTTACGTCTGGCATGTGCTGGCAATCATTTTTGTTTTCTGGATTCTGAGAAGCGCGCTGATTCTCTGCCTTGTAAACTCGGCGAACACGGCCGAGCGCCTGATCTACGGCCATACGACCCAGGAGGTCAAATATGTGGTTGAGGAGATTGATCGCCTGGCGGAGCTGCTGGGTACTGGCAAGGACACGCGTATCGTGGTGCGGGGCCAAATTATCTGGCCCATGGGGTGGTGGTATATGCGCCACTACAAACATTGGACTGAACACGAAAACATGAGCAGGACAACCTTCCCGATTCTCGTGATTAATTGGGATGAAGCAAGCGGTACACCGAACGTTAAGGAGAACTACCATTGCACCAGATACAAGGTGCGCACATGGTGGCAACCCAAATTCCTGGACGTTGGCCGAATGCTAGCGATCTGGAAAACCATTATTCCAAAGCGCCGGGGAGAGGGAAACACTGCCGCTCAGGATATTCGTGATTCCAAGGATGAGTGGAATAAGCTTATCAACTACCTGTTAGATAGAAAGCATTTTGACCATTATGCAGCCCCGTACCCGAGCATGAGCTCTGTTGACTTCGCCTTCTGCGTGAGAAAGGGTATCATTGAATAACAGTAGGATTCTCTGCACGGCCGGCAGGCAAGCAGGAGGCACAAGGGGACAGCAGGGGACCCGCTGCTCTCTTCGAATCGTCCGTTTCAGGAGAGATTCGCAATTGGTCAGAGTGGCTGATGGAGGGGCTGGAGTAAGCACACGAGGAAGAAATCAGGAAAAACACGTACACAGGGCGTCCGACCGGCGCGCCCCATTTCATAGAAAAACTAGAAACGCTCTTGGGCCGTTGTCTGAAACGACGGAAACCGGGACGAAAAAGGGGAAATACATAACCCGTCCCCGCATTTTCCCAAGTGAAAAAATCGTGACTGAAGATAGGGTGTGATGTGAAGTCGAAAAAAGCCATTTTGGGGTATATCATACTTGAATTATTCGCCTTACATCACATCTGAAAAAGTTTAACCGGACAGTAGTGTTGACCTATGATTAAAGGTCTTAAATTTAGCAAGATTAATTTTTTACCATTTCTCCCGGCAATACCTCTGTTGTATTTCCTTGTGCTTTATTGCTATTGTGCTGTGCAGCACATCACCTATCCTTTTGAATTGGAATGGCTTGAGGGGGATGTGGCTGTTTACAGTATTAGAATCCTTGACGGTGAGCCCCTGTATCCTGACCCCGAGCAAGGATATGTGCCTTATCTTTATCCTCCATTTTATCAATATGTAATGGCAGGACTATTTGGCATATTTGGCGTGGAGCTGGGAGTAGGCAGAGCACTGTCATTTCTTGCTTCCTTAGGCACAGCGATATTTATTTTTCTTATCGTTTATAACTGGACTCGCTCTAAGCCAGCTGGCTTATTGGCCGGATTATTCTATTTCGCCTTTTATAAGGTGGCTGGATTCTGGTATGATTTGGTTAGGGTCGATTCCATGGCCTGGTTTTTGGCTATAGCTACAGTTTATTTGTTATGCAAGAAGGATAGGAAAACCTGGCAAATAGCACTCGGTGGTGTGCTAAGCATATTGGCTTTGCTTACCAAACAAAGTACGGCTGTCATTCTGGTCGGCGCCATACTTTTTCTGCTCATAACAGATTTGAGCCGAGCGCGACTATTTGTGCTGATATTTGTCATTGTTCTCGTTAACTCATTCTGGCTATTATCGCATGGGGAAAATAGCTGGTTTGCAAAATACTACTATCTCATACCACTTAAGCTTCCGGTATTCTGGAAAGAGCAGGGCAGCAGGCTGTGGCCGGAATTATTTAAAAATATTTTTTTGCTACTGGTCTTAGCTACGGGCTGGGTAACTGGCAGCGTTATTATGAAAAGATACCGGGTGCAACTTGTATGGTTAGGTATGTTCGCCCTGAGCACGGTTGCGGCGCTTTTGCCTTTTGTTAACATTGGTGGCTATGTAAACAACTTTATTCCCCTATTATGCTTTTTATCAGTAATCATCGGGTTCAGTTTTAATATGTTGATTAATCTAACAAAGACCTTCTGGAAGCAGGCAGGCATTGTTATTTGCTTCCTGATTTTTATGCTTTTTGCTCTGAAGCCATTAGGATATAAGTTAGAATCCGTGCTCCCTCACCCCGGTGGCAAGAACCGAGGAAAACAACTGTTAGAGCTTGTTAAAGGAACTCCAGGTAGTTTCTATTTTCTACATCATAATTATTATGGCTATAAGGCAGGAAAAGGAATTTTCTATAGCGTTGATGCTATAAGAGACTTAAAATGGG
Organism: uncultured Candidatus Sumerlaeota bacterium; assembly: GCA_964630455.1. Lineage (GTDB taxonomy): Bacteria > Sumerlaeota > Sumerlaeia > MWCT01 > JAUWMI01 > JAUWMI01. The sequence continues at coordinate 6,421 of CAZVVA010000119.1, forward strand.
CGGGCTATCCCACTCCTCAACGACTGAAACAAGCAATAACGAGAAAGCAATTTGACTATATCGTTCTGGATATTCCCTTGCATGCCGAATGGGTGCCTGGAGATGTAAAATCCCTGCTTCAGCGCTACTACAGGCTCAAAGGTCCAATAATAAATTATGACCATTTTCGTGAATTAGAGCCGATTACTGGTTGTCTGATGAAGCCCCGATACCTTTGGGTACCCAGAGAATGAAATACTGCCAATGCTACTATTCGCTTTCTGGCTTGTTAGGTTTGCTCTGTAACTCATCAAGCCGCTTTCTTATATGGAGTTGGTTTTCCTTTATACTAAGAGACTTTGAATAATATTCAATTGCCTTTTGCGTCTTACCTTGACGCTCATAAATCATTGCTAATTCATTAAGGGGCCGTGGGTCGCGATTTTTAACCAGTTGAGTCGCCTTGAGCAGATTTTTTTCCGCCGCTGGCCAGTCTTTTTCCGTTTGATTAACCGAAGCTAAGCAGATATATAAATAATAGTCGTTGGGAAAATATTTCAGGCCTCTTTTTAATGTCGCTTTAGCCTCTTTTAGTTTGTTATTCCGATGGTTTGAATCAGCCACCTGGCGATAAAGCGAGTGCTGTCGCGGCTTAACCTTTAATGAACGCTGAAAAGCCTGGTTGCCCAGCTCGTTGTCCCCCATTGCAAACGCCAGATGGCCGATGCGATTTAAAATTTCTACATCGCCCCTAAACTTTCTGATAGCCATCTTACCGATGTCGAGAGCTTTATGT
>CAZVVA010000119.1:7205-12103 GCA_964630455.1 uncultured Candidatus Sumerlaeota bacterium
ATAGAGATAAGCCATACGAGGGTTATATTCTATAGCTTTTTTAAATCGCCGGTTAATTTCGTCCTTGTCAGGCTGATAAGTTACGTCATTTCTTTTATAAATATGGACGAATGAGTTAAGATATTTATTGAGGGCCATTACTTCTAAATAATTCTGATGAAAATCCTGGGAGGTAGAAACTCTCCGCGACAAATCAGGATAGACATAACCCGGAGATTTAGGGTCAGGGCGAGAATGATTTTTAAAGATTAAGATGTACTCGGGCCGCTTAGCCAGAATATACTCAGCCTGAGAATCTATATCTCTAATACCAGCCGCCCCAGATATTACCCGGTCTGTCAAGCCGTCTATGTCTACGGTATTAATAAAAAAATTAAGGTAAGAAGGGTAGCCGATGTCACTGGTCACAACGGTGGCGCCCTCCGGGACATGATTAAAAAGCCAGTCGGTCACGTTTTGTAACGGTGGAACAAATTTGCCGAAGAATTTAAAATAAAGTTGGCGCGGCTGATACCATTCTGAACGATGTTTTCCATACCGCTGTGGCGACCAGTCAAAAATATAAACCGATTCTTCGTTCAGAGAGAACCTGGCTATGTCCCAGCTCATTAATAATAAAACAATACCCGCAATCCAATGAGCTGGCGGGGCCTTGATTTTCCAGCGTAGTGTTCTCAAGGCAAGGGGAAGATTAAGAAAAATGAAGGGCAAAGCAATTAGCATAAAGCGATAGTTAGGCATCCAATCTCCATTTACATGATATACATAATAACAACTAAGGAGCAGGCCAGAAACAGTTATTATGGAGTATCTATTGGGGAAAAGCAGGGCTACAAGTAAAGGAATTAGCCACAAATTTAAGAAGCCCCAACCTTGAGTAAAATAAAAATAAAATAGATGTGCCAGACCACGGGAATGGCCTACATTTTGCCCCAACTTAGCATAGTAAGTATTAGGCAAGATGTCGTCGTAATAAATGAACCGCCAGATAAAGAACGGCAAGAATAATACTAGGAACTGACTAGCCCAGGTTAGAATCCTTTCGATTTTTATTTCGCGGCGCCAGACCAGCCAGGCCGCAAACAATATCAGCGGCGGGATAACGAATAAAGGGCCTTCAGGCCGCGTCATAATAGCAAGGGCAGCAACAAAAGGGGAGAGCATAAATTTTTTTCGTTTTTGTTCTCTGATGGCCAGATAAAACGTCAGGACTACCAGAAAAATAAAGGCATTAGTTTCCAGTCCCATAACGGCCCAGTGCGCATAGTAAGGGTTAAGCGCCAGAAATAAGGCAGGAAAGAGATTAAATAAGCTTTTTCGGCCCAATAAAAGCTGGCTGAAGAAATAAAGAAGCGCAATAGTGGCTAAACTAAAAAGAATGCCAAGCAACTTGGCCCAAAACATAAGGTCTACACGGAACAGCTTCATCAGCAGGCCGAGCAGTATAGTCCAGAGAAAATTGCTGTAGCCCTCTACTCTTTCCCCCTCATTAAAGACCAGCCCTTTCCCATCGGCAAAATTTCGAGCATACCGAAATGAAATGTAGGCGTCATCGATAACACTGTTATAGAAACAAAGAGAATTAAAGACAAATATTATCAAGCAAGCGCTGAGCAGAAAATAATGCAGATAGGCTATTTTCCTGGTGCTGCGCATTTACTCAGTTTTGTGGCCAGGGTAGTTTGTCTTTAGGCTATGCTTACCTTACTTGAAAATTGCATTTAACGTTCCGAGCTCATCTGAAGTTCCCCGAAGGGGAATTTGGGCGAAGGTGCAAAGCACCAAATTCAGATACGCTCTGTTATTCGCCGTGCCCATATCCTACCGTCCTTTTACTTGCATCGAGGATGGTAACTCCCACAACTTCTCCCTTCTCATATCTGATTACGATATCATCCTCTGTAAGCTCAGAATCATCAGCATGGCTTGGCTTTTTGAAGTTAATGTATAAAACATCGGCTTTGTTATCGTAGAATGTCCAAATCCTTAAATAAATAACTCCCAACAGATCAGGCACAAAAGTCAATATCTTTTTTACCTCCATCGTTCCCATAGCTTTCGCCTCCTTTCAAGTTGTTTTCTCCGCCTCGTCCCGGCTCTTTTAGCGTTGAGTGGAACGGCACCATCCAGATCGAAAAACCCGGGCTATACACTTTTAGCACCGAGTCAGACGATGGCTCGATGCTATACATAGATAATCGGCTCGTTGTAGATAACGATGGGATTCACGCCCCTAAGTGGGAGACCGGGAGAATCCGTCTGGAACAAGGACGCCATAGCATCCGCCTGCGATACTACAACGCCAAGTTCGGTGCTGTCATGAAACTCTTCTGGAAGCCACAAGGCAAACACCAGGAGATTGTTCCCGCTAAGGTGCTTCATGACGCACCCTGACATTGGCTTTGCGTTCTGATCATCCTCACCATTTCGAGTTTTGCGGCAAAGCCTTAGCTTTAACACCACCGAACAAAATCCAACTTTGATTTAGCCTTGACGTGGCCTTTTCCGGGTAGGTATAGAATAGCAAGGCGTAGAAGTCTCCTTTGTTGTCCTCTGCCTGTAAAACTTACGTTTGTCCTCGGATGCGGGTAAGCTTTATGCTATCAAAAACAACGGCTGACTTTAAGATACGGCAAAAAGGGAGCCGATAATGAACATTAAATGGTGTTGGTTGATGATTGCGCTGATGGTGGTGATATCCGGATGTGCAGGGTTGAGGTACTCGACCATACACGAGGCGGCTCAGGGAGAGGACATCGCTGCTGTTGGAAGCCATCTTGGGCGTGGCACCTCTGTGAACGCCACGGATAGCCAAGGCAGGACACCGCTGCACTGGGCCGCATATGCAGACCAAAAGCCCGTGGTGATATTCCTGCTATCCGAGGGAGCTGACATCAACGCAAAGGACCAACACGGTCAGACTCCCCTTGTTGTGGCGGCAGCGCGGGGCCATAAGCAGGTTGCGGAACTCTTACTAGCCAAAGGCGCAGATGTCAACGCTCGGAGTAACAGATCCCGGGCGCCGTTGCACTTCGTGGCAAACGAAGGTCACAAGGACACGGCCGAACTACTGCTTGACAAGGGTGCAGATATCCACGCCAAGGCCGAAGATGGCAGCACCCCGCTGCACAGGGCGGCAGTTCGGGGCCACAAAAACGTGGTGGAACTGCTGCTGGCCCGGGGCGCAGATGCCAACGCCAAGGACAACCAAGGCGGGACTCCACTGCACGAAGCAGCATATGCAGGCTACAAAGACATTGCGGAACTATTACTAACCAAGGGTGCTGAAGTTAACGCCAGGGACAACCACGACAATACTCCGCTGATCTACGCAAGATCATACGGCCGCCTCGACGTGGTAGAGCTGCTTGAAAGTCACGGCGGGACTGAGTAGCAAGCGCACCGGAACGAAAGTAACCGCTGAAATCCTGAAAAGGTTCATGGGATAGAGCAAGCGTTAATCACCAAGGAGATAATGCGAAACTCAGACAGGAACCCTCAGGCCCGCATACAACCACGGTGACGGATGTTGTGAAAACCGACTGGACGTACGATCCAGCGCAAAACAAAGTGTAGGGGCGGTTCGCGACTTGTGCGCCTCAGGCGTAACCGCCCCTACTTTTCTAAGAACCCTTTCTCTCCTCTATCGAGCGCAAAGCATCGTCTAAAGCAGCCGTGAATTGCGAATAAGGAGAACCCTGGCATAAATCTATTGTCATCCGCACCATGATATGCTAGCAAAATTTTATAACCATCTTGCTGTAAAGCCGGAGCTGAAAATGCGCATCATCTTCATGGGTACCCCAACACCAGCCGTTCCAGTGCTGGAGAGGCTATTGCGTTCGGACCGCAAGATTGTTGCCGTCGTGACGCAACCCGACAAACCAGCGGGCCGCGGTCGCAAACTGACGCCGTCGCCAGTGAAAGCACTCGCCCTTCAGCACCGGATTCCGACTCTCCAACCTGCAAAACTCAAAGGAATGCACTTTGATGAGAAGCTGCGACCATACGCGCCAGATGCAATTGTGATTGCCTCATACGGAAAGATTCTGCCACCGGAAATCCTCGTGCTTCCCCGGTTCGGGTGCATCAATTTGCATTTTTCGCTCCTGCCAAAATACCGCGGCGCAGCGCCAGTCCAATGGGCCATCATCAACGGCGAACGGACAACCGGCGTCACTATTATGAAAATAGATGAGACGCTGGATACCGAAGATATTCTCAGGCAGGAGCAGGTGGATATTCTCGAGGATGACGATTCAATTTCGTTAACCAACATGCTGAGCGTGATGGGCGCGGAGCTGCTCATCCAAGCACTCGATCAAGCAGAGCAGACCGGCAAACTGGAAGGTCAACCCCAGGATCATAGCGCAGCCACCTATGCGCCAATGCTCAAAAAGGAAGACGGCCTGATTGACTGGCATCAGACCATAGAAAAGATTCTTTGTCGCATTAGGGGCCTGGTACCCTGGCCATGTGCTTTCAGTCACCTGCGTGGTCATCAGGTAAAAATTCTGGGCGCACAGCCTTACTTTCAAGCCGCTCCGCCCTTACGGGCAGAAGCAAAGCCAGGCCAGGTCACCCTGTTGCTTAAAAACACCGGCTTTACTGTGCGCACCACTGACGGAAACCTTCTGGTTACAAAGGTTCAGCCTGAGAATAAACGGGTTATGAGCGGCGGAGATTTTATCAATGGTGGCTACATCAAAGAGGGTGACCAATTATGCTGAGAATATACGCAGCGTGCGCAATAGCCCCGAACAAAATCGCGGTCGAGAAACAACAAACATACTCATCGTGTGAGATAATTGGGGCGCTTATTGTGCCTGGAAAAGGGGGGGGTGGAACCAGGAAAAAGTATTAGGAAGGGCGCTAAATATAACAGGCCTGCAAAAAAC
>CAZVVA010000120.1:0-12047 GCA_964630455.1 uncultured Candidatus Sumerlaeota bacterium
CCATGAAGGGGTTCCTTTTCGGCCTGCACGGGAAGCCGGGAGTGACTGATGCACTGGCACGACTCAAACTGTTTTCCCAGCTGGTCATACGTAGTATAGAGAGTTGATGGCGGAACAGCCTCTTCTGAAGTGCGGCGGGCTTCCTCATATTGTCGCTCTACGAGCGATTGGAAGCGCTGTCCGATTTCTGGAAACCGCTCCTCATCGTCAAGGCATATCAGGGCATTGCCGGGAAGTAGGGAGAGAAAATCAACAAGCGCCTGCTCTGACTCCAGCACGGCGGAGCGCACCAGCCGTTCGCTTGCCGGAAGGATATGAATTTCTTCGATCGAATCCGACGATTTAAATGAGCGCTGGGTATAGACATCGAAAAAGCGTATTGACTCAATCTCCATCCCAAAAAGATCAACCCGAACCGGATAGTCGAAATTGAGCGGGTAGATATCAATGATCCCACCCCGGATGCTGAATTCCCCCCGGCTTTCCACCAATGGCGTACGCGCGTAGCCGGCAAGAGCCAGCCGTTCTGCCAGCTCCATGGTATTCACACTGTCGGCAAAGCAAAGATCGATACAGTAAGGCGCAAATGCCTCCAGCGCCGGCACCTTCTGTAGTAAAGATTCCAGGGGAGCGGCAATCACCAGCGACTCCGGTGCGCCGGATCGCTGACGCCATCGGCGCAAGGTGTTATAAACATCCAGGTGCTTGGCCGTGATTTCCATCGCGGAGTCTTCCTCCTCATAAGGAAGAAGTTCCAGCTTGGGGTAGTGATAGACGTAGGGGAGACCGAAAAAGGAAAGATCGTCACTGATTGACCTGGAATGTTCGCTGTCTGCAGAGATGATAAGAAGGGAACGCCGCGTTTCCTGGACGAGCGCTGCAATGAACTGGCTGAGAGATGAACCTTGAAGATTGCGAATGATTACTCTGTTGTCGCCATTTAATACACAATTTCGCGCACTTGCGAATTCTTGCGATCGTTTCATAATATCCACACAGAACTTCTTGTAAGCCTTCATGTCGTTTCTCGGCGTACCGTTATTATTTTGCTTTATTTCAAAAACTGGCACAGTGCGACGTCAAAAAGATGAACGACTAGCCACGTGATGCCTTTCCCTGCAGCAATGCGGTTACCTGATTCACAATAGTTCCGTTGCGAACATACCGATAGAAGTTTCTCCCGGGGCAGAGCGTCTTTGCATAATCCTTGTGGGCTTTAATGCGGGAGGGTGCGATGCCGTAACGTTGGCAAAGCCAGGCACACAAATGCACCACTGCCTGGAGTTGCTTCTGGTTCACCGTCTGGCGCTCGTAATTTCCCATCAGGCAGATGAGCGCATGCCCCGCAGGGTTGTAGGACGTATTGGTATCACCAGCAAAGCGAATTTCGCGGGCGCGGTAGATTCGGCCTGCAAAATCAATCTTGAAATGATAAGGGATATCCGGCCAGCCTTTTTTCTGTATACACCAGCGTTGGAGCGTTTTGATTCGCTTGCGCGGAGATTTTCGCGGACTCACAATAACGCCTGAATGGTGTAACGTAATCCGCCGAACCCGGTGCCTTCTCATGGCTTTGGTCCGCGCCGGGTCTGCGTGCCAGCTCTTGCGCAAATGAATTCGGGGACGAGAAACTGAAATTGACCGCTCACTCCATCAGGTGCTGTTGCCTAAAACTCTTAATCAGAGATTGCCAAATCATCGCATGAAAATCAAGCAAAAATCTGTCGGGTGTATGCATCCGGGGCGAACATGCAGCGGAACAATGCGGCGCACTGCATTCCTAAGGTCAGGTGATCTCAAGCATTCTTGCCAGCGCTGTGCGAGCATCCCTTTTGATATCGTCCGCAACCGTAATGACGTTAACATTGCCCAGTTCCGTCATAGTCCAGTAGAGGTTATAGAGATTGATCTTGTACATGTTCGGGCAGAGCGAGCGTGCCAGCTCATAAATGCGCTTGTCGGGATGCTCACTGGCGAGACGTGCGATCATGTTAATTTCCGTTCCAATCACGATGCATGAGCCAGGCGGGGCGTCCTGAGCATAGCGGACAATGAATCCCGTCGAGCCATTTGCGTCTACCAGCTTCACCACCTCTTCTACGCATTCCGGGTGAACGACAATCCGGCAACCGGGATGGATGCGCCGCGCCTGCTTTACATGGTCTGGCGTAAAAAAGGTATGGACGTGGCAATGTCCTTTCCAGAGGATCGCTTTTGCCCGGGCGATCTGGGTTTTGGTGTTACCGCCCAATGGCTGCCGGGGGTCCCAGAGAATTTGCTGTTTCGCCTGGATACCAAGAGCATTTGCTGTGTTTCGCCCTAGATGCTGATCCGGGAAAAAGAAGACCTTCGCCCTATGTTCCAAGGCCCAGCGCAGAACCGCCTTAGCATTTGAGGATGTGCAGATACAGCCACCACGTCGGCCACAGAAAGCCTTGATGTCTGCCGTGGAATTAATATACGTAACAGGCATTACAGACGACGGATCGCACACCTCTGCCAGCTCTCCCCAGGCTTGTTCAACCTGGCCGAGACTGGCCATATCGGCCAATGGACACCCAGCCGCAAAATCCGGGTGCATCACGAGCCGGTGGGGTTGGCATAAGATCGCTGCGCTTTCGGCCATAAAACGGACGCCGCAAAAGACAATGTATTTAGCTTGGTGCTCCTGCGCAGCAATCCGGCTGAGCTCCAGCGAGTCGCCCCTGTAGTCGGCAAGTGCCACAATCTCCGGCCGCTGATAGTGATGAGCCAGAAGTACCACCTGTTCGCCGAGCGACTGACGAAGCGCGTGAATCTGCTTGGTAATGGCCTGCTCCGATAATCGGAGAACCCGATCCGGAATTGCAAACCCTGGTTTATGTAATGCCAATCGTGTCATGGGTTATGAAAAAACAAAGGGGGGAAACAAAATATCCCCGTGGTGCGAAGATCTCTTTATATTTCTTGCCAAGCGGCAGCAATTTGTCAAAGGCTATTTTCTCCCTGGCTTTCCCGGACAGGCCTTGCTTTCTTTGGGTAGATTGATCACGCGGCGCTAGGTTTCCGACCCATCCTGACTCGCAGTCTGAGAATCCGTTCCGTGGTTACATATGGATGTAATTTCCCCCAAAATTTTCCTTGCATATGCAAAATCCATCCTTTTTAATGGGATATTGTTTCAGTCGCATGAAGCAGAATTAGGTTAAAGAATTTTCGTACTGGTGTTTTGTGCCAAATTTCGTAAATTCTTAGAGGAGATACGAGGAAATGTCACAATTGAAAATCCTGCCAAAAGTCAACGAGTACAACTGCTATGAAATCCGTATGGAGAGTATTGGTGGGCTAGGGGCCAATGTTGCGGGGAAGATTCTTGCCCAGGCCGGGATTCTTGCGCAGGGACTGAACGGGTTGAATTTCTCGAGCTATGGCTCAGAAAAGCAGGGAACACCTCTGAAAGGATACATTCGATTTACGGAAGATGAAAGTGTTCGCATTAACAGCCCAGTCACGCAACCCCATTTGATAGCTCTGTTTCATATTTCTCTGGCCAACCTGCTTCCTGTACTTGAAGGACTTGAACCGGAAGGTACTGTCGTTGTCAATGCGAATAAGACCCCCGATGAGATCCGCGATATCCTGAAGATTCCCGGAGGGATAACGGTCTACTGTGTTGATGCTATAAAGATTACTGTAGAAGAGAAAGTCAGAATGAATGCTCCTATGATGGGAGCGATTACGAAAGCTACAGGATTTCTGGATCCTGAACAGGTGAAAAAATACATTCGGGAGACGTTTAAGAAAAAGTATCCACAGTTTGTCGAGCCAAACTGTAAGGCCTTCGACAGGGGTTACAAAGAGCTGCAAATGAAAGTGATCGAAAAGGATAACAAGTACGATTTTGTTGAATATCGTCCGTTCGTGTCGCCCATTGGCTACGACACAGCGCCAATGGGAGGAGCAATACTGGATTTCGGCAACGCCTTTATTAAGAATCTGAGCGGCTCGCGAGCCGGTTATGTTCCTGTGTGGCATGAGGAGAAATGCATTCATTGCGGCCGCTGTGATATCGTATGCCCAGATTATGCTCCAGTATTTGGAGAAGGTACAGATCACAAAGGCAAGCAGGGAATGGTCATGCGGGGCATAGACTATAAGCATTGTAAAGGATGCCTGAAATGTGTGGAGGCATGTCCCACTGATGCGCTTACCGGTGAGATTGAAGCAAAGGTACCAGAAGAAATCCTCAGCACTGTGCCAAAATAGGCTTGTCAAGAGAAGCAATCAGGGAAAGCTTAGAAAATAAAACAATTAAATCAACTGATAAAAGGAGATAAGAAATCATGGCTATGGGTGTTATAGAAAAGGCCAAAAAGAAAAAAGGGGCTGCGGAGCAGGTGGTTGATATTAAAACAGGAAACGAGATGGCGGCAATCGCAGCCTCACACATTAACTTCCACGTCATGGGCTATTACCCCATTACTCCCTCTACTCAGATTCCCGAGGAAACTGACCGCATGAAGGCCGAAGGTGAGCACGATATTGTAATGATTCCTGGTGATGGCGAGCACGGGGCAGCGGGGAGCTGCTTTGGCGCAGCCGCAGCCGGCGCCAGGGTGTTTAATGCGACTGCTGCCAACGGACTGTTGTTCTCCATTGAACAGCTTCCCGTGCAGTCGGGATGCCGGTATCCCATGGTGCTGAATATTGTGGCCCGTTCGGTCTCTGGCCCTCTGGATATTAAGTGTGATCACAGCGACATCATGATGGCCCTGAATACGGGGTGGCTGATTTTTATGGCTAAGGATCCGCAGCGCATCTACGACTTTAACATTTGTGCGGTGAAGTGGGGCGAACTGGAGGATGTGCGTCTTCCCGTTATGGTGACTAGCGACGGATTTTTCACAAGCCATCAATTGCGTCGGGTGGAGTACTTCAGCACTCGGGAGCCAGTGCAGGATTTTATCGGCAAATTCAAGCCTGGAATCACCGCGGTTGACCCCAATCACCCCGTGACTATTGGCCCGTATATGAATGACCCGGATTTGATCAACAATAAGAAGCAGCAGAGTATGGCTATGGAAGCCGCCTACAAGCACCTTCCAAAGATATTAGAGGAATACGCAAAGATTTCTGGGCGGAAGTACGAATTAATCGAGACATACAAGATGGACGACGCAGAGGTGGCACTGTTTATCCTCAACTCCCCATATGATACGGTTCTGCAGTCGGTGGATAACATGCGCGCGGAAGGCAAGAAAGTTGGCGCCGTCTCATTGAACATAATTCGGCCATTTCCTGCGGACCTGATCCGCCAGGTGTTCAGGAATACGAAGGTGCTTGTCGTTGGCGATCGCCAGGATAGCTACGGCTCCTGGGGAGGCAACATGACGCATGAAATCAAGTCGGCCCTTAAAGACGATCCGGAGAACAAAACTGAGGTGCTCAGCCGTATCTATGGAATCGGGGGCAAGGAATTTTACGTTGAGGATGGAATCGCCCTGCTCGAGGAAGGGCTTGATGTGCTAAAAAGCGGCGAGGTTAAGAAACGCTATGCTTACTTTGGCGCTACGGAAACCGTGAAAGACTATAAACCTGTTCGCGCCTTCGAGCCCATTACGGAGGAGGAGGCAAGCCCGGAGATTATTCGGGTTGAGATGAATCCAGAAACCGGAGTTCCCGAAGTCAAGGGTGTAAATATGAGGGCACTCACCAAGATGCCCAAGCGCATTGTGCCAGGCCATGGTGCGTGTCCTGGGTGTGGCATTTTTCCCAGTATTGGAAATTTTCTCAAAGGCATTAAGGGGCACGTGGTGATGCTCTGGCATACCGGCTGCGGCATGGTGGTGACCACAGGATATCCATATACCAGTTTTCGCACCACGTATATTCATAACCTCTTCCAGAATGGTGCGGCAACAATGAGCGGACTGGTAGAGGCATACGCAGAGCGTAAACGTCGAGGAGAAATACCGGGTGATGAGGATCTGACGTTTATAATGATCACTGGCGACGGCGGCCACGACATTGGCATGGGACCAACGATTGGGGCAGCTATGCGCAACCATAAGTTTATCATTCTGGAGTACGATAACGAGGGCTATATGAACACCGGTGCGCAACTGTCATTCACAACTCCAAAGTGTATGATAACCTCAACGTCGCACGTCGGCCCTGCGCAGGCGGGAAAGGCAACGTTTCATAAGGATACGGCGCAGATCATGGCCGCATGTAATATTCCGTATATATTTACAGCAGTAGAATCGAACTTCGTTGATCTCGTGAAGAAAGCCGCCAAAGCGCAGTGGTATGCCAAGCACGAAGGGCTCGTCTTCGGTAAGATTCTTTCCGTCTGCACGCTGTCGTGGCGTACCGATTCTCGAAAAGGCCAAGAAGTAATTCAGGCAGCGGTGGATAGCAACTTCTTTCCGCTCTATGAAATTGAGCGGGGTATCACAAAAATCAACTACGATCCCGAGAAGAGGGACAAAAAGATCCCAACTATCGAATGGTTCAAGATGATGGGGCGATCGCGCCATATGACAAAGCCTGCCTACGCCAAAATCACCGAAGAGGTACAGAATGAAGTTGATCGGCGTTGGACGCGGCTGAAGGCCATGGCAGAGAACTCTGTATTGTAGATTCGAGCTTCTAAACACAGCCTCAAGAATCTGCATAACTCTTGAGGCTGTTTTTTTGCCTATGATAGGGGATAAGCGGAATGTCGTCCAAATGATTTACGCCATCGGTCATTTTCTGGCTCTTCTTTAGCGGCTGCGCCGACTACCTTTTCGCTCGCACACTATGCCATGCCTGAAGATATCCACGAACGTTTTGACTACTGCCTTGGAATCGCGGCGCTTAGGCTCGCGCACCCGAAAAATCTGCCGAAACAGCATAAACGTGAAGAACATGTTCAGGAATGCACGCGCCGTCAGGGCTATGTTCACCTGTCGAAGCGCTTTACGCCTGCGCTGCACACGAAAGAATCGTTCCAGCGCGGCAAGGCATTTCTGTGGCTCTTTGCGAAAAGCCATGCGCGCCTGCCGACCATTTGTTTCTCCCTCCAATAGCACTAGCTTGATAAGGGGCATCTGCTTGCGCAGTATTGCCAGAATCTCTGTGGCCAGGTATTCCAAGCCTCTTTCAAGGTTCATTTTACAGGCCTTTGCAGTGAGCTCTTGCATCTTCGCAAGACCTGAGTACTTTTCCACCACTGCCGAATACAAGCTCTCTTTTGTTGGGAAATAGCGAAAGAGCATGACCTCGGTAATTCCAACCGCCTGTGCCAGCCTACGCGTTGTGGTCCCACGATAGCCAAGCTTTGTGAACTCCTTACGTGCTGCGTTAAGTATCTGTTGGCGCCGTTTGTCCCGGCTCATGCGACGGGCAACATCTCCTGAGCTGAATGACGTCACAAATGCCATTATCCACCTCCAAAAAAAGAGAATTGTCTGTACCTTTATGAAATAGTTAAGTAAGTGTTTACTTACTATACTTAGATAGTCAAGCTAATTTTTAAGCTACTTCTGTACAATTTTATACGGTGTTATAGGTGGGTCTTATTTGAACGGTCTAGTAGAGTCCGGTGGCAAGAAAATCTAGACAATGCCTGTGATCAGTAACGATACCTTATCACCTTGAACGCCTCGGCCAGGTCACAGTCCGCTTCGAGGCCATAAAGCTGCGCCTGGGCAAGGATGAACTTCTCCCATTGTGACCCAATCCGCGCGTACTCATCCTCGTAGCAACGCAGTGCATCCTGCTTTGCCTTGAAGTGCGCAGTAATATCTACGAAGTACTGAGGCTTGAAGCAATGCGGGGTACTGTTCCAACTCATTTGAGTTACTAGAACCCGTGGTACCTTTCTCGCTGCGGCAAGGGCAATTTCCGAGGCGATCCTATGATCTCTGTGGGCATCGTGGGGCCAGAGTGTCACGAGAAAATCGATCTTGTGCGTATTTATAATCTTCAGGATGTCAACTACTTTGTCGTCCGAATATGTCAGTTCCAAACAGGGGCAGTGATTCAGGCTGATTTGCGTATAGCCCAGAGTACGCGCAGCCTTCTGGCAAAATTTCTCCACACGCTCCGGATCACGGAACCGAATCCCATCCGGGCCAACCCAGGAGGAATTCGTTAGAATGGCGCTGAAAACCTCGTGGCCTTCCTCGACCCATCGCTTCACACTCCCGCCAATCGAAACTTCAAGATCATCATGATGTGCACCCACAAAAAGAATCTTCATTAGTGATTATCCTCCGTCCTTTGTTAAAAGAAAGGGGCCAATAGCCAGGGCATCTAATCCCGTGGCCGAAAATGTTCTGATCGCATCGTGCGGCGAACATACTATAGGCTCCTCCTTGATGTTAAAGGAAGTATTCAGCAAACATGGTACGCCTGTTAGTTTCTCGAATTCCCCTATCAATCTATGAAACTGTGGATTGGTGTCAGGATAGACGATTTGCGGGCGCGTGGAACCGTCCACATGCACGACCGCGGGTATCTCTTTTTCTGCCAACCGTTTCACCCGAAATGCCATGATCATAAACGGTGAGTACGTGTATTTCTCCAGATAGCGCCGTGCACCGTTTTCTGTCATGGAGGGACAGAATGGTCTCCAGAACTCACGGAACTTGATGGCGGCATTCACTCTGTCTCTCGACTTAACATCCCGAGGATCGGCTAGAATAGAGCGGTTGCCGAGCGCCCTGGGCCCTCCCTCCAGGTTCCCCTGGTACCAAGCCACTATCTTTCCCTGTTCGAGGAGCTGTGCTACGGTTTTCTCAATAACCTTTTCTCTCGAATACCGCAGCTTGCAGGCCTTTAGAACCTTCTCGATCTCCTCCTCGCTATAGGATGGGCCGTAATAGATATCTCTCAGCAATGTCGGAAACAGGCATCCGTTGCTGTACTGAAGCACCATGGCCGCCCCGATAGGTATGCCGTTGTCTGCACACAGAGGATGGACATAAATATCGTCAACGAGGCCGTCCATAAACACTTTGCCGTTCATTTTTACATTTAGACCAACACCTCCACCAATAACAAGGCGCCGGAGACCTGTCTTTTCTGCCCAGTAATTGACCATTTCTTGAACGACGGTCTCGAGCCTCGTCTGCACTTCAAAAGCGAGATTCATGTGCCATTGCGTAATCTCTTCGTTGGCTAAACGAGGCTCCCGCCCCAAATACTCAACAAGCGCATCTGGGTAGTAATAGGAGAATCTCCGCTCACCTCTGGTCAAGAGGAGCGGATCGGTCTCAAATCCGCCGTTACCATCATACCAGACAAGCCGAGTAATCTTTTCCCGCAACTTCGGATCATGTCTACCGTATGCCGCTAGACCCATAACCTTGTATTCACCGTCGTACGCTTTGAAACCAAGGTACTCGGTAAAGGCAGAATAGAACCAGCCAAGAGAGTAGGGGATCCTTACTTCATGGAGGACTTCAAGCGCCCTGTCCCGGCCAAGCCACCAACAGGTCGTCACGCACTCCCCACTGCCGTCAATTGTTAATACCAAAGCCTCATCCATGCCTGAGTGGAAGAATGCCATGCAGGCATGTGCAAGATGATGATTGACGAAAACAATAGGAGGGAATTCCAAATCGCCAAATTGCTTTCTCAAATTCCGGAGGATAATACCCTTCTGAGTTGTTGAACTGAGTGTCTCCAGGTGCCTCTCTTGGTAGGCTCTATCAGCATCTGTAGTGTGATATTTAGAATTAATCTCATTATATACCGCAGCCATTTTGCCCGAGTCATAGATGTTACACTCCCAGCCCTGAACGATGTAATCAATATCCTTTATGGACAGTCTTGCGGCGTCCAGCACGTATTGAATGGCTCGGGTGGGGAAGTACCCAACAGCATGTTTTACCCGTACGAGGCGCTCCTCTTCGACAAACGCCACGATCTTGCCATCACGGACGAGAGCCGCAGAGGGATCTGAATACGAGTGAAATATTCCGAGTGTGTTCATGAATAGCTGAGTATTCCTCTCTTTTAGAATCAGCTCATTCTATCGAACTTTGCCGAATATTTAAGTTAGGCACGAAATATTCCTGATTTTGGATTAGAAACTCCATAGAAGTACATTTTACGTCATGATGATATTCCGATTGACTGTGCCATAGGCTATATGATAGTGTAAAGTATTGATTGTAACAAGAGGTAAAAATTGAATCGGCAGATCGAGTGCCATTTAGATAGCGATTTCCTTTCGATAGGCGAGAAGTTCTAGAAAGACAATGCAGTTGGGAGCCATAGGTATTGAAGTCAAAGAAAGGCCAGTAAAGATCTCATGTTAGAGTCAGAAGAAAGGAGGCGAGAATTATAGAGCTTGTTATGTTATAATGATTATAACCCGTAAAAGAAAAGAAGGAGGGAAAGAGATGAGAAGTATAACTATTCTTAGTGCAGTAGTAATGTTTGCCTTTCTTACGCCGATGATGTGCATGGGCATTACGAACGGGGATTTTTGTGGTGGCAATACCGGCTGGGATGACGCTACGGATCCTCCGGGTAGTATTATGAGTAGTATTCAGTATAATACCGTTCCTCCATGTCATGTGCGAGTACTTGGATACAGAAATGAGACTGCAGTATGCTGGCAGCAGGAAACAGGGTTTGGTTCAGGTGAGACCTGGCGCGCAACCTTTACCGTCCAAAGTGCATCGGTAGGGTTAGGCGGGATTATTACACTTGGCTGGTCTGACATTTCCGGTGGTTTTAGCACCTATTATCAGGAAATTACCTCTGCAGGGACGTATAACGTTGATTGTAACAACTCAAGTTACCCGTTCGTGTCCGTCCAGTGTGATGGTGGTTCCTTAACGAATGCTGATGTTGAAGTAAGTGAGATATCAACGGCAGAATTGGTTGCCCCGACACCGACGCCGACTGCAACACCCATGGCACTCCCCGGGCAATATACGTTCAATTCAGATGTTGAACACTGGGGATTCCTACCGCTCAGTGTTCCCGGGGAATTCTCTGGAGCGTCGTCCAGTTATACCAGCGGGCGCGTAAGCATTAGTTCAGCAAGTGATGCAACGTCCCGTGTGGGTCTCTGGACTGGGCCGACGAATATCCCTTACACAGCGGACAATGTGTACAGGGCCACATACACGGTCTCCTCAAGTCAGGCGACAGCCTCAGCGAATCCGCAGTTCCGCATGCGATGGATCCAGGATCAGTCACTTGAGTCTGCATCGCAGGTGGTAAACGCAGCAAGCTCGAACAGCAACTCCTTGCCAACTGATCCAACAACCGCAGAGTACACCAGCTATTTTGCGCCGATCGTGGACGCCAACCTAGGGGTTGCCTTTGATATGCTTGATTTCAGCGCAGCACAGTCCGGCTCACACTATGTGGATACGGTTGCCGTGGAGCGGTTCTCACGTCCCGCAGCTGGCACAGCCGTTAGGACGTATACCTCTGATGGTGACTTTGCGAACTGGGCATACCTTGCGATAATGGGTTCACCTACCTCCGGCGGCCCATCAGTCGGCTCGCTCTCCATTACGTCCTCCACTCCTGCCGATGGCGAGTTTGGCATGTGGCAGTCCAGTGGGACGGCAAATGAGCTGACCTATGTGGCGGATAAGCTCTATCGGGCTACATACACCCTGCATTGTGCGAGTGAGTCAGCTCGGAACACCATGCCACAGGTCAGACTGCGTATCCAGAATGAAGACGGCCAGATGACAGCAACCATGGAGCTCAACAGCCAGGGCACTGGGCCAGGCACAATGCCCGCAGTGAGTGGTTCTGACTACGACGTCTACTTCGAGACCCCAACTCTCCCTGGCTCACCAGGATCGTTAGAGGATGGTTTCATTGTGACGATTGATGTGCTTGACTTCAGCACGGTACAGGGTGGTACCATCTACTTGGACGCAGTTGCGATTGTTTACTTCACGATTTCTTAGACCTGAATCAAACGAACCGCGGAATACTGAATAGGGGCGTATTGCAATACGCCCCTACTTGGCCTTGCTGGAAAAAACTGGATACAGTGATCATGTCAGGTAAAAGATGGAGTTTACATCTTTTACCTGCTT
>CAZVVA010000121.1:0-11912 GCA_964630455.1 uncultured Candidatus Sumerlaeota bacterium
TCTTAACAGTGCCGAGACGCGTGAGGGGCTATTTCGCAGTCAGCGAGGCATGGGCTTCTACGATGTATTCAGTCTCACACCAAAAGCGATTGCGAAGATGAGCCAGCTGGAGACAGAAGAAATCATTCGGCGAGGGTATGATCCAAACCGCACGCGAGTCATCCAAGTTCGCTTTGGCATTGTCAAGGCCGGTAACGAATATGACCTCGGAATCATCGAGATGAAAGTAGAGGAGCTCAGGTAGGGAGTTTGATAAATCAAACCCCTACAAAAAAATTATTGCATAATTTAATAAATGGTAAATTGGTTAAATTCAGATGATTAAGATGAAATATAATGCAGAAAAACACCATCGTCGCTCAATCAGGTTGCAGAATTACGATTATTCACAAGCCGGAGCATATTTTATTACAATATGCACCCATAAAAGAAAATGCGTCCTCGGAAATGTGGTAAATGGTGTAATGATATTGAATAAACAAGCTAAAATTGTATCCGAATGTTGGCATGATTTATCAAACCATTTTCCCGAAATTGAATTAGACATCTTCACCATCATACCCAACCACGTACATGGCATCATCGTATTGCATAATTGTAGGGGTTTGATTAATCAAACCCCTACAAATCAAATCCCCACGGATCAAACCCGTGCCAACCAAACGCCAACAAATTGGATCTTAATGAAAAATCCTGAACAAACAGTGGGAAAAATAATACGACATTTTAAGGCAAAATCATGCAAATTACAACACGATCATGGGTTTCACGATTTTCAATGACAGCGAAATTATTATGAACATATCATTCGCAGCGAAAACAAATTACAACGTATACGTGAATACATTATAAGCAATGCTGTTCAGTGGGAAACGGACATAGAAAATCCTGATTCGATAAATAAAATAACGGTAAAAGATTATTACAGATTCGTAGCAGCAAAGAAGAAAAATGCATAAGAACGCTAGCACTACCGCGCACGCACAGTCGGCTTAGCTGTGCATTCCCGATAAAGGAGTGAATATGGAAAGCTTCTTCGAGCGTTACGTGCTGAGTGGGGGCATCATCATGGCATTTCTCATCCCCTGCTCATTCCTGGCCTGCTATTTTATCGTACAGGGGCTGATCAATCTTCGCCGCCAGCGCATTGCCCCACACGATTTGATTAGCATGGGTAAATCCTGTAACTCCCCTGCATCGCAGAAGACATTTATTTCAACACTCCGAATGAGACGGAGCTCCCTTGCCATCATTTTCGAGAAACTACTCGCGCACTTTGCAAGAACTTCAGCGCTTGAGGACGACGAAGTGGTGCGCGAGGCTGTGGAGGAAGAGACCACACGTCTCTACCATAAGAACAGCCAGCTGGCGGTTATTTACACCATTTCCCCGCTGCTCGGCCTCCTCGGCACAATCCTGGGTATGATGAGAAGCTTCTACGAATTCAGCATAACGGAAACGCGCTCTGTTGCTCAGCTGAGCGAAGGAATTAATGAGGCTCTCGTGACCACCATGTGGGGACTCTTCATCGCCATCCCGTCCTTTATCATGCTCAGCATTTTCAAACATCGCTTGTTTTACTTCGAAACTGAACTCTTCCCCAGTGTCATCAAGGATCTCTTGCCGAAACTCAAGCGCATGGCTCAGAGCCTCCAGGGAACTGCTGATACTGGCCAACAGGAAACCCAGGAGACAGAGGAGATTCCCGATGAGACGTAAGCGCTACCTTACCTGGGTTTCGGAAGATTCCATCAACCTGACGCCTTTGCTTGACGTCATCTTCAACCTCATCTTTTTCTTCATCCTGGCTACTACGATTCGCGAAGCTAAAAGCTTTCTGGAAGTGCAGCTGCCCAGTTCCTCCGAGGCCGCAGCGCGAGAAGCTGAGACAGCGACGCTCATCATAACAGTTACCGATACGAATAGGATTTACCTGAACGAGCGGGAAGTCACGCCCAAAGATCTGGAGGCGCTGCTAAAGGAACAGGATGTGGCGAACGTGAGGGAGATTATCATTCGCGGCGATGCGAAGGCGTATAACCAGATGATCGTTGACGTGCTGGATGCCTGCGCGCGCGCAGGCCACTATGCCGTATCTATTGAAGTGAAAGGCCGCGAACTGCTTGACACAGGCCCGCCCGGCTCAGCGCCTTAGCCCCGCTTCATGGCAAGAAAAATCCCCACCGCGTGCGCGATGGGGTCGTTTCGCTCTGTTTGCCTGTTGTGTGTTGCCTTATTGCATTCCTTTGAGCAATGGCAGGGCGGATATCGCCTCCTGGTAATCGTATCCACCAAATAGAGTAGCACCTTCCCGCACTACCACCAGAACTCCATGGTACTTCGTTGGGACCCAGAAATTCTCGTCACCCAGCTCATTCAGAGCACTCGTTATCTCTCCTGATGATACGTCCGTGGTTTTCAGCTTCTCAAAAGCCTCGTGCGCAGCCTTTGGGTCTTCAAAACTTGTCCGGAAGATCGTGACCGTGTGCTGCGTCTCCCCGGCCTCTGAAATTGCGCAGTCCGCCAGCCATACCTTGTGCAGATACGGCTGGCCCAGAAAATTTCTGTAAATCATCTTTTCGCTATTGGGAATGCGTGAAGCAGGCAAATGCTCGAGTGCTGCAGGAAAGCCTCTTTGCTCTTTCATACGTCTGGCAACTTCTTTGCCGAATGCCTTAAGCGCGCCCTTCATCTCATCGGAAATCTCAAATGTTGATAGCCTCACGTAATACGGCCCAGCGTAAAAATTCAACGTCAGGTCGCCAAGGTAGCCTTGCGTGCCTATATCCACAAAGTTATAGCTGGGCTGGCGCTCACTACTGTAAATGCCAAATCCGCGCTCTCCATCCCCCATGTCGTAAATGTCAACCACAATTGCTGCTTCCGGATTTTGAGACAATCCATACTCAGCTGTGGCAAGCCGCTGAAATCCGTAAGAGATGTAATGTTCGGCTGCGCCATTGATGTATTTCCATAAATTCTCCGGCGTATATAACGTCGGAGTTGTTTTCTGATCCCATTGGCCTACCACGCTGCTCTCCGGCAGGAAGTGCAATAGTTTGGCCGCCTGACTCCCGCACTGAGCCGACTCGGGCGCCTGTTGCGCACAGAGCAGTATCGGCAACCCTGACAGCAATCCTGCCAGCACGACACCTCTTAATGCTCCCCACCACATCCTCACGGCTATTCCTCCTCTCCGCCATTTGGCGAACAAGTCCTAAACAGCACGCTCAAGCCTTGCGATTACGCCAACATCAATAGCTCGTGCGCCTCGTGCAATTTCGTCCTGACAGCCAGCCCATAGGGGCACACCGCTTCACAGGGTGCACTGCATCCGGCACATGTAACTACTGTTTTCGCAGGAAGCAGCTCCCGATACAGCCCCATGGCATGCTTCTCCATGCCATAGTATTTAAAGTACATTCGGTAGCGCAAGATGTTAGAGATTTCAACACCGTACGGACAGACGCCAGCGCATGTGTCGCAAAACCGGCACATCTCATGCGACTCTTGTGCCAGGTAGCGTCGTAAAACCTCCTGATCCTCCTTGGTAAACTGCTGGCCAGCCACAGCGCATAGCTCGCGCACGTCATCGAATGTCTTCATCGTAACAATCAGATTGCTTACGCCTGGATTTGACAGCACCCACTTGAGAGCCGCCTGGCGAAGCGTCTGGCCTGAAATCGCCTCAATCCCCTCGCGCTTGGCGCCGCCTAGCGTCTTCATCGCTACAAATCCAACGTTCCTCTTCTGTGCCAGCGCCACCAGGTCGCCAAACCCTGGATGCCCGGCAAAATTATACTTACACAGAATCACGTCATAGTGCCCTTTGTCTATCACCTCTTTCATCAACTCTACCAGATTACCCGAATGACATGACACGCCGAGAAATCGCGTTTTACCTTCCTTACGCAGACTCGTCATAGTCTCGAGAACATCATCACGATGAAAATGCTCCGGCGTTCTTACGCCGTGGCACATCAATACGTCCACATAATCCGTTTGCAGCGCCCGAAGGCTTTCTTCCGTCTGTTTGCGAATAGCTTCTTTTGAAAAGCCCCCGCGGCGGTTCCACTTGGTGACGAGATAGACCTTATCGCGCTTCCCTTTGATCGCTTTGCCCACGGTAATCTCGCCTTGCCCGCCGATGTAGCTCCGCGCCGTGTCAATGTAATTCACGCCATGATCAATGGCAAATGCAATCACTGCGGGATCACTGACAGCGATTGCACCGTAGCTGACTTCCGCAACACGCAGGTTTGTGCGACCGAGCGTGCGATAGCGCATACCGCCAGGCCCAACTGCCAAAAGTGGCGGCGTCGTTGTGCTATCTCCGGTCTGATTCTCTGGCCGTAATGCGGCATGCGCCAGATTTGAGCCAAATTTGCCCAGCGCCAGTCCTGCTCCCAGTGCTCCAAGCGACGACCGCATGATAAATGACCGGCGATCAATCCTGGTGGCACGTTGCGTTTCTGGTGACTTCTCGATTTCCTGCATCCTCTTTTCTCCTTTCCATGATAAGAGCACATAACAAAAAGAAATATCAAACCACGACGGCACGACGTGCATGCGCCTCAGGCGCATAAAGAATTCAAAATAAGAAAATGTGTTTTTATTAATGAGGACACTGCATAGGTTACAGATTCTAAATCTCTCGCAAAGACGCCAAGAACGCAAAGTTCCTATTTTCTTTGCGACTTTGCGACTTTGCGTGAAACTTTAATAACTCATACAGCGGCACCAATATGGTGCTCTGAGTAATAATTCTTCCGTCGTGTACGTTGTGTCGTAGTGGTTAATGCTCCTAAGGCGCACATTTGGGTAGCGTCTTCTAAGCCTTATACGCAGATAAGTTTGCCTATTCTTCCATAGCACTCAGTACTTGCATCTGCTTGAAACGCTGGCGTGCAGCCTCCAGCTCACGCTTCGCATTGCGCAAATTGTGGAGTCCAAGCCGCTGGACACGCTCTACACCGTCGTGCGTCTGGCGAAACGTGTCGGTCATTTCAGAGAGTGAAATTTGCAGCCGGGTGGGAGCGCTTGCTGGCGTTGCCCTCCCTGCCCATTCTATATTCATGCGCTTCGTCCATGCTACCAGTCGTTCGAGCAGCTCCCGGCTCTCGCGATCCAGTTTCTCCTCCCAATACGAGAGCAATTGTCCATAGGTAGCGGGATGACATCCCATGCATCGCTGTCGGACAATGGGCAAACGCGAGCCTGGATCTTCCACAGCATGGCAATCCGTGCAATTGACCATCTCGAGCATAGGGTCTGCAAGGAGATGTGCCGTATTAAAAACGCTCTCCCCACGACGAAATGACTGCACATCCCCATGACAGCCTTCACAGCTCCTGTCGCTCACCGTATACGTTCCACCAGGATGGCACGCCGCACAGGCAACATACCGGTGAAGCGCACCCAGTTTATAATCTGTAGATTTGTCATGGTCAAACGCAAGCCCCTCTTTCTTCCAACTCAAGAGCGTATGACACTTCATACATTGATCTGACGTCTCGTCGCCATGGGGCGAGGCATGACACGAAACGCACGCTGCGCTTGCCTCAGCGTACGTCGTGTCACTATGGCAATCCAAGCATGGGAGGCCAGCGTGGCGGCCCTCAAGCGCATAGCCGGTTGCCGTTGCGTGATCGAACTGCGCTGAGGCATTCGCCCAGCGCTGCTCATCATGGCATGAGTCGCACGCTGCTCCCAGCCTGCCTTGGTGCACGTCCACGTGGCAGTCGCTGCAGCGTGTTGATACTTCCTCTCCCCACCCTTTGCGATGACACTGCACACATTGAACCTCGCTGTGCGCACCCCGCAATGGAAAGCCAAAATCCTGGCCGTGATCGTACGCTACCGCTCGCCCTGTCCATCCTCTGGCTGAGTGGCACCTCTCGCACTCGGTCGAGACCCTTTCAGAGTGCGGCGTCGGATGACATCCCACACACGTAACCGGCAGACCGATATATCGAAAGTGAACCTTCTCTTTTTTCTCCGCCTCTTGCAGATGGCAACGCCCACATGCCAGAGTAAGATGCTTACCCTCCAGGGGAAATTGCGACAGTGCATGATTGAACTGCACTGCATCCAATTCGATGGGCACGAAATCCACGCCCTGATGATCTGAGTGACACTCGATGCATGCGCCTTCGAGAAAGCGCCCATGATACCCTTGAGCCTGCGTTCGGCGCTCTACGATGAGCTCATGGCACGACAGGCATTTCCTATCACCCGCTTCCCCGACCATCAGATGACAATCCGAGCAATGGTCAAGTCCCTCCAGGTGTGCGTGTGCCGCGCAAAGCGGCCCTGGATTTGCCACTGCGGTAAGTGGAGGGCGCAGCTCCTGCGCTGACTCCAGAACCTGCTCCTCATCCGCTGTAACGCCCTGCGTGGCAGTGGCAAGGAACAGTCCGACAAGCATTACGCCGTAACATACCTCGATCCAGCTTGTGGCCCGGCCGTGCTCCAAGGCCATATGGTTCACCATCCTGCACATGATCAATTTGATTCTTCCTGCTTCTGTGCATTCGGAAGCTGTGCGTCCAGCGGGAAATCCCACGTGCCAATCACAATGCGCTTTTCCTCTTCCAGAGACGAGCGCTCCAGCCTCACGCGGATTTGCCGCACAGAAGCAAGATCAACGCCTTCAAACTGAAACGGGATTCGACGTTCCTTCAACGGCTCAAGCTGTGTGCGCAATTCAGTGAAGAAATCCCTTGAGCGCTTAGCCAGGGTCTTTTCCTCTTCATCAATTAATTCAGTTGCCAGTGTGGCCTTTCGATATCCATACTCGCCTGTAGGGATTCCGTGTGGCAGGCGATTCGTCACCCGCACCATTACGCCCAGCGTCTGGGTGCCTGCCTGGTCTTGAGTCAGCTCAACGCGTACCGCATCAGAGAAATTCTCAATGCTCGCGAGTGTCATTGCATGGCTGCGCGTCTTAACCACTCGCGGTGTTGAGAACAACATGCGCGACACAAGGCTGGGCTTCGCCATCCTGCGGCGCTTCACAGGTGTCATGTGGCAACCCTGACATGTATTCACGCGCGCGGCAAACGGCGCTGCCTGCCACTCTGAATAAGTCTTCCGATGACATACGCCGCACAACAATGCGCTGTGCCGGTATCGCTCCTCACTCACCACCACGGGATGCGCCTCATAACGCACAGGCAGCGGCCCCCAGAACGATCCACACTGGAAATGGCATGCCAGGCAATCGATCCCTTCATTAGCTCGTGTAATGCGCGCCGGTGGGATTTTGCCATCACTAAAGATAGTTACTGGCTGATGGCATCCCCGACAGCTATCAAGCGAACCCCCATCCGAATAGAGCTGGTAGTGCTCATTCTTAACACTATTGGCATGAGGTGAATTCCGCCATTCGAGAAAAATCTCCTGATGGCAGCGACCGCAGTCTGCTGAAGACACTTCGACCCCGGAACGTGGCATGAACGAAGTGTAGCGACCCACGCAGCCCGCAAGCCAGAGCACAGTCACTCCCGCTACAATAAGCTTCCAGCGCCTGTAAACAAATTCATGCACCAGCCAGCCTCGCTTTCCTCCAACGCTCAAGAATGCCGGTGGACAATCAGCCCTTTGCGCTCAAACTCATGTTGAAAGGACTTGCGGCGTCGCCGCGCTCTGCCCGAGGCATCAACGCTGTGTCCGAGATTCACACAGTGCGTACACGCACATCCAGTGCGCCGAATCCACGCCCGCTGTCGCTCTGCCGCTGGTCCCAACCAGACCGCCTTGAAGTCGTACTCCGCATCCAGCAGGTTTCCCACCGGCTCCAATAACTCACACAGGCGCACGTCGCCGTTTGGCTCGATAACCCCGAGTACCTCACCCGCCTGACACGGCACCATAAGCTTCCCGTGCCGAAGCATCTCTGCCTGCAACTCGTACACACTCTTGATATACGAAAGCCGGAGCGCCCGCTCATGAGTCCAGCGCTTGCCCATCAGCTCGAAATTCGTTCCCAGCATAAGAGGGACGATGCCCTGAAATTCATCTGCTGAGGGCGGCTGCAAGTTGCTGTCAGCCGGTATGCCTCGAATTATTTCGAACATCATCCCATCAACGTCTGCATGCTGTTTTACGTATTCGATCAGTTGCGGCACTTCGCCAATATTCTGCTGAGTTAAAACGGTAAGCGTATAGATCTGGAATTTGAGCTGCCCGGAGGCGGGGAGGCGTTTCAACAGCCTGGAGCGCAGCTCATTCAACTGCTCAAGAGTGCGAAACACATACTGAAAATTTCCCTTCACCCCACGAATCGCATCGTGGGTAGCCTCCATGCCGTCAAGCGAGACTCCGATCGTCAGCAGAATCTGAGGGTGGCTGGTCAGCACCGCTTCGGCAACCGCTGAACAAGGCTCAGGCAACAGAGCGTTAGTAGGAATATCAATGCTGGTTAGCTTATTCCGGCGGACGAACACATCCAGAACCTGCTCAAGATCGGGCCGAAGAAAAGGTTCGCCACCAGAAATCAGGAGATGCGGGAAGGCAGGCAACGAAGCAGAGATGCGCTCTATCTCCGCAAGCGACAACTCATCCTCAGGATCTTTATTCAGCTCTCGCCAGTAAAAGCAAGTGCCACATCGCGCATTGCATTTCGAAGTCACAAAAAACGTTAGCACCCGCAGTTGCTGAAGAAGATCTTTCTTTCGACGTCCCATGTCCGTTGGTCCGTTGGTCCGTTTGTCCGTTTTTCGACTAAAGCGGCAAAAAGTAACTTCCGCGCATCCTCGTTCCTAGCCATAGAGCGAGGTATGCAATAGTCATAAGTACGGATGCGATAAGATGTCAATGCTTTTCCAGGACGATTTCGACAATCCGAGGAAGGAGATAATCAATCATGGGAGTATCGTGAAAGTGGCTGTGTAGCAAGAGATGACTCACATAAAACCCAAATCCACCCGAGAAGGTTTCCTGTGGATAGTGAATCACTGCCATGGCTGTTCCGTAGGATGTGCCTGCATGGTCACGCAAGACATAGATGGGAGAAAATGTTGCGCCCTCAGGGGCACTGTTGCCTGTCACCGGCCGGAAGCGACAATCCTTCGTTAACGCTAATGGCACCTCCTCAGGCAGATAACGGGCATACGGCGATTCCCGGTTCAACACGAAATGGAACATCCGATTCTCGTTATCAGGCAGTTCAAAGGGTTTTGCCCCTGGCTGTTCATCTCCGGGCAACAGGATATCCATTCCCAGTGCATTATTCAGCTGAGTGCCCTGGGTTATTCGCACCCACCGATGCTGTTGGGCCCCAAAGCCGAAATAGAATGGCGTGGCGACAGCCAGATGCGCCAGGTTTCCTCCGTCCTTGACGTACCGCACAATTGCGGCAAACCCGTCGTCCCGCCGCCTGACTGAATTGTAGTAGCGCTCCTTTTCGTCCACATTGAGCAGCAGCGAAAAATTGCTGGGCGTCAGAGCTTCTGGCTTCACCATCTCCAGCGCATTCAGCCACCTGGCCTGAATACCTAGATCATGGAGTACCCGCTGTGCCTGATAATAGAACGACTTCTCAAATCTCGTCTCGCGATCCACAATGTCGCCGATCAGCCCGATGCGAATCGCGCTCTGACCAGCGCGGCGTCGTGCTTCAAGCAGATCCCGCGTGCGTAACCGCGCATTAAAGGGAAAGTCAACCGTGAAGATCATCCCATTGCTCACCGTGAGTACGTCGCTGTATAGCGGTTTCAGGGTCACGTGCGTCGCGGTCATATTATCAAGTAAGCCGCTGAGGTGATCTCCGTTTACCAGCGTCAGCCTACAGATATAAGGATAACTCTCCGGCATATAGTGGCGATACCCTGTAGCGCCCGGTGGATTAGGAAAAACCGTATCAACGCCGCTAAAGGGGACAGCAAACGAGCTACCATAGCGCGGCTTGACAATAAGCGTTTCTTGCCTGTCCTCCAGCAACCTGCCTGCCACGAACTCACCAGTCTTCATGAGCAGCCCGGTCTCCTCCACTTGCATCTGCGGTACCAGCTCTACGGCCTTAGGCTTGTGCGGCTGCGGTTCAAACATCCCAAAGACCTTTTTACGGCCCAGCACTCGCTTCAATAAAGACCGCTTTGGTGATCTGGGCGACTGCGGCGGCACCTCATAATTCATAACCAGCTGTTCCACCCAATCCCGGTCAATTTGCATCTTCCCATACGGTGTCGAAACGTGCACTGTCCGGGGTGTCAAGCCGAACAGCTCCCCTTGCACCATATCCCCATTCTCTATATACGCAATCACCCCGGGCGGTTGTAACTCCTTCACCCGGCCTAGCTTGCGAAATCCACGAATGTCTATCCTGTAGGCCAGGCCCGCAAAACTGATCTTTCCGCCACCGACGTCTGATGCCCGAACCGCCAACACATTCTTACCCGCAACCAATAGAGGCCCAACCAGGAATTGCGCAACCTGGCCTTTTAATGGCATTGGCCCCATCTTGACATTATCGCCATTCAAGTACAGTGCATCCAGCTGATGGTCTACTGTTATCGAGAGTATGGCCGCTACAACGTGAAAATCCTCAGGGATTGTAAATATCTGGCGAAAAAGGGTGGTTTCGCCTTCGGTGTCGGACCATGACTTGGTACTCCAGACCCATGCAGCACCTGGAATATAAAACCAGCTGTAATTCGGATGGGCATACGAAACCGCTTTCCAGTGCGTGGTAATGATCTGCTGGTCGTACCAATCGGGTGGTGCGGGAATCTTTGCCTGTCCTCGTCCTAAGGAAAAACAGCGCACGGTTCGGTCGCTCACAACCGAGAGCCGCTCTTCGCCGCGAAAGTAGATGCGACGAATATGCTGAAGTTGTACGTTGGCCAGGTGCCCCTGATCATTGACCTGCAGGAGAGGCCGTGGCGCGGGTGTAGCAACCGTCTCTGCTCGTGGATTGGGCATGCCGATCAGCGTGACACCCCTGGTCTGGTTGTCGAGAAACTCTAATACCACATCTGCTGGGGATTGAGACATCAATAGCTCACGACCCCAGGAAGCCGGGCCAAAACAGACCAGTACCATCCAAGTCAGCAAGACTGCAACTTGCGGCCGCTTTATCGTATGCCTCATGGCTTGCTCTATTTGACTCCCTGCCATCCTGACATCCTTAGCCTATCAGGCCTCCGTACGTCTCGTGTCAGTCGGTTGATCGGTTAGCCGGTTAGTCGATTTCGATCGCATTATTCTTTTGTTGAAAAACCTCTCTGATACAGTCGTTGGATGCGCTTTTTTGCCACCAGCGTGGCTTTGGAATCGGGCGCCGTGTTGACCACGTGGAGATATTCCAGCAGGGCCTGCTGGTAGTTGCGCAACCGATAGTTGAGAATATCGGCAATCCCGAGCTGTACATACGCACGTGGGGGATTCTGCGGCCACCGCTCCCTGTAGCTCTGAAAGAGTATTATGATCTCCTCCGGCGTCACTGTGTCTTCGTATTGCTCACCAATTGCAAAACTCGTCAGCGTCTCAATGCAGCTCTGAACGAGCGTACTGTTTGGGTAGGATTCAAGAATTTCCTGATACAAGAGATTGGCAACCTCTGGGCTGCTCACGCGAGCGCGATAGTAGAGACGCAACGGCCGCCAGTTATCCTGGCTATTCTTCGCAAGCAGTTCAATCCGGGAAAGAATAATGTCTTTCTTCTCGTCTGAAATGAAGTGCGAGGGATAGTTCTCCAAACACTTCTCGTAATTCAACAGAGCACTCTTATAGTCATGCAGAATTTTAAAATTGATATTGGCAATCTGAAACCGGGCGAGAAACGCTAGCAGCGATTTCGGCTGGCGATGAGCTACCAGATAGTAGTGCTTTAGCGCATCAAAGTACTGGCGATTCAGCAGATGTTGTTCCGCCGTTTGATACATCTTGTGGATCTCAATGTAGTTCTGATC
>CAZVVA010000122.1:0-6343 GCA_964630455.1 uncultured Candidatus Sumerlaeota bacterium
CGCGGACTGAGCTTCAGCTTTAGCGGGCATCTCCACGAATCCGAACCCTCTTGGTTCGCCACTGAACTTGTCCTTTATAACACTAGCGGATGCAACCTCCCCGAATGCCCCAAACGCCTGTCGCAAATCCTCTTCCGCAACCTCGCGCGACAAATTTCCTACGTAGATATTCATGCTCTCCTCCTACTAACTAAGAATTTGGCTCCGTTTTTCTTAAACATTTATGAGCCTGAGGCTCATTTATACCGTTATACCGTAATTTCGCCTGACATCTCCGTGTCGACGTTCAGCCTCTCCGGCGGCGCCCAGAAAAGGATCCCCTGCGCTGAACGATAATCTCTCAATTCCATATTTTTTTCGCCATTTGAAACGTGTGCCCTAAGCATTGACTATCGAACCTCTTGTGTAGTAAAGAGTCAAGAAAAATCAAAGCGATAAAATTGTCGAACAGCCTCTTCGTATCCTAATTTCTTCATACCGCGCGGCGCGGCAATGAAAAAGCTACGGAGGCAAGTGAGTATGCTAGCCCGTCTTTTCGGCGACAAATGGTCAAGGGTTTACCGGCGCCTGCGGGAGCCGAAGACCCAGGACGAGCTGAATTTGAACGAGGCGGCCATCCTTACCGCGCTTGAGGCTTCGCCCATCCCCGTGGCTGAACTCGCTCTCGACCCAGAGAAGGTACTCCACTGGGTCGCGAGAGCCGATTACGCCACACACCATCCGGGCTACTATGCCGAGAATCTTGCGGAGAAGTCGCTAGAACATTTCCTGGCATCCATGCTGCTTGAACTCCAGCCCGGTGATGTATACGTAGATATTGCCAGCCAGAACGGCGTGGCCCCGGAAATCTACAACCGGCTTCACGGCGTCATTCCCTACATGCAGGATCTAACCTTCGAGCCGGGCATTCACGGCAACCGCATTGGCGGAGACGCGGGCAATCTACCTTTGCCCGGTCAATTCGCTGATGCGCTCGGCCTTCACTGCTCCTTCGAGCACTTCGAAGGAGACCGCGACATTCGCTTCATTCGCGAGGCAGGCCGGGTTCTGAAGCCCGGCGGCCGATGCGTAATTGTACCGCTATATCTATGTGACCACTATGCATGTCTGACAAATCCCCTCCTATCCGTACCTGGCCGGGTAACGTTCGACGACGAAATGAAGCTCTACGCATCGCGCACGTGGCAAAATCGCCACGCCAGGTTCTACGATGTTCGGCGCCTGGTCGAGCGCATCTGGGAGCACCGGGGGCCGCTGGAAATGACGGTCTTCGTTATAAAGAACTACCCGGACATTGATTCGTCTTGCTACTTGCGCTACGCTGCCCTCCTGCGCAAACAATAATAACAAATAGGGTGATACTTCTTATTCGTTGAAACCACCTGGCTTCACCCCATTCGAAAACGGTTCCGGTCTCAATACTAATATTCTACCGTGTGACGCCGGTGGTTTTGGCGCCGCAGCATTTTTTGTATTTCTTGCCGCTGCCGCAGGGGCAGGGTTGATTACGGCCAATCTTCGGGCCAACGCGCACGGGCTGCTGACCCGAACGCGGCCGTCGACCTGGTTTAGCAGGCTCTCCTTCACCCCCACCTTCAGCCTGAGCTGCTGCTGCCGCGGCTTCCATCTGTGCGGCATCTTTGCGAAACTGCATTTCGCGCGGGCCTGCTGCGCGTTCTTCTTCCATCACAATCTGCGTGCGGAAGAAGCGTTCGAAAATTTCTTTGTTAACGTTGTACATCATCTCATGAAACTGACGCGTGGCCTCGCGTTGATACTCAACCAGCGGATCGAGCTGTGCATACGCTCGCAAATGTACACCTTCGCGCAGCTCGTCAACAGCGAGCAAGTGATCCTGCCAGTCTGTATCAATGGTTCGCAGAATTACCAGCCTGCCAAGATTGAGAATCAATTCCTCGCCGATGAGCTCTGCCTTCATCTCATACGCCTGTTTGATCCGCTTCATCAGGCGATCCATGAACTCGTCAAATGTCGTGTTCTCTTCCGCTGCGATATCTGAAAAATCCTGGTATGGAATATTGCGCTTGATCCAATCAATGAACCCACGAATATTCCACTCTCCAGTCGGGCGCTCCGGATCGCCATACGTTGGGAATTCGTTCACCAGCGCGTCGTAGGTAATATCAAGCATGATGTCTTTCAGGTCTTTACTCACCAGCACTTCGCGGCGCAGCGAGTAAACCGCCTCGCGCTGCTTGTTCATGACATTGTCGTAATCCAGAGTGCGCTTTCGTCGTTCGAAGTTAATATCTTCGATCTTTTTCTGCGCTCGGGTGATGGCTCGGGTGATCATGGGATGCTGGATTTCTTCTCCCTCTTTCATGCCCAGGCGCGTCATGACGCCTGAGATGCGGTCTGAGCCGAACAGACGCATCAGGTCATCTTCGAGCGAAAGGAAAAAGCGCGACGCCCCGGGATCGCCCTGGCGGCCGCTACGGCCTCGCAACTGACGATCAATCCGCCGTGCTTCGTGCCGCTCTGTGGCGACAATCTGCAACCCACACGGACAATCTTGCAGACAATGCAGATATTCTTTGCGCGTCTTGACGCCTTTACATTCCGGGGTTGACTCGCAGTCCAGGTCGCATTCAATACAGCAGCGAGGGCATTTCACCACGCCTGGGCCAAGTTTAATATCAGTTCCGCGGCCCGCCATGTTCGTGGCAATTGTCACTGCCCCCTGCTTTCCGGCCTCGCGAATGATCTCGGCTTCTTTCGCGTGATACTTCGCATTCAAAACGCTGTGGGAGATTCCTTTGCGTCGCAGCACTCGGCTTAGGGTCTCGGATACTTCGACCGATACGGTTCCGACCAGGATCGGCAGTTTCATTTCGTGTAGCCGCACGATCTCGTCAATAATAGCATTGTATTTTTCGCGCCGCGTGCGATAGACCACGTCGTTGTAATCCACGCGCCGCACAGGTCGGTTGGTTGGAACCACTGCTACGTCCATTTTGTAGGTGTGATGAAACTCCTGGGCTTCGGTCTCGGCAGTCCCGGTCATGCCCGCGCGCTTGTCGTACATTCGGAAGTAGTTCTGCAAGGTGATTGTAGCCAGAGTTTGCGTCTCCCGCTCGATTTGAACGTGTTCCTTGGCTTCGAGGGCTTGATGGAGACCATCACTGTAACGTCGGCCAGGCATGAGACGGCCAGTAAATTCGTCTACGATAATCACCTTATTATCCTGAATCACATAATCTACATCCTTTTCGAAGAGCGAATAAGCGCGTAACAGCTGCGAAATGTTATGCAGTTCCTCAGCGCGAACGTCGTGTTCCGTGCGCACCTTTTCTTTGAAATTCTCTTTCTGGCGATCTTCAATGTCCGTGCGTGCCTCAATTTGGGCGACTTCTTCCACCAGATCAGGCAGAACAAACATCT
This sequence comes from uncultured Candidatus Sumerlaeota bacterium, assembly GCA_964630455.1. Lineage (GTDB taxonomy): Bacteria > Sumerlaeota > Sumerlaeia > MWCT01 > JAUWMI01 > JAUWMI01. Next base: position 3,403 of record CAZVVA010000122.1, read on the forward strand.
CGGGATTATCCGGCGATAGGGCCTGACGCCCCTTCTCGGTCAAGTCAGTACTGTGACCCTTTTCATCAATCACGTAGAATAGGTCTGCCTCCAGCTCTGGCACGCGCTTATCGCGCATGAAGTCGTTTTCCACGCGCTCGATTAAGCGTTGATTGGTAGGATCGGAGCGGAGTTTTGTGAAGCGTTTGTTTTTCGGTGTGCCTTTCTGTGACTGGAGCAATTTGATACCTGCTTCATATTCTTGACCATCCTCTTCGAGCAGCGACTGGGCCTCGGTTAACAAGCGATTGACCAGCAAACTTTGCTTCTGTACCAGCTCTGCAACGCACGGTTGCATTTTATCGTAGCGGTGCGTTGAGCGATCCACCGGCCCGGAAATGATCAACGGCGTTCTCGCTTCGTCTATAAGAACGTTATCCACCTCGTCTACGATCGCGTAATAATGACCCCGTTGCACCAGGCCTTCTTCGCTTACGGCCATATTATCGCGGAGATAATCGAAGCCAAATTCGTTATTTGTACCGTACGTAATATCACATGCATATTGCTTTCGCCGCTCTGCAGGTTCCATATTCATGAGGATGCAGCCAACACTCAGGCCGAGGAACTCGTAAATCTTACCCATCCATTCGCAATCGCGCATAGCCAGGTAGTCATTCACCGTCACCAGGTGTACGCCGCCACCGGTCAGAGTATTCAGATAAAGGGGCATGGTAGCCGCCAGGGTTTTGCCTTCGCCAGTGGCCATTTCTGCGATATTGCCCCTATGGAGAATAACAGCGCCAGCCAACTGCACGTCAAAAGGTACCATGTCCCACGTAATTTCATTATTAGCCGCCACCCACTTCTGGCCCAGATGTCGGCGGCACGCCTCTTTGACCACTGCAAAGGCTTCGGGCAGCAGGTCGTCGAGGGTCTCGCCCTTAGCCAGCCGTTTCTTAAACTCCTGCGTCTTGCCCTTGAGCTCGTCTTCAGACAACTGCTGATATTGCTCGTAGTGGGCATTGATTTGATCAATAATCGGCTGCAGCTGCTTCATGTCGCGCTCTTGCTTCGTTCCGAACAGTCGCGCCATTACTTTATTTATCATTGCCATCCTATCCTTGATACGAAAACAGTGTCACAGATCTTCACGCTTTACCCGTCCCTGTTGTAAATACCTTTAACTTACACCCATCGGCAACTCTCGGCGTGAAAAGAATCAATTGCATCCTCATGTATGCCTGAAGCTAGAGCACAACCCCTTCATGCGCAAGCAGTCTCTTCTTCCAGGCCAGTCCTGCACCAAAGCCTCCGAGGGTGCCGTTGGATCGAACGATTCTATGACACGGGACTACGATTGGTACCGGGTTCTTTCCAAGAGCGTTTCCTACAGCTCGATACGCCCCAGGATTTCCCATCCGCGCAACAACCCAGCCGTAGCTGCGGGTCTGACCAAACGGCACCTGTTGTGCCGTTTTCCATACGCGCCGTACAAATGGTGAAAACCCCAGCAGGTCTAGCGGCACGGAGAACCGCATGCGCTTCTTGTCAACGTACTCGACTATCTGTTTCAAATAGTTCCGATCTTGCAGAGTCGGTTCTTCAAACGTGATCGCGCGGGTTACGTGTGCACTGCGCCGACACTGCTTTTCGGCTTCCCTCCGGCTTGAGCACGGAAGAGTTGCGCAACAGACGCCACGATCCGATACTGCCAGGCATATCCATCCCCACCTGCACTTACCAGCGACAAGCCTGACACCTTTCCACTCCATACAGTGTGCTCGCGCATCATGGCACCTGGAAGTCCTATAGCTGGCGACCAGTCGATAATCCTCCGTTGCATCTTGAGTGAGAAAAAAAAATTCAGCTGGTTTGCATAGAAAATTGCAAACAATTCTTTCTCCTACCATACCTGCATAACTCGTCCGATTGCAAGGGAAAATATTGCGGGAACACCAGGCGGAAGCTACTGTAGCAGTCGTAGGAAGTCACAATAGAACGACCCTGCATCTTGAACAAAATGCAAGGATCAGGAAGGCTTCTTTCGATCGGAAAAGAGCGACTCGTTTGACACGTCAAAAAGAATTTCATCCAGCCCATCTGGAATAGCCGGATAAATTTCGCAGATGCTGGCTTTTCGTTGAGAGCTGTGCTTGGGTGGCCTCTTGAGCGGCGTCCCGCGACGCAATTCTGTCTTGCTATGCATCAACACCGGTCGCCGCTTGCGCCGGCGAGTACTCATCATGGCTCCCCCTTACCAGCTCGTAATGACCGACTGAATCACCGAGCGGTCAACAGAGGGCTTTCGTAGCTTTGCAGATAAAATGAGCGCATTATGACACACCCGATTGACCTCGCGCGGAATTCCCATTGCATAGTCGAAAATCAGATCAAACGTGTCGGACACAAAGAGCTGGGGTGACCCACCAGCCACCAGACACCGAAATTTCACGTACTGCTCAACCTCCTCACGGCTCAGAGGACGCAAGCGAGCCCTGATGAACATCCTACTGAACAGCGAGCGATACGATGGGTGATGCATGCGTTCCAGAAACGTATCTTCTCCAAAGAGCAGGATCGTCACCAGCTTCTTTTCCGGAATCTCAATATTACTCAGTGTCCGCAGTATGTGCAAGGAATCGGCCTTGAGAAAATGTACCTCGTCAATAATGATCACCAGCTTGATGTGCCGTTTATACAACTTGATGATCTCCTCATGTATTGTACTCACCATTGTATGGACCAGCGGCCGAGAGCCCAGACTCTTCAGACCCAATTCATTGACAATTTCCTTCAACAGTGCGCTCCGGGTCATCTGAGGATAAACGAGAGATAGAATTACTTTGTGCCTGGCCGTGTGGAGTTCTGTGAGAAGAATCTGAGTCAAAAGCGTTTTGCCGGTGCCGCTAATGGCAGTGGTCAACCCGAGCGAGATATCATCCTCAATGCACTTCTTCAT
>CAZVVA010000122.1:6353-11761 GCA_964630455.1 uncultured Candidatus Sumerlaeota bacterium
ATATTATGCAACGGGCAATTATATTATGCAAAGGTAATGAATTGCAGGAGAATTGTCTCGAACTGCATTTAACCGATAAAAATGAATCATCCGCTAAAACATCTGCCTCAATGAGTCTTGAAAATATCGAAAGACAGGCAATAATTAAAGCTTTAAAAGTCAATAACTGGAACCAGACCAAAGCGGCCAAACTCCTCGAAATCCCTCGCCATACCCTCATTTATCGAATGAAGAAATTTGGATTTACATTATCCATAAACGGGTTGACGTGAAGCTTGAAATGCTTTATGTGAACCGACGATTCAGATGGAAATTCTGCCTCATGGCGTCCAGCCTGAACCCTGTCCACCAAATCAACCACTTTGGCCTCTTCCGCGGAATTGCCCATCTTTCCTCCCCCTTGCCAACTGGACTGTGTGACTGTTATCGCATGGAATTGCGTTCTTCCAAACTCGCCAGGGAAACGCGAGTTATCACAGCCATCTGCTTGCCCGAGACGTTACGATGCTTCTGCCATTGTACGCCGCAGTGCACCCAGTAGATCCTGAAATGATGATTCTTTGCGGCGATTGACAAAGACCTCCGTGCGCAGGATTGTGTCTACAATGTTGCTAATGCAGCGTGCCGAAGGCGACTCTGGATATGCAAACATCAGCGGTCGACGAATTTGATTCGATGCCTGCATATGGTGATCGTAGACGACATAGCCAAGGTATCCAAGCGAGTATTTAAGGTACTTCTGAACCGCTGTATTGACACGGTTAAATACGTTGCGCGAATGGTATTGATTTTCGACCATGTTAACGAGGAACCCGACCTTGCTGTTCGGCTCCATCTCGAGCATGATTTTGATGATTGAAAAGGCGTCAGCGGAGGCCGCAATGTTAGGCGTGGAAACAACGATAACCTCATCGGCGAAGGTGGCGAAGCGCAGCACATTCTCCGAAATCCCGGCGCCCGTATCCACAATCAGCACATCAACCTCCCGTTCCAGTGCATCCATCTGGCGCAGCAGCACACGTCGCTGTTCTTCTTGCAGGTTGGCCATTTCGCGAATCCCCTGGCCGCCTGAGATTATTTTTATTCCTGCAGGGCCTTGTACGACAATGTCGTCGAGCGAAAAATCATCCTGAATTACATGGCTCAGATTAAAGTGCGGCTTAACCCCGAGGAGAATATGAATGTTCGCCAGCCCGAGATCCGCGTCAAAGATCGCCACGCGTTTTCCCTCTTGCGCCATGCAGACGGCCAGGTTGGCGGCAATTGCTGTCTTGCCCACACCACCTTTGCCACTCGTAACAGCAATCACTCGCGCGTAGCCCGAGGGCTTTGAGGGGGGCAAGCCTGTTGAGGGTTTCGGTCGGAAGGACTTCAGGGTAAGCTTTAATTCTTTTTTGACTTCTACAACGGAGAAGCCACGCTTGTGAACGAGGCTTTTTATGCGGTTGAGGATTTCAATGTGGTCTTCATTGAACTCACTATCATCCATGCCCATCTGAGTGAACGTAAGGAATTCTTTGAAGACCGACTCATAATAACGAATTTCACTTTCTTCCAGCCCCGTCAACTCAACTACCCGCTTGATTGAGAACCTCCGCGAGAGCACGATAATCTCCTCCTTCGGGAACAGGATCAACGTCTACGTGTCAACTTGATACGGGACGATTTGCGGATGTACAGTACACAATATTCGATTGTAAAAAGGACTGTATGCTGGGCCTTCAGACCTTGTCAATAGAAAATTGACTCCTTTCTCCAACGTGCAAGAATCCCATCGCTTTTTGAGCGAACAAGATCGTCGGCGCAAAATCTCTCCGCTAAGGATTACCAAGCAATGTGGATAACAGTATGCAATATCATGCACCGCTACAATTACTGTGCTATTTGAAACTTGAAGTTGCTTCCAATGACCTTGCCGCCTTGGAAGGCACCCGCTGTGAGAAATTGCTTGATTCTTCATCCTCACTTTCACAGCATCAGTACGATAATCCCGATAAGAGAGGGAACGAATGATGAAACGGATTGGATTGCTCACAAGTGGTGGTGATGCGCCGGGGATGAACACCGCTATCCGCGCCATCGTGCGAACCGCCATTTATCGCAAAATGGTCGTTATCGGCTTTTTGAAAGGATTCCGTGGCCTGATTAACGATGATGTAATCGCCATGACAAGCCGCACAGTTGGCGGCATTATCAACCGTGGCGGTACAATCCTGAAATCAGGCCGGTGTCCTGAATTTAAAACCCGGCAGGGACAACGACGCGCCGTCCAGACTCTGAAAAAGCACGCCATTGACGGAATGATCATCATTGGCGGCGACGGCTCGTTAGCGGGCGCCCATGTCCTGGCGCAGCGTTACCACATCCCGACAATCGGCCTCCCGGCATCCATTGATAATGATCTCTACGGCACAGACTACACTCTGGGATTTGACACTGCCGTGAATACCGCGCTCGATGCAATTGACAAGTTGCGCGACACAGCTACGTCTCATGACCGACTGTTTCTGGTTCAGGTAATGGGACGAACGTCGGGCTACATTGCCGAATACGTCGGATTTGCCAGCGGTGCGGAAGAGATCCTCGTGCCCGAGGAAAAGACCGACTTACGCAAGGTGCGGCGTGTTCTTGTGAATGCAAGAGCGCGGGGAAAGAGCAGTTGCATCGTAATCGTGGCAGAGGGAGACGACGCTGGGAGTGCATTCAAGATCTCACAGAGACTCGCACTGGAAGACATCTACGAAATTCGTATTGCCGTGCTGGGTCACGTACAGCGTGGTGGCTCGCCAACTGCGGCGGACCGAATTCTTGCTGGCAGACTCGGCTATGAATCTGTCATGGCATTGCGCGCTGGAAAAACAGACATCATCGTGGGAATTATAGCCGGGCAGCTGCGCTTTATTCCTTTACTCAAAGCCGTGCGCAGAAGTAAATCTTTCGATCGTAAAATGCTCAAAATTGCCCATATCCTAGCGACATAGGCATCCCACGGTCATTACGCAGCCTCAGCCTTTTTCTACTCGCACGCGCTTGTAAATGGGCGGGATGTCCTTGCGAAAACAGAGTTGTGTATCCGGCGTCGTTGCTGCTGCCGTGCCCAGAGCAATTCCATAGCGGAGAGCCTCTCTGAGCGGCTTTCCCTCAATGAATTTCATTACCAGCCCGGCAATAAGCGAATCACCAGAGCCAACAGTGCTCAAGACTTTCACTTTCGGAGGAATACCAATCCAGACCTCTTGATTTTTCACTGCCACACATGGGCCGTCTGCGTCTGAGACCACCACGACTTCTACTCCGCGGGCAAGAAGCTGGCGGGCTGCATCAATCACAGCTCCTTGTGACGTGAGCTTGCGCCCCATCAGCCGCTCGAGTTCGTAATGATTGGGTTTCAGCAGAAATGGCTTTCCGAGGATTCCCTGTTTCAGCACCTCACCATCGGCATCCAGAACTGCTCGCACGTTGCGTCGCCTGGCGCGCTCCACCAGACGCAGATACGTGTCGTGAGGCAAACCGGGTGGCAAGCTCCCACAAAAAGATACAAACGCCGCCTCGGGAAGCTCGCGGCTCAGCAACCGTTCAAATCGTCTGAACTCTGAGTGTTTAATTCTAGGCCCTTGCTGATTCACCTTGATCTGTTTCTGCTGAGCCTGATTCGTGATCACCACATTGAGTCGTGTCTCGCCTTCGATCTTGACGTATCTCAGCTCAATACCTTTTACACGCAGGAGGTCATGAAACTCTCGACCGCTGTGTCCGCCAAGGAAACAAAGCGCCCGCGTAACCACACCCATCTCAGCCACAACCCGTGAGACATTAATGCCCTTGCCCCCTGCGTCTTTACGAACCGAGACCGCCCGGTTCGTATCATCAAACCTCCAGTCGGGCACCGTTAGATTCATGTCAATTGCTGGATTGAGTGTCACCGTGACAATCATATTGCGCACAGGGATATCCGCCTCAGATTTTGTAGGTCTTGAAACGCAGGAAGTATGAGGACCCCCGCTGCTCGTCGCAAGGAAGAAGACAACCAGATGGGCAAGCAAACGAAATTGATGGGGCCGGTCATGGACACCCTAGGGGCTCTGAATAATATCCACGCGGCGGTTTTTCGCACGCCCCTCTGGCGTGGCATTTGACGCAATGGGTTGAAACATCGAGCAGGCACCAGACTTGATTCGTTTTGGATCCACTCCGCCTCGCTCAACAAGGTAGCGAATCACATTGTTTGCCCGTTGGGCCGAGAGGCCCCAGTTATCGGGGAACGGCAAATCAAGCACTGGTTGATCATCTGTATGCCCTTCAACAATAATGCGATGATCGGTGTACTTATTAAAACGGGCAGCCAGTGTGTTCAGAATCTTTCGGCCCTTTGAAGACACAATGACTGAGCGGGGCTCAAAGAGAATGTCACTCGGAAGGCGCACAACTATGCCCCGGCTATCGCGTATCATATATACATCGCCGTTCTGAATAGCGCTGCTCAGGGCTTCCTGAATGTCTTTACTGGCGGCGTCCAGCTGCTCATCAGACACTGGTCGCCCCTGTTTCAGCGCCTCCAATTGCTTATTCAACTCCTCCAAGCGCTTCTTGGCCTTCTCCATCTCTTCCTGGGTAGATGTCTGGGCTTCGAGCTTCGCTGAGTATTCCTTAATCTGCCGCTGCAACTGCTTCTCCATACTCTTCTTGGCTGTCAGCTCATTCTCCATTGATGCAATACGCTCGTTCTGCTTCGCAATCATCTCATCCCGCTTGGTCAGATTATCCTCTAATGTGGCGCTTTGTGCCTTAATCTGGCCGATGGTATTGTCACGCTCGGTCACGATCTGCTGAATTTCTGCGATCCTCTGGTTTAGCGCTACTTTTTCCTGCTCAAGAGTAGATCGGGCCTCTGTGAGGCTACTAACTTTCTTCTCTTTCTCAGCCAGTTCGCTGCGGTGCTGAACAATGCGTTGATTCAACTGCGCCTCATGCTGAGCCGCTTCCCGGAGATTTTCCTGTAAGGTCTGTTTCAGCTCCTGATTGGCATCAGCCAGCGCCTTTTCCCGCTCCGTATGTACAGCGTTCAGGCGGGCCACTTCCCGTTCCAGAGCGCTGATTTTTTCACGAGATTGCTCGGCTTCCGTGTTGCGCTGTGCCACCAAGGTATAGTACGCCTCCTGGTATTGCACATTGCGCTCTTTAAGCTCCTTGATATACTGATCCTGTTTCTCACGAATGGAGCGCAGCGTCTGAAGCTCTCGACAGCCAAGCAGAAGCATGCCACAGGCCAGAAGAACAATATAACGTGCCATGTTCATAGAACTATCCCTCGTTCATTTCTCGGTGTTCGTTACCTTTCTTTTTTCGGCTAACCCGTTCCAGCAAAAAAATCAAGACAAACAGCAAAAACGTCTGAAACGTGACGAGCA
>CAZVVA010000123.1:0-11588 GCA_964630455.1 uncultured Candidatus Sumerlaeota bacterium
GAACGAGGCGAAAATCGGAAGAAACCAGAAGAGACCAATGATGATCAGACTGGGCAAAAGGAAGGAATAAGGCGTTAGATTGCGTCGCTGAGTGCTTAGAGGTTTTAGGCGTACCGGCATGCTTTGCTAAGTCCAGGCTTTTTAGTGGCCATATTGGCGAAGCGTCTCGCCCCTTGCAAGCATTTTTCACAGGAATTCAGGGAAAGGTCCATCGTCGGATAGCTCTTCAATGAACGCCTGGAGAGAATAAGGCAATAGCTCTATGACAAATCGTCTTCATGCTATTGTATTTCTGCGAGGTCAACTTTTTCAATTGTAACTGTATCCAGGAACAGTGTGGCTGCAGGATCATCGGTCGCATCAAAATTCAGCAGATCAATTGCCAGGTAGGGAGTCTGGACAACAGGATCAGGAGGCGTGAAATAATAGAGGACGTAGGAGCGGTTCGAGAGCCACGGCGCGCTCAAGCCATCTCCTGTGCTGAAGATCTCCTGCACAACGGCCCACTGGCCTGCGCTATCGTTCAGACGAAGCCGGCACTGTGGCACTGTGGTTGAGGTGAGGGCATCCGAGCGCACCACGAACGTAAATCGGTAGAGCGAAGATGGCGAATCAAGCGTGAAATCGCCCACTGGACTGGTCCAGAAGCCAAAGGTATTCGTATTGTTTGTCGCGGTCAGAGTAAGACACCCTTCCGCAAGCCCTGGTTGCGGGAGATCGAAGACCTGCGGTGCACCTCCTGCTGCCCATCCTTCGCTCGTCGTCTCGAACGTGTATTGCTTAACAGGAGTGGTTGTTCCAAGCAGCGTCAGAGGGATGCGGTCAACATTCACGCCGGTGAGTTCAAGGCTTGCCGAGCTCGCATCATCGAGATCGAAACTCAAAAGGTCAAAGCAGGCGAGAAGATGCGCTACTGCACCGTCTTGACCCGCGTCTGGTGCCCAGGGCGAACAGTATAGCTCGTACTGTTGCGGTTCGGAGCCAGGAGAGAGCGTTCCATCGCCAGCGCTCTGAATCAATAGATAATCCGTCTGCTGAAAACTCTCTGCAGTCAACCGTAGCCGTAGCGATGGCATGCGGCTTTGATCGGCAGGCGCTCCGCGAACCGCAAATCGAGCACGATAGAGTGAATCCGGCAGAGCCGTGAGCGCATCTTCCGGACTCTGCCAGAAGCCGAAGCAATTCGTATTGGTAGTGGATGTTATACGCAGGGCACCTCCGGGTGCAGAAAAGATGGGTAGTGTGAATCCCACTATAGGCTCGCTTGACATCCATCCCTCCGCATCGTTTACAAACGGGTGCCACAGCAGCGGATTGAGCGGCGCAATCGGTTGTAATTTAATTGCGTCGGCAACAATCGTACTGGCAGCAGGTACAGCGTCGCTTCTCAGAAGAATCTCTGCCAGGCCAGGGTTGAAATAGTACCGGCCAAGCAGATTCCACCGGCCCCCACTGCCCTTTTGATCAACAACGATACTACTCGTCCCTCCGGCGTGGGAAATGGCATATGTCACCCCAGAAGCATTATTCGCAGTATCTTCCACCCACCAGGCGTAGGCCTCGTATTCGCCACCCTGCGCAACCTCAGCGTACCAGACAACAGGATACGATTCTGATGTGGCTGGGAGGCTCAGATACGATTCTCCATAAGAATTATCTGCATAGTTGCCGCCGGGATATGTATGTCGGGTCCATTGACCTGTGTCATAACTGCACGCCTGATCATCGTTGTCCATAATATACGGATCCAGCGGATGTCGTTTGCCCCAGAATTCAATCGCTTGCTTGAAATCTTCAAGGGTGTGGATGTCCAATATAGATGCGCGGTTAAGTTGAAACAAATCCTGACCCCGCGGATTCAATCCATAGTAGTAGCTGGCATCAATTCCCGCAACATATCCCACCTCAGCAGTGAGCGCGCGCACCAGCGCATTATCAGCCCCATAGGGATACGCAAAGAAGCGTACGATCTTATTCATCAGACCAGTCTCGATCGCCTGCTTCGACAGCGTGAGCTCCTGTCGAATCTGCGTTTCTGAGAGCGAAGTCAGGTTTGGATGCGTTACAGAGTGCGACTCCACGAGAAACAGGCCAGAATCTTCCAGCACTTGCAGCTGAGACCAGCTGCAATGGTCAGTGTCGCCCACGCTTCCTGTTTGAATGAATGTAGCGGCCCAGAAGTTGTGCTCCGCCACAATTGGATACCCATTTTCAAAAATCCCTTTCTCATTATCGTCAAAGGTCAAAACAAATGATTTTGCCGGTGGTGTGCTTGTCCCATGAACGAAATTCATCAGGTCATCCAGCGTGATCGCTTGAAAGCCGTGGCGTACAAGAAAGTCCAGATGTTCGCGCAGGTTATCGGGCGAAACACGCCATATCGAAGGAGCGTTGTATGTGATGTTGTGATAGAGAAGCATTGGCACAGCACGCTCGAGCCTGAAGTCCAGCGTCACCTCACCCACCACGTCATCACTTTGCGGAAGATAGCCGGGCGCGTGCACTTCAAGCGTATGCTGACCTGGCGGCAGGCTTTCTATCCGGTACGATCCATTCTCATCAGCATATATGATCTGATCCAGATCACTCACATACACAGCCGCATCAGCGATCCCCTGCTCAGTTTCCGCATCCAGTATGCTGCCTGTAACCGTGTATGGAGTTGGCAAATGGCTGCCGCGTGTAGATAACTCTGCTGTAGCAGCGGCGATCATTTTGGCAACCTTGGTCACCAGCACCATATCGAGCGTCGAAGGCAAGTCGGTTGACTTATGGTAATATGGGTTTGCAATGTAATAAGGACTGTGACTGTTCCACGGCCGGTCATTTTCAATCGCACAGATTGCATCGTAGCCAACATACCAGAACGAGCTATGGTCGCTCCACGTCGCCGAGGGACTGACCACCTTGGCCATATCCAGCCCCACACTATAGAGCGAGTTCATATTGAGCAGCATATCCGCAATCCATTCAGACGAAGAGTTGGTAATAATCTCGTCATAGTCGTACGCCGTGCCGGTGAAGCCAACCATGTCAACATTGAGCACCGCAACAATATCATCGCCGCTGGCAGCTGCTGCATTGGCGTAATGCACGCTGCCGTGGTGCGAACCGCCTATGACCATCGGATTACTCTCTTCTTTGGTAAAAGCCACGAACTTCACGGTGCAGCGCTGTGTGTAATCCCCCGGCGCATTGGCAAGCATGCGCGCTGTCTCGTGCATAATGGCAATGCCCGTGGCGTTGTCATCCGCGCCCGGAGCAGGCATTGTATTCCACTCTGTAGACCAGTTGTATGCCGGATCTCGGCTTCCCGAACTATCCAAATGCCCGCACACAATAATGATCTTCTCTGGGTGCGTGGTGCCGGGCAGCGTGGCCACAACATTTTTGAGCTCATAAACATCGTACGGCGGAGTGGCTTGCGTGCCAAGTGTGAAGGAGTCATACGCTACCTGGAGCGATGGACTGATTGATGCAAACGCGTCGTGAATATACGTTGTTCCCGCCTCGAAGCCGGACGTGAACGTCACACGCGAATTGTAGCCGGCTGGCGGAGCCAGATCGCTAATCGAAGCCTCTATACTGGCTTGACTGATGCTGCTGACCATGCTGGCAATCGTGGAATCGTATTCCTGCGCCAGGGTGGGACGCACAAACTCAAGCGCTTGCTCACCTTCCTGCCGAACCCCTTCCAACGTCTGCCCGGGCTGGAGCTGCACGAACACCGGAAACTCCCGGGCATGCGCATTGAAAAACATGTGAAGCGACTCTGGTGCCCAAACTTCGTATACATCGTCCATCTGATCGGCTATCACGCAGTCTAGTGGCAGGAGACTTGCATCTTCTGCGTCTGGCACCACTACCCAGTAACGATACTCTTCCTGTGCCGCCAGCGGACTACCCAGGCTGAGCAGCAACAATATTCCCAGACACCAGATCCAGAAGCCGTACTGCTGTCTTATTGTTGTTTTACACTTGCGTTTCGATTGCCACATCGGAAATCCTCCCATTTTAGCGTAATTGCCACTGGTTTATTACCCTGCTCTGCAAAATTCTGCACGTTTCAAATTGTATTTTAAGACCCCGTTTTACCCCTGTCAATAAGGGAAATAAACACATGCCTGATTCCGGAAGTAATCAGGCTTAATGAGCAATGCATTGACAGGCTTATCGGGCTTTCGTATATAAAGAGTGTGTGCTGAATGTTCCAGTCATCTTAGCTGGTCAGAATTAAGAGGGACGAGATCCGCCTGATGGATATTCTGTTTCTTGGTACCGGTGCAGCAGAGGGGTTCCCAAATCCGTTCTGCGAGTGCCCGAGTTGCAGGGCAGCACGACGCGAAAAGGGTCCTGCACTTCGAGGCAACAGCGCCCTGCTGATTAATGGCGATCTGCTGATTGACGTGGGGCCGAGCGTCCTGGCTAATGCCATCCGCTTCGGAGTTTCTCTCGCCCCGGTGCACACTGTACTGTTGACACACCCCCATGTCGATCATCTCTATGCGCCAAGCTTCAGGGCGCGGCGCTGCGTAGCGAAGACCCGCCTGCCTTTGTTGCACATCTATGGCAGTGCGCCAACCATGCGGACCCTGACACGCGACCTCCGGGCACTTCAGCGCCGGAGGACGTCTCTCCGGCAGATTGCCCATCTCTATCGACTCCGCTTTCATACCGTGCGTCCGTTTCAGAGCTGGCGCCGCCGGCAATATCGTATCACCACGTTTTTGGCCAACCACCAGAACGATCGCTTTGTGCCATTGCTCTTCGGCATTGCCGAGCGCCGCACCCATCTCCTTTATGCTTGCGACACCATGCTCTTGCCTGAGGCAACCTGGAAGGCGTTGCGTCGCTACCGGTTTGATGCAATCATACTGGACGAAGCTACCGGATTTCAGGATCAGCAGGTGAATATTGATCATTTGAACATGGAGAATTTTCTTGCTCACTATCGGCGTTTTACCGAAGAAAAAATCCTGAAGCCGGGCGGATTGTTCTTTGCAAATCACCTTGCACATTTTGGAAATCCTGCGCATCGGAAATTAACGCGATACCTCCGACGTCACAATATTCGTGTCGCGTATGATGGGCTGCGCGTACGGCTCTAAAAATAAAGTGTAGTTGCTTATGAATCGAATCAGCGTCATCATTCCAACATACAATCGTGCTGATCGCGTGGTGGCAGCGCTCGGATCGGTACTGGCGCAAACGCGACCGCCAGACGAAGTGATTGTCGTAGACGATGGGTCTACTGACAACACGTCCGAGCGTCTTGCTCCCTACCATGAACGTATTCACTATGTGTGCCAGCCGAATCGCGGGCCTGCAAGTGCACGCAACACAGGCATCGAGCAGACCTCGGGCGAACTGGTCGCCTTCCTCGATTCTGACGACCTCTGGCTTCCGAAAAAACTCGAGCGTCAGCTCGCTGCCTTCGCCAACGACCCTGCTCTTCGCATCTGCCATACGAATGAAATCTGGATTCGCAACGGCGTACGTGTCAACCCGATGAGGAAACATCAGAAATATGGAGGCCATATCTTCGAGAAGGTCTTACCACTCTGTATCGTGAGTCCGTCCTCGGTAATGATGACGCGCCAACTCCTGAACGAGATGGGTGGGTTTGACGAGTCACTGCCAGCGTGCGAAGACTACGACCTATGGCTGCGGGTGCTGTGCCGCTATCCTATTGCTTACATCGAAGAGTCACTTGTCATTAAACACGGCGGGCATGCTGATCAACGCTCCCATACCATCAAAGGATTGGATCAATACCGCATTCGCGCATTGGAAAAGCTGCTGGCGAGCGGAATCCTTAACCCCTCCCAGTACCGGCTGGCACTGGATGAGCTCACGCGAAAGTGCCAGATTTATGGAGCCGGTTGCGTGAAACATGGAAAGCCCGAGGAGGGTAATTACTATCTACGTCTGCCCTTAAAATATGCGACAGTGGCGTGATAATCGGAATAACGCAGGGTGAAGATGCCTTACGCACGCCCTGGCCGCGCAGCCGCAGCCGATTTCCAGGATTAAACAAGGAGACAACCGTTATGAGCCAAACGATTCGTTTCGGAGTGTCACTTGAAGAGTCATTGCTCCGACAATTTGATCGCTTCATTGTGGAACACCGGTATCCCAGCCGTTCTGAAGCCATTCGCGATCTGATTCGCGACAGGCTGGTCTCGCGGGAGTGGGCCGTGGGCAAAGAGGTCGTGGGCAGCGTCACTGTCGTGTATAATCATCATGTGCCAGGGCTGAATGCGCGTCTCACCGATCTGCAACACCAATTTTGCGGCTCGATCATCTCAACGCTCCATGTGCATCTGGATCGCGACAACTGTCTGGAGGTGCTGGTTGTGCGTGGCAAGAGCAGAGAGGTGCGCATGCTGGCCGAACGCTTGCAAAGCGTGCGCGGCGTGAAGCACTCAACATTTACCATGACCACGACCGGCCGAGCACTGCGCTGAGAATATTTTCTATTGACAAATTGGCTGAGAAGGCTTTTTTTATTAGTCTTGCGTGTTACTTTTCATCAATAGATGTTACTATTTCAAAAAAATTATCCTTCTCCCTCTTTCCTGCTGCTCAACGTAAGCGCAGCTTGTAGCGCAAAGCCCGGCGGCAGAGCTTTCGGGCTTTGATGCCGAGGGGAGAGAATCAGAGACTACCAATGCACATTCCTGATGGATTCTTGGATACGAAGACGTGGATGATCTGCCTGGGTGCTGCCGGTATCGGGTTGGCTGTCGTGGTTCATCAGGCAAATCGCGAGGTGCGAGAGCGCGTTGTTCCACTCGCAGCTACTGTAGGCGCATTTGTTTTTGTCGCGCAAATGATTAATTTCCCCGTGGGTGGGGGAACCTCAGGGCATTTATTGGGCGGGACACTGATGGCGGTGCTTTTTGGACCGTGGCTGGCGGCGCTCGTCATGACAGTAGTGCTGCTGGTTCAATGTTTGATTTTTCAGGACGGAGGGCTGCTGGCCTTAGGCGCAAACTGCTTTAACATGGCATTTGTAGGTGTGTTCAGCGGATATTTTGTCTACCAGCTGCTCTGGCGACTTCTCCCGCGGAGGCTTCGCGTCGCGCTCAGTGCGTTTCTCGCTGCATGGTTCTCAGTTGTGCTCAGCGCCGCTGTCTGCTCCATGGAACTTGCGTTTTCCGGCATCGTACCTCTCAAGCAAAGTCTGATTGTCATGACGTCGGTACACGCGCTGATCGGCGTAGGTGAGGGACTCATTACAGCAGCCATCTTAGCAGCTCTTTACCGCCAGAAGCATGCGGTGGTTCCTGCAACCGAGCGAGCTTCGGTCACGCGCTGGGAATACCTCTTTGGCTTTGGACTGCTCTGTGTGATCGGCCTGTTTCTTGCCCCATTTGCTTCTCCGCTTCCGGATGGACTTGAAAAGACCGCCAGCCAGTTGAATTTTCTTTCGAATGAACAGACCGTTGTCCCTTCGGTAATTCCAGACTATGAATTCCCGGGTATCCACTCGAGTTTTCTCGCCGTGCTTCTCGCTGGGCTGGTGGGACTCTTTCTCGTGCTGGTATTCATCTATGGTCTGCTCCGGCTGACCCAGCGCAAGTCAGCGGCGCACGAAGGACGCACCACCGATGCACCATGACTTTCTCGACAAATATAGCGATCTCGACACCCCGCTTCATCGTCTTGATGCACGGATTAAAATGTTGAGCGCAGTGGCGCTACTCGTGGCTATTGTAGTGACGCCTCCTCGGCAGCCGGCAGAATTTATCCTCTTTGCGCTGCTCCTCGCACTCTTCACTCTGATCTCTCGCGTGCCTGTGATGCACATCATTAAGAAGTCACTCATTCTCTTTCCTTTCATCCTTCTGGTTGCAATTTTTCTTCCGTTCATGAAAGGGGGAACCACGCTCTGGGAAGGCCATTTCGTCGTTCCTCTGCGCATAAGCCAGGAAGGCATCTATATTTTTCTCAACGTCGTGTGTAAGGCATATCTTGCGCTGGCCACGATGATCTTGCTGTCAGCTACAACACCATTTATTCAGATTCTACATGCCATGCAAGCGTTTCGCGTTCCCCGGCTGGTGATTATGATCCTTTCCTTTATGTACCGCTACATTTTCCTCTTGATTGACGAGGCCGAGCGCATGCTGACCGCGCATGAGGCGCGCCGTTTTGGTCTACGGAGGCAGCGCAATCTGACGTCGTTCGGCCAGCTGGTGGGTGTGCTCTTTTTGCGCACGTATGAGCGCGGCGAACGCATCTACCAGGCAATGACATCGCGCGGATTTGATGGAACCGTACGCGTAATGCAGCGTCCGCGCTTGACTACTACGGACGGCCTTCTCGCAGCTTTGTTTCTCACACTGCTGGCAATTATCAAGGTGCTTGGAGCTCTCCTCTATGTTTGATTCAACGTGCCAACCTCCCCAAGTGCGCATGGCAATTGAAGTCCAGAATGTCTCGTACACGTATCCCGACGGCACGCGAGCACTCGATGGCGTATCATTGCGGGTGCATGAAGGCGAAAAGGTAGCCCTGGTCGGACCCAATGGGGCTGGGAAATCAACGCTCCTGCTGCAGCTCAATGGTATTAAGCGAGGTGACGGCGTGGTGAAAGTGTTTGGTGTTGAGGTGTCCGAAGCCACGCTCAAGCGCATCCGCCAGCAAGTGGGCCTGGTGTTTCAAGATCCTCAGGATCAGCTCTTCTGTCCAACCATATTTGAAGACGTTGCCTTTGGCCCACTCAATCTCGGACTCGATGCCCAGGAAATTCATGAGCGGGTACACCGGGCCCTGGCTGAGGTGGAAATGCAGGACTACGAGCGTCATTCGTCGTTTCATTTGAGCTCAGGCGAACAGAAGCGCATCGCTATTGCCACCATTCTCTCTGTCCAGCCGGAAATCCTGGTGATTGATGAGCCGTCGAGCAATCTGGACCCGAAACACCGCCGTCAGCTGATTACATTCCTTCAGCAAAGTCGCAAAACTCTGGTGTTGGCGTCCCACGATCTGGATCTGGTGCTCGAGGTGTGCACGCGCTGCATCATCCTGAATCGTGGACGTATTGTTGCAGAGGGTATGCCTGCCGTGATCCTTCGAGACCGAGCCCTGCTCGAGGAAAACGGTCTTGAGTTGCCTCTCTCATTCCAGCGTATTATCCCTGCATGTGAGCCAGAATAGGTTCCAGCACTGCATTGAACCTCCCGGGTGCCACCCTGGAAGAAGCAGCTGATTTGGTCGGACACAACGCTCCACAACGCCGACATTCGCAAAAGGGGACCATTCGCCTTGCTGTTACGGGAAAAACTTGTTGACAGCCGTGCAAAAAGTTAAAACTATTCAAATGAACTTAAGAGCCAAGTTATAGTGCCTTAGAGACACTATCAAAATGCAATTCTAATGCTCCTAAGGCGCATAAACCACTACGACACAACGTACACGACGGGAGGCGCATTCGCGTCCTGCCGTCCTTGGTTTGATATTTTGATTATTTTTGGAGTGCGCAAGCGAAGCGATAGCTTCACTACGTTTCGCTACCGCAGTCCAAAAAGGTTAAGACGGAAGTAGGGATGACCCGCTGCGGCGGGCGGGTCGTGTTTCTGCATTCTGAATTCTCAATGCGCCTTAGGCGCATTCGCGTCGTGCCGTCGTGGTTTGATTGTTCTTTTTGTTAGGTGCGCTTAATACTTTCTATTACCACGGAGTCCATCTGCAATGCATGATCACTCTCAGGTATCCTCGCCGCAAGTCCTCTCGCAGTGGCTCACAAATAAATATGGATACTTTGACACCCAGGCGCGCGAGTTCGTTATCACACGCCCTGATACCCCCACCCCCTGGATCAACTATATCACCAACGGGAAATATACGGGTCTCATCTCAAATACTGCCGGCGGCTATAGTTATTACCTTTCGCCACGAGATGGCCGCATCACCCGATGGCGCTACAACAGCCTGCCCCCTGATCGGCCAGGCCGCTACCTCTACATCCGAGACAACGCGGATGGCCGCTATTGGTCACCCACATGGCAGCCCACGTTTACGCCGCTGACTTCCTACGTCTGCCGTCATGGGCTTCACTACACCATCATCGAGTCAAGCTATCGCGACATTCGCTCGCGACTGACCTACTTTGTCCCAGACGATGATCTGGAAATCTGGAAGGTCGAGCTGGTCAATACCGGGAATACTACGAAAGAGCTCGACCTGTATGCCTACGTTGAGTTGTGTATGGGCCATGCGCTAGTTGATCTGATCAATCAGCCGAACGATCAGCATTTCAATACAGTACGCTTTCTCGCGGACGATGAGATACTGCTGGCAACTAAGCGGTACTTGGTGACATTCAACCGCGCCACTGTGCGCCAGTCCAACCAGGCCTGGGACAGGTGGGCATTTATGGCCTCCGGATTGCCTGTGGATGGGTTTGATGGATCAAAAGCCCAGTTCATCGGCCGGTGGCGCTCGGAACAGAACCCACGGGCCATTGAGCTTGGAACCATCTACAACAGCGCAATTACAGCCGGAGATGCCGTGGCTGCCATAAAAATCCCCGTTGTCTTGAAGCCCGGCGAGGAGCTGGTATTTCCGATCCTACTCGGCGTAGTAGGTTGCAAGCATCCGGAACGAGATGCGCGAAATCTTGTCGGGAAATACAGGCAGCTGGACACCGTTGAGGCAGCATTTTCGCGGCTGAAAGAAGAAATGCATGACTACCTTGGTGCCGTCCAGGTGAGCGTTCCTGACCCGGAAATGCAGCTAATGCTGAATTGCTGGAACCAATACCAGGCCAAAGTCGCGTTCCAGTGTTCGCGCAATGCTTCCTACTACCACGGCGGCCTGCTGTTTGGCCGTGGATTTCGCGACTCCTGCCAGGATAGCCTCGGCCCTCTGCTCACACGCCCTGCTTGGGTGCGCGACCGGATTCTTGAGATGGCGCAGCAACAATTCAAGAGTGGCGAGACCTTCCACTGCTATCATCCGACAAGCGGAGACGGAGAGCAAACCGGCCATTCGGACACTGCGCTATGGCTTCCATTTGTCGCATGTATGTATGTGAAAGAGACAGGCGACTTTGAGATCCTCAAGCGCCCAGTGCCTTACGTGGATGGCGGCAACGCACCGCTCATGAAACATTTGCTCGGTGCAATCCACTATAGCCTGACGCGGCTCAGCCCTCGTAAACTTCTCCTGTTCGGTCCAGGCGATTGGAATGACACCCTGGATTATTTAGGCCGGGAAGGAAAGGGCGAGACGGTCTGGGGCTCTATGTTTATTTGCTACGTACTGAAAGAAATGATCGAGTTGCTCGTCCAATGCAAGCATCCACAAAAGACACACTATCAGCGTTGGCACGACCAGATTAAGACTGCAATCAACCGCTATTGCTGGGATGGCCACTGGTACATTCGCGGCACGAATGATGCCGGCGCAAAAATCGGCTCGGTCAGGTGCAAGGAAGGCAAGATCTTTCTTAACACCCAGAGCTGGGCCATCATGAGCGCTGTAGCCGAAGGAGATCGCATCGCGCAATGCCTCGACTCCGTTGCGCAGCATCTCGCCACGTCCAAAGGCCCGAAGATTCTTCACCCACCCTATATGAC
>CAZVVA010000124.1:0-11412 GCA_964630455.1 uncultured Candidatus Sumerlaeota bacterium
ATTCAAATGCTACGACGAAGCTTTAAAGATAAATCCAAAGCTTGCTAAGGCATGCTTTAACAAAGGCGTGGCTCTGCATCATCTTGGAAGGTACGCCGAGGCAGTCAAATGCTTTGACAAGGCTATAAAGATAAATCCAAACTACGATAAGGCATGGTATAACAAAGGTGTGGCTCTGGGAAATCTTGGAAAGCACGATGAGGCACTAAAATGCTTTGACAAGAGTATAAAGATAAATCCAAAGCTTGCCGACGCATGGTATAACAAAGGCGTGGCTCTGCATCATCTTGGAAAGTACGGTGAGGCAGTCAAATGCTTCGACAAGGCTACAAAGATAAATCCAAAAGAAGATGCGGCATGGTATAACAAAGGTGTGGCTCTGGATGATCTTGGAAAGTACGATGAGGCAGTCAAATGCTACGACAAGGCTATAAAGATAAATCCAAAGCGTGCTAAGGCATGGTTTAACAAAGGCCTTGTGCTGGCAAATCTTGGAAAGTACGCCGAGGAAGTAAAATGCTACGACAAGGCTATAAAGATAAATCCAAAGGATGCTGAGGCATGGTTTAACAAAGGCGCTGCGCTGGCAAATCTTGGAAAGTACGCCGAGGAAGTAAAATGCTACGACAAGGCTATAAAGATAAATCCAAACTACGATAAGGCATGGTATAACAAAGGCGTGACTCTGAGAAATCTTGGAAAGTACGCTGAGGCAGTCAAATGCTACGACAACGCTATAAAGATAAAACCAAACTACGATAAGGCATGGTTTAACAAAGGTGTTTCTCTTGACGATCTTGGAAAGTACGATGAGGCAGTCAAATGCTACGACAATGCTATAAAGATAAATCCAGACGATGCTGAGGCATATTTTAATAAGGGCATTGCTTTTTTGAACGCACGAAAGTACAACGAAGCGGAGGACGAATTGGCAACCGCAAAGGAGCTGTTATCCAATAGAGACATGAAAAATGATGCTCAAAAGGCGCGTCAATATCAGCTACTGGCAATAGG
The DNA here is from genome assembly GCA_964630455.1 of uncultured Candidatus Sumerlaeota bacterium. Lineage (GTDB taxonomy): Bacteria > Sumerlaeota > Sumerlaeia > MWCT01 > JAUWMI01 > JAUWMI01. The sequence goes on from CAZVVA010000124.1 coordinate 1,015, forward strand.
TGCGTCAAAATTAATGTCCAAAATGACTCCCTTAGATCAAAGATTTATGAGGTGTCTCGCTAGCAGGAGCTTAAGGGAAGTAAAAGAAAAGGCTATGGGTATTTGTAAATCCATACAAAGGATTATCAAAGAATCTAAGAAGGTAAGAATGCCGCTGGACGTAAAAGATCTTTTGGATAGCAAAAGAATCTGTTTTACTGCACTATCGGCAGCATTACATTTTAGGAATGTGAATTTAAAAGAATTAAATCGCGCAAAAAGAGTTTTTGAAAAGTGGAAGCTTGATGAATTCGCTGCATCAACCGATTTTCTTAAAAGTTTTGTAAAGAGGCTAAGAAAATATGCTAGCCTTCAAGATATTCCTAAGACAACACAACAGGTATTATTAAGGGTATTGGCAGGATCTCTATATGTGCTGAACGGCGACTTAACCGCCGAGATTACTCGCAAAATCAAAGGTAAAGCCTTTCCTTTAAAAGCTATAGAAAGAAGAATTGAAAGCGAGGTAGAGATACAATCTTTCGAAGTAGCTGATCCAGAAAAAGAATGGGTGAAGGTATGTCTCGTTCAGTTAGATTTCGCTCTTACTGAAAGCTTCCCGTATAGGTTGAAAGAAGCGCAAAAAGGCAGAATTAAAAAAAAGGTTTTTACGGCCCTGGAAATTGCTAAAAAAGAAAGGGTGAACATAATAGCCTTTCCTGAGCTAAGTTTTGCAAAAGAATGGGCCAAGGAAATAAAGGATAAATACAAAGACATAATGATAGTCTGTGGAAGTTCTTATGATAAATATGATCGTAATGTTTGTGAAATAATCATAGATGGGAAAAGCTGCTCTTATGCAAAGTGCCATTGTTCTATAATGGAAGAAGGCAATGGGGGGGGATTGAAGCAAGGCAACAAGGCTCTCGTTCTCAAAACAAGGTATGGAATAATCTCCGTTCTCACATGCATTGACTTTGACTATGAATATAACCGTATAAGTAAATACGTCAATGATAGGTATGGAAATCCTCTGGATCTTATCATCAATCCGCGTTTTGATGTAGACAATGACTATACCTTTCAAGTTAATAGTAGTTTGGCAATGGCACTCCCTGATGGGTCGCGCAATCATACCTTCATACTGCATATAAACGGAAAAAACGTTGAGTGGGGTAAGAAAAAAGGCGGAGGAGGAACAGCTATAATTTGTAATGAACATGGGCATCGAATAGAAAAATACATTAGAGATGGAATCAGGCCACAAGACAAAATAGATTATAAGATATACGAAGCAAGGAACGAAATGATGCTAATAGCAAATCTCAGGATCAAACCAACAACACAAAGAAGAACCAAAACAGGAAATTGGTATAGATATGATGGAAGAAACTGGAGAGTACTAAAAAATAAGAGTATATGGCAATATAAAAAGATCCCCTAAAGAAGAGTGGTGCACGTCTTTGTAACAGACAAATCAGAGGGAGCGAAGCGGAATATCTATTTTACGCAAAACGACGTGCGCCAGCTCCAGCTGGCCAAAGGGTCAATTACCACTGCATTAGGGTGATTATCAGATAGGGGAGGAGAGAGGCCTTACTGGATCGGTAGTTCTGGATAGCAAAACTCTGCCGTTGCAAAAACCTATTCTGCGGATGGTCGTGTAGCCTCACATAGTTCAATGCGAATGTGATACGGTTCTCTCGGCAGGCACATCGCCATGAAAATACGCAACTATCTATACATCGTTCACCAAAATCTGGCACGGAAAAGGCTCCGAACGTCCTTAGCTGTTCTCAGTATGGCCGTCGCGGTGGGCATATTATGTATGAGCATTGCCCTCGCGCTCGGTATTCAAATTCACATCCTGCAAAAAATTAATCGGGCCTTTCCTGAGCGGATTCTGATCGGTTCTCCACAAACCGCAGATATCAGCCTTGTGCGGGTTGATACCACGCAAATCACCGAAGAGACCATTACCACGATTCGCGCAATGCCGGGTGTGGATTACGTGGCGCCGCAGCTCACCATTAGCTTTCCAACTCGTGCCGAAGGGAGCATTTTTGGCACTGTCATTAGTACAGATGTTGTAGTCAACGGAGTTCCAGGAGAAATGGTGGCCAATGACCTGGCACCAGGGAAAGAATTTCGTTATGATGCAGATCTAAACCTTCCTATCCCTGTGCTGATTTCACAATATTTTATTGACATATACAATGCAGGCTATGCTCGGAGCCAGAATCTGCCCCAATTTAACCCGGCTGCCGTGATTGGTCGAACGTTTGATTTAATCCTGGGAGAGTCAACCCTGGCGGAACTCAGCCCGGGTAGAAAAGTACAATCCGTAACCTGCGAAGTGGTCGGCTTCACACCGAACACCTATCTGCTGGGCCTGATTATTCCCTTGGAATACGTGAAGACATTCAATCGCTGGTACCATGGGTACGACACTACACAGTACACGCACGCGCACGTCGCCCTTACATCGCTGAACACCGCACCACAGGTTCGCCAGAAGCTCGAATCCCTTGGTTTACAGGTGGAGTCGAACAAGGACATTCTTGACCGGTTCCGATTGATAGCCAACATCGTAACAGGACTGATACTTTTCTTTTCCGGCTGCGTCCTGCTGATCAGCCTGAACGCAATGGTGAACACGTTCACACTGATTCTGATTGAGCGGCGGAGAGAAATCGGACTGATGCGAACCGTTGGGGGATCGCGCCGGGTCGTACTTGTGGTATATGCGGTAGAAGCGGCGCTGATCGGCTCGAGCGGCGGAATTCTAGGCACAGCGGTGAGCGCTGCACTTGCGCGCCTGGCCAATAGCCTAGTCCTCAAGGCCATGCCTCCACTGTACTACGTGCCTGATCAGATATTCGTCTTTGCAATTCTCATGGTAATCGTCGGGATTCTCTTTGCAGTGCTTCTAAGCATCGGAATAACATATCCGCTGGTTCGCAGAGCAATTACCCAATCGCCAGCACGACTCCTGACTGCAGCCTGACGAACCAGATCCGCGCTCACTTCTGCTGAGCTCAAACGTCCCTTCCTGTGCTACGCCTGCGACTATCCCAGCCTGCGTATGCTTCTCCGTGCGTTTGGTTCCCTCGGTTTCCGTACTTTTACTTAAATGCAAATGAGAGATTTGGGGGGCTGAAATCTAAAACTATGTGGGAGCCTATTGTGTAGTGTTCTCGGGAAAGAGAAGACGGTCGGCAAAACTCGGATCAATCTCAATGGCTTTCTCAAGGGCAATCCGGGCCAGCCTGTCCTGGCCTAGCTTCTTGTAACATCGCGCCAGATCAAAGTAGAGGGGAGGACTGAATTTTTCAATTTCGTTTGCCGCTTTCAGAACCTTCAATGCGTCTTTATACTGGCCCTGGCTAAAAAGGATGAGTCCCAGGCGATGCCTGAGGTTTGCATCGCGCGGCGCAAGATCCTGTGTGCGACGAAGGAGGTCAATAGCTGCCTGAGCCCTGTTCTGTCCGACCAGGTAATCGCCAAGCAACTTCACTGCTTTGATATTCGCCGGATCGAGCTGTACGCTCGTTTCGAGTGCCTGGACAACGCCCTGGATGTCGCCTTCCTTTTCAGCTAATCGTGCGCGAAGATAGAACGTGTCGCTATTCTGCGGATCAACGCCCAGGAGTTGATCTATCACCGCTTTGGCCTCAGCCATTGCGCGGCTGGCAATCAGTACAGCCGCTTTCTCCTCCAGAGCTGGCACAAAACGGGGATTCACCGCCAGCGCCTCGTCAAATTCCTGCAGTGCCTCCTCTGGATATCCGTTGGCAGCGCGGTCCATCCCGGAATAAAGGTGAAAGGCAGCCACGTCGCCTTCCATGGAAGCCAGCTCTGCCAGTACGACGTAGAGATGGGTTTTCTCAGGGATAAGCTCCAAGCTTTTCAGCAAAAGCTGCTTTGCCCGCGCCAGATCCGGGTCGTCCTTTAGGGAAGCATCAGCAGCATGGTGCCGGGCAAGTGCCGCAAGCTTCTCCCGGCATCGCAGGACGTACTTCTGCGCCTCAAGTTCGAGGGCCTCAGCCAGTCGGTAGGGACTGACATCGGAGTATTCGAGAAAATTAATTATGCGGATGTCATAGGACTTAAGCAAGGAAATCGCCAATAGAGAGAGGAGAATAATTGCACCCCAGAGTGGCAGAATCTTTTTCAGATCCGCTGCGAGGCGCCCTGGTCGCCCGCCAACTTGGGTTGACAATCCTTGAGGAGTCTTCTGATTCATTATGACATAGCCCTTGTGCCGAAGAACAACATCAAGAATTCTTCGGGCACAAATTAGATTTGCGTTGCTGACTTCCGGCCGCCATACTAACACGGCAGGCCTAGTGGATTTTCATCTGAAAGTCCCTGATTACCGGATGCGCCACTGGTGACAACAGCAGTTCCGCTTCCCATTGTACTAGATGACCCTTAGGGAGCATCTCCGCACTTTCCCTTTCTTCGTTTAACTGCAATTCCTCCCACGGTTGCCAGGAGACGAAGACGCCCTCCTGCTTAACGGCGCCGAATCGCACGCGGTAGCGCACTGCAGTTCCCGGTGGTCTGGTTTCCTCCGCTCGAAAAGCCACCCGCGTACCACGCTGTCTGAGTGCGGAAAAATCCACGACCGGCGAGATAAATTTACCTTTTGCTGGCACAAACTCAAAATGGTTAACAATCACCCAGTAATTACCCTCAGCAGTGCCAATCGTCACGTCAAAGAAGCGATCACGCAAGTCATAGCGTCCCAGGTAGTACTTAACCGTCTTCCACGGCAACTCATCAGTACTAAAGTCGTGGGGATAAAATTCCTCCTCATTCTCGATCTTAAGTCTCACCTTGGATGCCGGATACCCTTTATAGTTCCAATCCGTCTGCGTGTAAATGTACACATCGTAGACTGTGGTCCCATCCTCTTCAGGGAGGGGAATGCTGAGGGAAATTGGCTCTAGCTTTTCATGTGGAGAAGCTTCAAGCCACTTGGCCTCGAAATGCCACAGGTCATCGTACAGACGATTATCTTCTGGCAATTGATGTATCTCGTCCACGGCGTACTTGGGATCTACGTCAATCAGATGCCCTGGTACATTCTGTAAACTGGCGGCATAAATTTCCAGTGCAGGGCTGACCTCCACAAGTTCTGTATTGCCTCTTGGGAAAAGCGTCTGATAGCCATACCGCGAGCTGCTGAGTGCCTCCAGATCCTCTATCCCGTAAATAGAATTACCCGCGTGCACTGCGCCAGTACCAGTGCGCGACATAGCGATATGAAAATCCTTAATGACCGGATACTGGGTTGGCGATAGAAACAGTTCCGCTTCCCATTGTACCAGCTGACCCTTAGGGGGCAGCTCCGCACTTTCCCTTTTTTCGTTTAACGGCACTTGCTCCCACGGTTGCCAGGAGACGCCCTTCCCCTTCACGGTGCCAAACCGCACGCGGTAGCGCACTGCAGTTCCCGGTGGTCTGGTTTCATACGCTCGAAAAGCCAGCCTAACACTCCGCTTCTTTATGCGGCCCAGGTCAACGATTGGCGAGGTGAACTTCGCTTTGACTGGTACAAACGAAAAATGGTGGACAACCGTCCAGTAGTTGTCCTCCACATCATCAATCGTTACGTCAAAGTAATGATCATGCACGTCATAGCGTCCCAAATAGTATTTCACTGTCTTCCACGGCAACTTATCATCAATGTAACTATAGAGCTGAAAATCTTTCTCATCCTCAATCTTAAGCCGTATTTTGGACGCCTGATACCCTTTGTAATTCCGATTGGTCTGCACGTAAATGTACACATCATACAGACTGGTCTGATCCTCTTCAGGTAGTGGAATGCTAAGCGTGATCGGTTGCGCATTCTCGTAGGGAGAGGATTCCAACCACTTGGTCGCAAAATGCCACCTGTTGTCGTGCAGCGGATCTGCCTCTGTGGCGGTCGGAGCCTCATAGCGAGGTGCGTACCTGGGATCCACATCAATTACGTGTCCGGAAGCATTCCGCAAGCTGGTAGGATAAACTTCCAGGGCGGGATTGACCTGCACCATCTCTTTGCGACCCAAGGGGAAGAGAGTTCTGCAGCTATACTGCTCCTTACCCACCGGATCAAGGTCGTGCAGGCCACAGATGTAGTCAAATACGATGTCAATAGAATTGTCCCCGTAATTCAGCTCATCTATCTCCTTCTCCGCGTTTGCCGAAACGGAGAAAACGTTCTTATAGCTGTCAATCTTCCAAAGAACTGATTGGGTAATCTCCTCGTGGGCTTTTATGAGTTTGATCTCAATGGGAGGTCCGTACGGACGCTTGCGTTCATTGGGCGCCTGCTCCTCCATGATAACCTCAAAAGGACCGACATCCAGATCGCCGGTATTACGAATCGTATAGGTAATATTGACCTCATCGCCGCGGCGAATGGCTTTGCTGGAAGTCTGGACGTCCTGCAAGGCGATCTCGATGTTTCCCTGCTTTTTAATGTGCACCATTCTCGAAGCCATGTTGTTTGCGTAGTCGGCCTCTTTTATAGTTTTTGTGCTATTGGCAATCACATAGACCGTGTAATCTCCCGGCAGCCCAAACCGATCCCAGCGAATGGTCATCTCAGTCTCCTCGCCTGGCCCCAGGCGGTCAATATACAGATTCGGCGCATGGTAAAAGCTTGAGGCAATCTTGGTGCGATCCCATGGAACACTCTCAAATGCCTCGACGAGGAAGCCCTCTGCGGCTCGGCTCCCAATGTTCCGCACGGTCGCCGTGATAAAAATTGTTTCCCCGTTTAAAAATTGATTGCTGTGGAACTTGATTGATTCGGGATCAACCGTTAGATCCGGCATCGCCAGGACGGTTACAAACGTTGGTACCTCCAGAATGGTAATATAATCATCCGTGCTCGCCTCATAGGTCTTAACAAAGAACTTCAGGCCAAACCGCCCTTGAGGAAAGGGAATGATCGTTTGAAAGCGCAACTCCCGGCTACTCTGCGGATCAAGTCTCTCGATCTTCTCGATTGCGCCCAGGATTACTACATCGCCCAGCTGGAGCCCACAATACACATTCTCCGCTGCCCGGTCGCCCAGGTTGTAAAGATGAACTACAAATTCCGGGAGCGAATCCGTGTATAAAGGCTTCGGCACCGGTGTGATTTCATCAGGATGTGCCACCAGAACGGCCTGCTGTCTGGGTACCCTAACTGGCAGAAACAAATGCTTGGTCACACCATTGCTCTCTTTAGTCTGCTTGCTATGCCTTGCCTCAATAATAAGGTGGTGAAAGCCGGGTGTAGAATTCCAGCCTAGCGAAAATGTCTGCTTTTCTTTCGGATCAAGTGGAAATGTCTTTGCAAGAATCGGATCTGGAAATTCAGGATTAGTGACGCGCAGCGAAACCTCGGGCAACGCAACTTTGCTCTCATTCATCAGAGTAAAGTCAAATGTCACTCTTTTATTTGGCTGAAAACACGGGTCCGGAAGTGGACTATAAGACACGTCAAGCGCGAGCTTCGGCTTGACCACTTCAAAATCTGCCGTGGCCAGGCCATCGTATTCCTCCGGAAAGTTACAGGCATAGGCGAGTATAGTGTAGCGTCCTTCGGGAAGCCCAGTGGGAAGCTCATGCTCGTACGACATGTGCCCATTAAAGACACGCACCTTGTCGGCCAGCACTGTGGCATCTTCTTCCGTGCCTCGTCGGAGCATCACCTTCGCCTGGCCCCAGAACGGAGTTTTCCACGCGCCCGTTATGTGGAGTGTTGCACTTGTTTCCTGGTTGACAACCCCAGGAGTAACTTTCAGCGAGAACGACTTTCTAGGTGGAGAAAGAGAAAGCCAGGGATCCCCGAGCAGCAAGAACTGGTCGATCACGTGCTTGTTTCCTTTCTCAAGCGCGTAGTGCACTTTGGAATAGAGAGTCAACTCGCCCATTCTGCGCAACCCTAAGTCGAAAAAGCCCTCGTACAGCGTGCGAACCAAAATCTCGTGGTCTGAAGAGCTAGCCCCTGTGGATGGGCCATAAACGCCAATTGCCGCTCCCTCTTTGTGTTTGAGAAAGCGCTCTGCCAGACTAGACCGGATCGCACCCACAGGATAATCCAGCCACGCGGTGTCACACGTCGAACAGGTAAGAAATATCGGAGCCATGCGGTTATGCAGCCCTTCGACCTCCTTGAAGTGAAACAGGCGCTCGCCCGACCAGATATTGGGACCGCCGTGGCCAAAATAGTTCATGATCACCACGCCATCGTTAATCTGCTGAATCAGCGCCTCGGTTGCAGCTCGGCTTCGTTTGCGCTGCCAGATGCGGTAGAAATTGCTGTAAGGAAAATTCTGTTGAAACAGCCGTATCGTCTCAGCAGAAATCGGAAACGTATCCTCAATCACATTATTTGCAATACGTGCAAATTCGGGCTCATCGTCCGTCACGAAGAGATGCTGATTACCCCATTCTCCCACATTGGAACTCTGCTTATAGCTCAGAGTTTTTTCAATAATCCCCGTGAGCTCCTCGGCAGTATTTACCGAAAACCGACCAAGGAGAAGATCGGGCAGATCATCATCTCCGCTCACAGTGGCATATTGATTATCAGCCCGGACGGTTACAGTAGTATCGCCGAATCCCATAACGGGTACTAAGTCCTCCTGTGCGTCTGCCGGTAATTCACTCGGCGGACCTACATAGTCGCTGCTTTCGCCTACCAGCAAAACATACGTCAGGCGTGGTGAAGCCCATTGGGAGTAGACATACTTGAGGAACTTTCTTATCGCTCGCGCATCTTTATTCCCATAGTTGAACGCATTGTAGATCTCATCCACGGTGGCTGTATGTACGCACAATCCCTGCTGGCGTCGTGCCTCCACAAATGGCTTGAGTGCCTCCAGAAATCGTGGATGTGTGATAATCAAATAGTCGACCCGGTTATTCTGCTGGCAGATCTCAATAGGCGCGATACGCTGGATAGCAACTGGCAGCTTTGCTGAGTCAGAACCAACCACCTCGTAACGCGCCTCGCCTGCGATCTGATCAACCCAGATAATGCCTGCCTTTTTATCATGGTAATAGGAGGAAGGCTCATAGAGAATGGGACTCTGAGGATCGGTAACGTTAAAAATCAATGTTTCGCGGGGGCTAAATCCGGAAAGAAAAAAACGATATGGGCTGCCGCTTACTGGCGGTTTAATCGTTACGGAGAGCGCGTTCTTCTCGCTTTTCAGCTGGCGCACGTAGGTGACAGTGAATCCTTTAAAGACAATATTTGGAGCCAGATCCTCATTCTCTGTCTCTGGCACATATATGGCCAAGCGGTTCAGACCATTTCGCAGATAGCTCACTGGCACTTTTTCCTCATACTTGTAATTCTGCAGCGGCCTCCATTCGATTGAATTAACGAGCGCGCCATTTAGATAGATGGCACAATAGTTCGTCTTGCGTTGCTCTTTTCCTGCAAAATAGCATGTGAGGTCAAACGCCTTTTCATCAAACGAGATGGCTTCTAGCTCAAAAGTAAACTCTTTAAAATGCCCAACCGCAATTTCTTCCCAATACCACCTGTCGAGATAAAAGGGCTGAATGAGACGGTGATAGTAAAACTGTCGCTTAAATTGTTCAACAGTTGCCATGCCTGTGGTAATCACCTCGGGGGATGCAAGACGGATATCATAATTCACAATTGGCTTAAGGCGCTTTGGCGCAGGTACGCTTTCCTTTGTTTCCGTTAATAGCCAGTAGGAATCCTGTGGCCGTTTGGTGTGATCAAACGGTAGGGTGTAGAAATAAATCCGATCATCGTGAGAAAAGGTGTTAGTGAGTTTCGCCTCAACGACAATCGGGATCTCTTTTCCATCATGATAGAGTTTCAGACGGTCCGGGCGCAAAATGTCTGGCTCGATGCCTGCCTTTCGAAGCTCATAATAATTTAGCTCGTATACGCCGGGTTGCTCGACCACAATCTTCAGCACTGGCCCAGATGTCAATGCGTCATTGACCTTGTCCGCCCAGGCCTTAGCCACAAGTAATTCGGACAAGCCTTTTGGGCTGCGGTCTGCAAAGTGTTCAAAGCAGTCGGCATTCAACACAACATGAGAGAGTATTTTCTCCGTCAGGAGATCGCGTTCAGCTGCTTCCGCTTCCTTTGGCAAATATGGAAACTGCAGTTTGAAGGTTAAAGTTGTGAAGACGAGCAACGCAGGCTTTTTCCCCGTTGACCTTGACATGATTGGCACGAGCTCCAGGCGCGCCAATCGGATATTGCGAAACTGGCCCACGTATTTATAGCGAATAAAAGAGCTCTGACCCGGCAACGGGAAGTCGGGCTCTGCCGTGCGATTGGTGAACGATTCTATCCGCTTCCTATCCTGATACACCTCAACCTCGTAGTCACCGAGCACGATCTCAGGCAGCTTCTCCGTTGGAACAGCAATGTAGTAC
>CAZVVA010000125.1:0-11332 GCA_964630455.1 uncultured Candidatus Sumerlaeota bacterium
GGAAAAAGGATTACCCCTCGCGCTCCCCTCCTAAACCTTTCCCTACGGGCGATTTCATTCGCCGCGGCGAATGAAATCACCACCGGCTACTTGGTTGCGCTCTTTTCGCGATCCAGGCCAAGCAAATACGCGATGAAATTACGTGCTCCGCGCAGCTTGCGGTAAAGGTCGCTACGGCTGCGCGTCTGAAACAAAAATCGAATCATATAGTGCGGACGGAAGTAAAATTTCTTCAGCCCCTTATCCACGTATCTATTAATCAGCTCGTTCGACAACCCCGCGTACTCGATCACGCCGGCCTGCTCACCTGCATGCAGCCATTCGTCCCAGCGTCGCGCTTTAATCAGTCCTTTGCTCCGACAATATTCGTAATACTCAGTTCCCGGAAATGGCACGGCTCCCGCAAATTGCACTGTATGCAGCCCAAGCGACAGGGCAAAACCAATGCTGCGGTCCATCGTCTCAATTGTCTCGCCCGGCAGCCCAAACACGAAGCACCCATGCACGTCCAGCCGTGCCTTCTTCGCAATCGCTACGAACTCCCGCGCATCTTCCACCGTGGCGTTCTTGTGCATCCGCTTCAGCATCTCATCATCACCGGATTCAAACCCCACCAGCAGCTCCCGGCATCCAGCGCGTTTCATCAGCCTGAATAGCTCCTCATCCGCCGTATCAACCCGTGCATTCACAGAAAATGTAATCTTCAATCCGCGCCTGAGAATCTCCTCGCAGATGCGCATAGCGCGCTCTTTATCCACTGTAAACGTATCATCCTCAAAAAAGAATTCACCACCGCGCACCACCTGCGGGCAGAGAGAAATATCGTGTTGCATCTCATCCACCACATTTTCGGGCGAGCGCAGACGGTAGCGCGTGCCATGCATCACCTGAGGCCACAGGCAAAAGATGCAGCGGTTTGGGCAGCCGCGCCCTGAAATTATGTCAATGTACGGATGAAGCTTCCCTCCGTCAAAATACTTCATCAGATCCAGATGATGCCATGCGGGAAACGGAAGATCATCGAGATTAGCAATTAAGGGGCGAGGTGATGTACGCTGCACGTCACCCTGATCTGTCCGGAAGCAGATCCCGTCCACTTCATCCAGCCGCGGATAGTGGCGAATCACGTCGCGCACCGTATAATCATACTCCCCAATACACACCACATCCACGGCGCCTGCACCCTCTCGCAAGGTCTCCTCAGGCAGGGCGGAACAATGCGGCCCAACCATAATCACCACCGCATCGCACTTCTCCTTGCACAGGCGGGCACACTCAATGTCAGAATAAATCGAAGGCGTCGTAGCATCCAGGACGATATACCGAGGCCGATGCGTAGTAACAACTCGGCCCAGCATCTCCCTGTCCCAGTTCAGTGCAGGGAAATCGTACAGCTTGACCTCCAGCCCATCCTGCTCGAGCACGGCCGTAGCATACGCAAGCCAGTCAGGTGCGCGAAGCACGCGGCCACGAGTGCGCGCAGCCCACCGCTGGGTGCGGCAGAAATCCTTCACAAACGGCTCGTTAATCACCAGGACGTCCACGGGTCATTCGTCCTCTTTGATCCGCACCATACTCAGCAGAAACGACGAGAAGATCGTCTGGAATCCCAGGATAATGAACGTCATCCCCACCAGCGCCTCGCGCATTTGATGGAGAGGTCCGAAATGAGTCCTGATCCAGCTATAAAGCACCAGTCCATTCAGCACCAGTCCGATGAGCAGAAGAACCAACCCCAGGTAGATGCCCTTCTCCAAGGTGAACACCCGATAAAAACGCTCAATGAATTCGTCGCGAACCACAAAATCGCGCGTAAACGAAATTGCTTTGGCAAACAGCCCCAGATTAATTATCTGGTATCCCAGGATCGCCAGCACGCTGCCAAGCACCATGAAATGGACGTCAAACGTATGCCACGGAGTCCAGATCGGCCCTGGGTAGAGCGCAATAAGCAGCAGCAACCCCACCAGAAGAACCAGAAATCCCGGTACCAGAAACAAATGGGTCGGACTATACATGAGCATAAACCGCATGTGCCGCCACCCATCATGAAACGAATGCAGCTTCGACGTTCCCTTGCGAGGATAGTATGTTATCGGTACTTCGGCAATCTTCAAACCTGCACGCGATGCCTTAATGACCATCTCTGAGGCATACTCCATCCCCGGCGTCATGAGCTTCATTCTCTCAAATGCTTCGCGCGTGAACGAGCGCATCCCGCAATGCGAATCTGAAATCCCGGTCTTGAACAGCACGTTGAGAAACCGCGAAAGAAACGGGTTCCCGATGTAGCGGTGTAACCACGGCATGGCGCCGGGTAAAATCGTTCCGCGCAGCCGCGACCCCATTACCATATCGTAGCCCTGGCGCAACGGCTCGATAAAGGGAAGTAGCGCAGAGAAATCATAGGTATTGTCCGAGTCGCCCATCACAATGTAGCGCCCGTGCGCTTCTCGGATGCCTTTAAGGTAGGCGTTGCCGTAGCCCTTCTTGTTTTGAAACACCACGCGGGCACCCAGCTGCCGGGATATATCCACGCTGCGATCCTGCGACCCATTATCACAGACCACCACTTCGCCGCGCAGATGATGTTCGCGAAATGCCTGCTGCGCCTTGCGAATACACTCGCCAATTGTCTCCTCTTCATTCAGGCACGGCATCACCACCGAAACTTCACACGCATCTTGATAACCTGCAGATTCTTCAGCCTTCATTCGTCTCCTCCACACATAGCCTCAGCGCTTTGAGCCGCTTCCCATCAGCAGCCGTTCCTGCAACCTGCAATAACAATAACGCACCATCCGCATACTTCGAGACGCTATCAAAATGTGCGCCTATGGAGCATTAACCACTACGACACAACGCACACTACGCACACTACGAAAGAATTATTACTCAGAGGATCATATTCGTGCGACCGTATGGCTGATTAAGGCTTCACGCAAAGCCGCAAAGTCGCGAAGACAACATGAACTTTGCGTTCTTGGCGTCTTTGCGTGCGATGTAGAATATGTAAGTTATGACAGTGCGCTTTCTTATTCTGAATTTTGCGCGTCGTGCCGTTGTGGTTTGATATTTCTTTTTATTCTGTACTCTCTACTTTCCTGTGTGCCTGCGCCGAACCATCCCTCTCTTCGATGCATCCACCGCTACTGACTTAACCGTTCTATCCGCTCCACAACGTCGCGAAATCCCGCATCAATCCGGAACACTCGCTTATACATCCGTAGTGCTTTGCTAGGCATGTGCTCCTCTTCATAGAGAAAGCCAATGTCATACATAATATTCTTAATAGCCGCCAGTTCGTCCGGATCATCGATAGTCAATTTCACCTCTGCCAGACTCTCTTCTGCCATATCAGTCATCCTTTTCTTTGCCAGGCACCATGCCAGCTTCGCCTTGCAGATATTCGCCAGCAGCGCCTGCTGCCCCGCTTTCTGATAGTGCAGAATTGCCTCGGTATAGCGCCCAAAAAAGCTACAAAGGTCTGCCAACTCAATATGATACTCAGCGTTGTCCGGCTCACGATCAAGCAAATCGCGCAGTTCCAACGCACGCTCTTCCTTAAGCTGACGATCCATCTTCTTCATGAGCTCATAGAGCTCGCGATCCTGTGTATCCAGCCGCTTTGCCTTGTCGAGAGTCAGCAGAGCGTCGCGATAACGCTTGAGATGCTCGTACGTGCGCGCCAGCTTCTTATAGTTATCCAGGCGATGAGGGTCGTGCTCAATCGCTTCAGCGCCAAATTCCCCTGCCTTCTCATACTGCTTCAGGGAATAATACGCATCGAACAAATCTTGCGCCACATCACCCATCTGCGCCGCATCCACCTCAATGCCTCGCGTGTAATAGTCAATCATCCCCTGCAGATCACCACTCTCTTTCATCAACTGGCCTAGCGTCTTGATCGCAGGAAGATATGTCGGATTGATCTTCAAGATCTTGCGGCAGCCTTCACGCAATACTTCTATCGGATGGAGCGACTGCTGTGCCATTATCCTGTAAAAATCCAGCACCTTATCCCAATTGCGATCCTTTAGGTAGAGATCTGCCAGATAGTTTAGCAGCAAGAAGGTTCGATCATATTTCACTATGAGCTGCGACAGCTGCTCCATCACCTGCCCTTTAAGCTCGGGATTCTTATACAGCAGATTATCCAGTTCCATAGCCGCGCGCTCAACATACGCATTAGCCGTGAGCTTTTCAATCAGCTGGAAGCGAAGCGCCAGATTGTCTGGATCTTTGGCGATTTCCTGCTCGATCGCCTGAAGCTCCCGATTGAGAATCGCGCCATTGATCTTCGTATGCAATATGGTGAGCTGACTACGCTCGCCCTCGTCAACGAGCGCAAGGGCTGCTGTGATTTCCCGCTGCGCAGCCACGTAGTCTTTCAGCTCATAATGCAGCGATGCTAGCCGATATGGAAAGCGATAATCCAGAGGGTAAAGATCCTTTCCGTGTTGCATCCACCGCAGCGCTTCATCAAATTCCTTGTTCTGCTCCAGCACCTCACCATACTCGCTCAGCAAGCCCGCCTTGGGCTTCTCGCCCTGAAGCATGAAACTGAGATGCGGCACCATCTTCTCATATTTCGCCTGATCACGGTAAATCGTAAGCAGCTGCTCTCGAATACCCTCACGCTCTGGTACAACCTGGACGATCCGCTCCAGGTGACCCGCGGCCTCTTCCTGGTGCCTCACCTCGAGGCAATACCGTGCCGCCTGCTCCAGCAGCTCTATATCGTGCGGATGGCGCAGGAGCATCTCGCGATAGCACATCAACGCCTGCGCGTACGGCGGCCCTTCGCACCGCGCAATCGCTCCGCACAGCTCTTTCGCTTTCGCATCCTCGCGCTGATAGTACAGCTTCTGCAGCCTCACCAGATCATTCAGATTCTGTGGATCGCCATATTGCTCCAGAACTGCAATCGCCTGATCCGCCTGTCCGTCGGTTTCGTACATTTGGGTCAATTCCTGCAACAGGCTGCGCTCCTTGGGATTGAGCTCGAGCAGGCGCGCGTAGCATGCGATCGCCGACTGAATATCCTCCTGTTGTTTGTACAAGCTGCCAAGGCTTCTGAGAATCTCATCGTCAACCACCCCCGCATCAAACAACGTGCGGAGAGCCTCAATCGCCTCAGCCGCACGCCCCAGCTGCAACAGCGTGAGTCCATAATATCTCTTTGTCGCCAACGCACCCGGATCAAACCAGAGCGACCCATGCAATAACCCTGCTGCCAGACGAGTTCTGGCCAACTGATAAAACAATCGGCCCGCACTGTAGACCGCACGACCAACCACAAATTCAAATCCGAATATTACCAGCGGCCCAACAACCAGAATCGCCACGCTGAGCAGCAGATATTCAATAGCGTAGACATCGCTCCCCAGGTTTCCCGCAATGTAACCCGTGGCCTGGGCCGAAAGCCCAAGCCCCAGGAGATACAGCCGCGTGCGTGGCCGCTGCTTGCGGTGCACATCCAAACTCAACAAATACGTAGCGACAAAAAGCGCTACCGAAAACGCAACGACCACTGACATCCAAATCCAGAACCTCTCACCCCCAACCTCCAGGTACTTATCAACCCGCTCCTCAACGCCCGCCATACCCCAGATCGCAAAATAAATAACTCCCAGGCCTACGCCCAGGAGCAGGTTGATCCCCGTCAGTATTGTAAACAGCCGATCGCGCAGTTTGCTCATTCTAGTGAATTGCCTGTCCGTCGAAAAATTCCTTCTACTATTAGCCGCGAACCAACTGTATTTTCAATACTTTTTGTCTCATTTATCAAGCTTTTATCGCCAGCCGCAGTAAGATACCAGCTCCAGCCCGATCTCGGCCCTCCAAGGCTCCGAACCGCGACCGCTCTCAAAAAAAGAGTTGCACCTGATACATATCCCGGACTGGACCCGTCCGGTTCAGGTGCAACTAACTTTTAATACCACGCACTAGCTACTGGAAAACAACAACAATCCCAGCTCATGGAATAGTAGGCACGTCCAGTACCTCTAGCGTCACATGGTCAAGATAGAGTGTGGCGTCCACCGCATCATTCGCATCAAAACTTAGAAAATCTATCCATTCTTGTGCCACCCACGCCCCAAAATAACGAGTCTTATAATACACGCGATATACCTCAGGCGCAGTCGATGGTGACCACTCTCCGCCACCTGTGCTCGTCACCACCTGTCCTGCAACTTCCAGTGCGTCTTCCGTAATCATACACATTCGTATTGTCGGTACACGAGACCGCTCTATTTGATCTGACCGCACTACAAACGTTCTGCGCAACAGGAACTCCCAGGTTTCGATCAAAGAATGACGCTGCGGGCTTGCCCACGAGCCAAAGGTGTTCGTGTTGGTAGTGGAAGTAAGCTGCAGCGCCCCGTCGCCCACGCCACTTTGTGGTGGGGTAAAAACCGTGGGAACGCTGCTGAACTGCCAGCCCTCTGCACCCGTATCGAAACTGTAGTGCTCCACTTCCTGTACGTTCCTCAGCCACGAAAGCGGAAATCGCTCCACGTTCACCTGTCGCAACCACACATTGACCCGAGGCGCATCATTCGGGTCAAAGTTCATTAAATCCATTGCCACGAAGAAGTCGTCTGCGCTTTCTCGTGCTCCAAACTTCTTCGGCGGTGGCTCGAAATAGAGCTCATACGTTTTCCCCTCTGGTGTTGGCGAATACCATCCACTCGCGCCGCTGTTTACTACCAGGAAACTCGACTGCTGGTTGTCTTGAGTGTTTATTCGAAATCGCAATGTGGGAACCTGTGCCGCATCCGTCACATCCGTTGACACGTGATAAGCAACCCGGTAGAGCGTATCTGGCACAATTGGAACTGCATTTTCGTCACTCTGCCAGCCCCCAAACGTATTGGTATTAGTAACCGTGGTTATGGCCAGATGTCCGGGCCCCCAGCTGAATACCGGCTCTGTAAACACCTGAGGCACGGCCATGCTCTGCCACCCCTCCGTACCAATCTCGAATCCGTACGATGTGGCCAGATTGTCCGTAAGTGTATTAATCGTTCCCTGCAATCGTATATCGTCTATATACCATCCATCCGCTGTGAAGGAAGAATCAGTTGACAACCGGAAGCGGACAAGCAACCTAGGCGCATGATACGCGAAGAGATCCAGAACTACTTGCTCGAAGCCACTATTGGTACCTGTCACTGTAAGGATCGGCAGCGACCACGTCTGGCCATTATCCTTGGAAAGCTCCACATACCCATAGTCAAATCCATACTCCAGGTCATAATGATGGTAAAAACTCAGCTCTTTTGTCAGTAGATCATCAACAGTTATTACTGGCGAAATCAAGGAAACCTCTGTATTATTGGCGTAATCTCCGCCGGGACTATCACTCCACGCGTACGAGGGACTATGTGACTGTTCATTCGAGCGTGCCCACGTTCCCTCTGCAATCCACCCACGCATCAGCTCTTCCACATCATCAAATAACTTGTCAAGGGTGAGCGACGTGATGAATGTAAACAGCTCTCCGTCATTGTCTGCTGTCCCTACGCCTCCGCTTGCATCCCTGCTCGCCACCGCATAATAATACGCCGTGTTAGGCTGCAAATGCGCCAGATCTTCCGAATGCCCGTATGTCGCCGGCCAGCCATACACCGACTCGGTCAGTGCCGCCTGTGTCAATCCGTAATACACCACGCTGTCCGAGGGCTCATCCGTCTGCCACGAGATCGTCGCCTCGCGCTCTCCTATATCAGCCACCTGGACATCCGACACCTGCGGCACGTCACACACCACTGTCGCAGTAGCATGCACTAAGCGCGCACTGCCCTTCCCATCATCTTCATCCAGGTACTCCACCTGAATCGTGTCGCCATCTGCCACCTCCAGAAGCCCATTATGAGCTGGCGTACCGGTCGTTGTCAAGATCCACCCGCGAAATACCCCTGGCTGGGCTGCCTCCTCGTACAGAGGGACTATCTCGGGTGTCGCCTCTGAGGTGCTCATTATCCATACGTTTACATTTCCTTTGCCTTTGAGATCCGCATCTGCGAGGGTAATTCCCACGCGTTGCGCACCGTTATAGACCTCCCGGTCCAGCACCACATAGCCACGGGTAAACGTCAGGTCAATGCCCCCATACACTGCCACGTCATAGGGGCGCACTTCATTGGCGTCATAGCCTGAAAAATCTAGCCAGTCGTATTTATTCTGAGCCCCTTTGCGCTTTACCAGATTTCCCTGTGAATCGACTGCGCAAATTCTATTATATCTCCGATTGCAGATCAGCAGATTACCGTTTGGAAGAAACGCTATTCCTAAAGTATTGCCTAAGTGGTCATCTCCCGTTAGAACCCTGAGAAGGGTTTTGGCAGAGTCAAACACATAAATCCCACCGTAGCATGCAACGTACAGGTTTCCCTTGCGGTCAAAGGCAAGGCCCCTTGCTCCATAAACTCCGTTAGATGAATCAACAAATGTTCCGACCAAGTTGCCTTCAGGATCAAGTTCCAAGACCGCATTCCCCACGCTCACAAATACATGGCCTAACCGGTTTACAGCAAGGAAATATGGTGAAACAATACCAGAAGCAAACGTCCGAACAAATTTCCCTGCACGGGTATATTCGCGAATTTCTGAGTCGTAGTGCAATGCTACCAGAAGATTCCCATCCGAGTTGAATGCCAGCCCTCTTGGGTAGGGGATGTCAGGCTCAGACCAAGAAGGAAAGACAACAGTGTTATCTCCGTGTGAATCGGTCTTTTGTAAGCGCCAGAACGACCATGCTGAGAAATACAGATTGCCATCTACGTCAATAGCTACGCAATACGGGGCACGGTAAATACTATCTGTCAGAAGTTGCGAAGACCCGAGTGCTGGATCGTATTCCAAGATTCTGTCCCGGCGATTGTCAACCACAATCACCCGGGGATTGAAATCCGTGGTTTTGAAATAATGAAAAAGGCCCCCACGATTATCCACGCTCTCCGCGCCGTCAGCATCCCTGGACGCCACCTCGAAAAAGTAGGTCGTCAGGGGCTCCAGGTCTGCCAGGCCAATCTGATGCGTGGTCACCAGGTCAGCCTGCGTGACAACGTCTGTCAGAGAATGAGCGGATATCCCATAGCGCACCACTGAGCTCGACGGCTCGTCTGTCTCCCAGGTAATCATCGCGTCGTATCCCGTCACGCGCGGTACCTCTACGTTACCGATCACCGGCGGTTGGCTCTGCGCCATCGCACCGCTGACCAGCAAAACCAAAATCCCCACTTCAATGATGAAACGGAATTGGTATCTCATCTCATTCACCCCCTCAGAAATGGTAGCACGCCTGGCACTACCATGTCTGATTTTTAACTGTTCAATCCGCTAAGGCATAGTAGGTGAGACAAAAGGTAGGCCTCAAGAAACATGCCACAGTTCTTACGCGACTTCTTCAAACGCCGCGAATAGAACAGGTGAGAGGAAGGATATGTAATCTAATCATGGAGTTATGATCGAATGCTAACCCGCTATTTCACGGCTTGGTGACTGACGCATCCGAAAAAAGAAACTGTGGGATCCAGTTAAGGATCAATTCCCCATCATATCAGTGCGGCTTAGGTGGGGCGCCGCAAATCACTCTCACCTCCTTTACCTACTTTACCTATTATCCCCCACCTCTTAATAAGTTGTTACCTCTGTTTGCATACCCCTGTCAATATAAAAATCATTACCTATGGTAGAATTCGCCTTGCGCATGGGGCGCGGAGCGCAATCATGACCAGCAAGCAGTTGCGCCATTACTGTTCATTGCAAAAGGATAGAGGAACCCATCCTGCCACGTTCCAGACCCCAAAGCTCAACGGGTACGCCCCCAGACTTTGTACCTCGTGCAGGGGTCAAAATGTCAGAACATCTCAACATATAACCTCTTTATTCGTAATGGTCTGTAGTATTAGCCTCTCTTATCTGCTTGACAGAAATTTTAAAAGAGATATATATGTCTTTGAATTTTTCAGAGCAAAAAAATCGAGGTGACCCTTTCAATTTGACCGACATTACGGAGCAAACCATCACGCTGCAGCAGTCGGAGATTCTCGACTTCTGCGGTCAAAACGATCGGAAGATTCGCGAGATCGAAGCCAGGTTCAACGCCAAGATCATCCTGCGCGGCAACGAAATCAAAGTCGTTGGCTCCCCGGAAGCAGTCATGCGGGCTGCCGGCCTGATCCGTGATCTCCTCGCCATCCAGCGCAAAAACGGCAACCAGCTCACCAAGCAACAGCTCCGCTTCGCGCTTGAGTCGGCCGGGACAGACAAACAAGAACAGCTGCAGGAGATCTTCCTCGATAAGATTCCCGTACCCCTGAAGCGCCAGCATCTCTCGCCTATGACCCCAGGTCAGAAGCGCTACGTTGATGCCATGCGGAAAAGCGACATCGTCTTTGCCATCGGCCTTGCAGGAACTGGAAAAACCTACCTGGCCATGGCCCTGGCGGTCTCCAATCTGGTCAGCGGTAATGTCGGACGCATCATACTGGTGCGGCCCGCTGTGGAAGCCGGCGAGCACCTGGGATTTCTGCCCGGCGATCTGGCAGCCAAGTTTGACCCCTATGTGCGGCCCCTCTGGGATGCTTTGTATGAAATGATCGAACCGCCGAAAATCCGAAGCTATATTGAGACCGGCATTATCGAGATTGCCCCGCTGGCATTTATGCGGGGGCGTACTCTGAACAATGCCTTTGTCATCCTCGACGAAGCCCAGAACACCACTATTGAGCAGATGAAGATGTTCCTCACACGCCTGGGCTTTGATTCCAAGACCGTGATTACTGGTGATATTACTCAAATTGACCTTCCACCCAACACAAAGTCCGGTCTGGTTCATGTCCAGAATGTGCTTGCCGGCATTGATGGCATCTCCTTCATCTACTTTGACGAGCACGACGTGGTGCGGCACGAGCTGGTGCAGAAGATCATTCGTGCCTACGAAAGGAATGGCAACGCCGATAATTCCCCGACCAACGTCACTGCGTAAAGACTGGAGGTAGAATCTTCCTCCCACACGGGAGGCGTCCGCCTTATGTTTAATCCCTTTAAGATCTTTAAAAAGCCTGCGCCAAAACCAAAAAGGAAACTGCGCCTTTTTACCAATCTCACACGCTGGGTCGTGCTGCTGATCATCTTTGCCAGCGTCGTTGTCATCGTCTCGCCCTCGTTTTACTTCCATGCCTACGAATTCAAGGTTGGCGAGCGTATAGGTTCGACCATCAAGGCGCCTTTCACGTTCCCCGTCACGGATAAAGAGGCCACGCAGAAGCGGCTGGAAGAAGCCGAGAAGAAGAGACTGGAAAAACAGATGGCTAAAGAG
>CAZVVA010000126.1:0-11315 GCA_964630455.1 uncultured Candidatus Sumerlaeota bacterium
GTGCCACATATGCGGCTGCGCGTGAATAGCCAGAATTTTCAACAGGCAGATATCCTCGCAGTCAGCAGTGCTGGGGATGGCTCGTATGCGCCGACTCCTGATGGCAGGACGTATGAGATGTATTTTGTCCCACCAGAGAGCGCGTTGGGAAAACCAGAGGATCAAGATGATCTGATCCTGTCGTTTGATATACTGAATTTTGATCCTTCCGATGCTGCTGATGGCTCGCTCCTGCTGGATAGTGTAGTGGTAGACATAACTGCTCTGAATGCTCTAGGGATAACGGAGGTGCTGAAGGCGTGGACCTTCGAGACGGATACCGAAGGCTGGCAGCATGGCTCTGCGTCGGTCTTTACCGCGCCGGTGAGTGATAATTTTGGCGATGCCCTCTGGTTGACTGCGCAGGATAATACGAACACCTTTGGCTTCTGGAGTAGCCCTTCGGAAGAGGTGCAGATAGAAGCAAACAAGCTATACTGCGTTCAATTTGATGTGAGCAGCGACGTCACAGAGAGCGAAGCGGTGCCATGCCTTCGCCTCGGGGTGCATAGTGAAGATTTCCAGGCGGGAGTTATGAAGGTAATAAGTTCAGTTACCGGAGCAGAGATGAGCCCGACTCTGGCAGGACGTACCTACGACCTCTATTTCTATCCGCCGCAATCGTTGGTGGGGACGGATGCAGACAGCATCATCGTGGCATTCGACATGCTGAACTTTGACCCCTCAGATGCCGCAACTGGCGCATTGATGCTCAATTCCGTGCTTGTTGAATCTCTGGATGTCCCTTAAACCCAGATTTTGCATTTAAGAATGCGAGGGGTCCGCCGCGGCGGAACCCCTCGCGCTCCCCTCCTAAACTTTTCTTTACGGGCGATTTCATTCGCCTTCGCCAGGCTTCGGCGAATGACATCGCCACTGGCTCCTGGCTCACCTTTTGGTGCACCACCAAATAGTGGCGATAGTAGTCCGGAGCGATAGACCTTGTAGGGGCAGGCCTTGCGCCTGCCCTATTATTGGAGAAATCGCAAAGGTCGTTGGGCAACCCGCCGCGGAGGGTTGCCCGTACTATTTCTCATGTAGGAAATCTCATGCCCTAATGATTTTATATTTTTTTTGTTAGATGCTCTTAGTAGTAGAGCGTCCACTGCTCGCCCTTGACTTCAGTTCTTGCATACAGGGCCTTGATCGAGATTACCTTGAGGCCGCCAAATCCTGCGGCGACGAGCACGTTATCGCCAATTCTTGCGAGCCCAAACATAGATCCTCGGTGTCCGAAGCGATAGTGCGCGAGAAGCACCGGACGGCGTTTGTTCGTAGTATCAATCACCCCCAAGCCGGCTGTATCGTCAGCCACCAGAGCCAGGGTATCGGTCAGGGGAAGCACATCGTTTGCGAAGTAAGTGGCACAGCTGCCAACAAGAAGGGGCATAGCCGGTGTGCGAATGTCAACGATCGCCACGCCATACTCGGCGCACGCCACGTAAAGATAATGTCCTTCAATGGCCAGTTTCATCGGGCGATACACGGGGATTGTGCTTAGCCAGACCGGATTCTGCGGATCCGTCACATCAAATGTCAGCACCCCCTCAAATTCATTCGCCGCAAACGCAACGCCATCCTTCACAGCAACGTCCCACACCGTATCGCTTGGAAAGCTTTTCCCCAGTAAGGTAACGCCACCCAGGGCGTCACTCTCCAGGATTTTCATGCCAAATATCCAACAGGCGAGAAAAACGCGCTGGGCATCCAGCGTCACACCGCGTGGATTACCGCTATTGCCCCAGAAGCGCCCGCTGAGAATCGGCAGGTACGGATTCGATACATTGACAATGACCAATCCACCCGATTCGTCACACAAAAATGCCAGGTCGCCATTTGTGGCGAGATCTCGGCAGGTATGGTCACTGTACGAGCTACTCAGAAATGGGGCTGTGGGCTGTGCGACATCAACAACATGTAGCCCACCGAAATCCGCAGCCACGTACGCATAGTCATCCCACGTGACGACGCTCATAGCATAGCCAGGCAGGGAGATTTCTCCCACAAGTTTTAGAGACGCATAATCCTCGAGGCACAGGGCCGCCCAGCCTTTTTCGCCATGCGCGGCAAAGAGCGTTTGCGCATTCTTAGCCATGGCCCAGATCGGCCAGGCAGTGTCGCAGCTACCAATCAAGTGCGGATACCTGGGCGAACCAGTATCATAGATTCGCACATTTCTGCCACCTACAAAGGCGAAGTCTCCCTCAGTGATAATGGCGTACGCAGGCTCTGAGTTTTGTTCCGCCAGCAGTGATGGCGCTCCGGGCGTGGAGATGTCAATAATCTGGAACCCCGATTCACCGTTAGCCAGGTAAGCGAGCCCGTTGGCAATGTGTATTGCGCAAGCAAAGCCTTCGGTTGGATAGGTTGTCATGAGTCGTGGAGCATAGGGATTCTCAATATTCACAATATTCAGACCACCGCGGCCAGAAGCTACGTATGCATACCCACGGCTGACGCTAATATCGAACGCCAGGCCAGGAAGAGGGAGGTGCGCAATGATATTCGCAGAATAGGGATTATAGCAGTCCACCACGTACAGGCCATTGTAGGCGCATGCCAGATAGAGAAAACGTCCATCAATGACTGCATCGTAGACAAAGCCGGGGATCTTAATCTGGCGGAAGAGTTGAGGACTTTGCGGGGTGCTAATATCAATGATCAGCGCACCCGCGCCAGCATTGGCGCAATACGCATAGCGACCCTGAATACTCAGCTTGCGCAGCTCGTTGCCGCTTTGATACGTTCCCACCAGCTCAGGATTCACAGGGTTCGCGATGTTGAAAATCTGCAGCGCACCGTTTGAGTCTGCCAGAAAGGCCAGAGATTCCTGGATTACGACATCCGTAACGGCACCGGCATTATGATGAAGCGCCACAACCCTGGGAATCTGGGCCTGGGCCGTTGCATGGAGCTGTACTAGAAGGAAAATCAAAAACAGCTGAATGAATTTTCTTCGCCACACGAGCATGTCGTTTTGACTCCGCAGCCCATCTTCACACTGAACGATATTGCTTGGACTTGCCGATTTTAATGTCATGACGGCTGGTTGACACATGTAGAGGCAGTTCATGAACTGCCCCTACCATCAGTTGACTATTCAAGAGCAATCAGACGCCCATCACCAGGCGGAAGCTCATAGTCAAAGATAATGCCTGAGTCAGTCGCTTGAAATGGAATCAAGCGGTTCTGCAAGAGATCACGCACGTAGATAATGCCCCGTTGCGTAACCGTGACCTGTGGAAACGTCCGATTCAGACAATCGGTGTTGACCAGGAAAATATACAGATTCCCTGTAGAATCCACGAGCGTCTGCACAACGTGCGATCCGGTGACGCTGGCCTGATTCTCGACACGCGTGAGATCGAGCAGAATTGGCTCGAGTTGTTTGATATCCTCATTCAAGCGAGCCGCAGCCTCCATTCGCTCTGTCGGTGCGTTATCCAGCGTCAGTAATCCTTTTATCATTCCCGACGTTTGATACCCAAAGTAGAAGATTCCTTTGGCGCCGTGGGCCAATGCAATAAGGGCCATGCACCGCAGCTCTTCCGGCGTGGGCACTCGTAGATCGCGTGTAATGCCACATCCCTGAACAATCATCCAGAAAGGCACCCTGTTAGCCGCAGCAAGTCGCGCTACCTCGTCAACACTGGCTACATAGTAACGTAACGAGCTCGGATGAATCTCTGCATAGATGTTTAAGGGGTAGTAGTCGAACAGACACGCAGCTGGATCAATAATATCCATCAGATCCGCGATATAGTCTGTTTTTGAAAACGCACAGAATCCCGGATGCTCGGGATCCTCGAGCGTAAGCATGCGGTTCACAATCCGCACATTATCGGCTTGTCCTGGCCCTGGCTCATCCTTTACATAATATCCGAGCAAGGCGTCATAGTTGCCGACCGTGTCTTTTAGCAATCGGATAGTCTCGTGGATTGTTGTCTCATGGAGGCTTGCGTATCCGACCGCTTCATCCACTGCCGCTGTCAGCGCCGCAGGATGTAGAATCACCCGAATTCCCCATCTTTCCGCGGCTTCCAGCGCATCAATGAATCGGTCATCGGGAATCCAGTTCAATGTAGCTACATTGAATCCATTTTCGTGCACTGTAGAAAAGACCTCATCGTAGTTAGCGTCGGCAAACGGCCCACCTCCATAAACCCATACTCCCCGAGCGAAAAACGAATACTGCGGATGCGAGGGTGGGGGATACAGGGTTGATGCGTCCAGCTCGATTGATCCGCTTACGCTCACATCGCCAAGCTCCGGTGCACTGAGCAGAAGTTCGTAGGTATATGTGCCATTGGGAACTGGCTCGCCATAGTCATTTTGACCCGCCCAATCTGAAACATGTACACCGGATGCTTGCTGGTTGTTCAAAATGAGTGTGCGCACGTGGCCCAGCGTAGCATGTGAGATGCTCAGTGTTACCTGCGCTGGCGTATTTAGTGCATAGACAATTCTGACCGTGTCGAAAACCTTGTCGTTGTTCGGTGAGAACATAGAAGGCGTGGTGAGATGCCAAAACATATTTACGTCATCGAGCCAGAGCCCATACTGCGAAGAAGACTGGAGCAGGATTCGACCCAGCACGGCATTCTCCACCGCCTGGAACGATAGGGTGTAAGGTGTATATTCCAGGTCCGTCACGAAGTTCAGCTCTGTCGTGCCAATCCACTCGACAGCGCGATCAAACCAGGCGATACGAAGCGCCTCTTCCTGAATTCCTGTGTCGCTGCGCGCCCAGAAATGGAGTTCGTATGTCTTCGTGGGCGCCACGGCGAAATCCTGGAAAAGATAATTCTCGGCATTAACCCACACCGCCGAGAGTCCAGAGTGGGCATTCAGCCCGGAGCTGTCGTACACAGGGGATTGAATTGCCTGCCATGAAGCAGGCTGACCATTGGCAGGCGTTTCAAAGTCCGGATTGTGGAGTAATTCATCGTAGAGCAGGAAATCGTCAACCCAGAGCCAACTGTCACCGTAAGCTGACACCGGCAAAAGGTTGGCTGCTGTGGCGTTTAGTGGTGCGAGAAGAGAAGCAAATCGCAGAAGGTACTCGGGCTCGAGCGCGTAGGTCTCGCGTGAGAAGCCTACGACATCGCCGTTATATTGCCAGACCGCGGCAAGCGATCCCATGCCCCACCACTCGGTATCGCCTTTTCCCCATACCCCGCAGGTATAGTGCAGGCCAGGGATAATATTGAGTAGTTGTCCATAGGCATTGTGAATACTGACCTTCGCACAGCGGTCACCAGAATGGGTATTCAGTTCTATAGTATCGTAAATGGGGCGTGCGTAGACTTGCCAGCCGTCCGGGACGCCATCAAAGTTTTCGTCTATCTCGAAACCGGGATTTGTGACCCGGATTTCTCCGGCATAGATTGGAACGCACCAGAACGCGATCTGCAGCACGACAATTGCAGTAATAGCTGCGAGTAGGGACGTTAAATTTAACGCCCCTGTTCGCCTCATGAATCGCGCTGTAGCTGGGATAGACAGATGTGGCAACACCATAGGGACGCTCGTCGTGTCGCAGATTGTGTTCTTAATCAAAAATGCGTTTACTCGGAGAATGAGCCTCGCCTCAAGTCGTTGGTTCTCAACTTGCCGGGGCAAGGGGCAGGGAAATGGAAAATGTCGTGAGCTCACCGGCTTTGCTCGACACGGTTACCTTCCCATGGTGGGCTTCGACAACGCTTTTGACAACGTACAAGCCGAGCCCCGATCCCTCAATCCCCTCAATATTGCTGGCCCTGCGGTGTTTTTCAAAAATGATATCCAGATCTTTCTCCGGGATGCCAGGGCCGGTATTCGAAACCACGATCAGCAGCGTCTCTTTTCCGAGAGGAGATTCCGATGCCGGACAGCGCTCCACTGTTATTGTCACAGAGCCTTCGTCGGGTGTGAATTTGATCGCATTTGAAATGACATTGCCGAGGGCACGGAAGAGTAGATGTTCATCCCCCCGGATTAGAGGTGGTTCCACGAGCAGCGAGGTCTGGATGCGCACGCCGTGCTTTTGCAATTCCGGTGTCACAATTGATACCAAATCCTCTATGATATGTTTGACATTGACATCCACTTCGCACAGCAAGAGTTTTCCCGATTCGATCTTATAGGAAGTGAGGAAATTATCAATCATCGTCAGAATTTTATGGCTGTTGGTGCTAATGTTGTTAACAAATTCTCTGGCGCGCGGCGAGACATTGCTAGTTTTCTTATCGAAAATCACCGATGCATATCCAATGATCGAGGTGAGCGGAACTTTTATGTCGTGAGTGACCATATAGACCATATCTTCTTTGAAACGTTCGACTTCCAGACGGGTGAAGGCTTTTTCCACGGACGCTTTCAGCAAATCGAACTCAAATGGCTTGGGAATATAGTCAAATGCCTTATAGTGCAACGCCTCTATGGCGGATTCCGTGGACGCATACCCGGTAATTACGATAGTCAGTGCGCCTGGCGCATGTTTGTTAATATATTTCATGATGTCATAGCCGTCTATTTCAGCCATGCGCAGGTCGGTAATAACCAGTTGGACGGGTTTCTCCTTCAGCTTCTCAATGCCTGCAGCTCCACCGTACGCCACATAGACGTCATAGCCGTACTTGCTCAGCAACGTCTTCAGGCTATCGGCCATTCGTCGCTCGTCGTCAATCACCAGGATGCGTTTGTCCATTGCCATGGCGTGGCTCTCCTATAGACTTGCAATGGATTACCTGCTTTTATGGTAGAATACTGTCTGCATCGCGGGGTTTTGTCCATATTTTTTTCGCTTGGTCGGTGTGAGAGCCCGCGATTTCGAGTATGAGCTTCATGAAAGAAATTCAGCGGGAGAGGCTTTGGCTCAGACTTGAGCCGGAATGGTATGATCACCAATCGCGCTTACGGCTTGCAGCCTAGCCGAAATGCCCACACAAGAGCGGGTAAGCCGCCAGACAGATGCCTGGGCACGCAGAGAGGTTTTGGTGACATGCTGAGAAGAACCCGGAGAAGGCACTGCGAAAAAAATCAGGCTGTGAAGCGCCCCGTACGCTTACGTGCCCAGTTCCCACGAGGTGAGATAATCTTCTTGCTCAGGGGTGAGGGTATCAATCTTGATGCCCATGGATTTCAGCTTGAGTCGGGCGATGCGTTCATCAATAGCCTTCGGCACGCCATGCACCCGCTTCGCCAGACGTTTCGCATTGCGGTACATGTAGGCAGCACACAGCGCCTGATTGGCAAACGACATGTCCATGACGCAGGCTGGGTGCCCTTCCGCAGCCGCGAGGTTGACCAGACGGCCTTCGCCCAGGAGATAAACCTTCCTGCCATTATGCAGTTTAAATTCGGTTACAGAGTCGCGCAGCTGCCGTGATTTTCGGGAGACCTTCTTCAGACCATCCAGGTCAAGCTCAACGTTGAAGTGCCCGGCATTGCAAATTATCGCCCCATCCTTCATCATGAGGAAATGCTCTTTGCGGATGATATTCACATCGCCTGTCACCGTGATGAAGATGTCGCCAGCTTTTGCCGCCTCGGCAATCGGCATAACCTGGTAACCATCCATGATCGCTTCCAGTGCTCGGAGCGGGCTCACCTCGGTAACAATGACATTGGCGCCCATTCCTTTTGCCCGCGTGGCTACCCCCCGGCCGCACCAGCCGTAGCCGCTCACAACAACCTTGCTACCAGCCAGCAACCGGTTTGTTGCGCGTATGATGCCGTCAATCGTTGATTGCCCGGTGCCATAGCGATTGTCGAAGAGGTGTTTGGTATCCGCATCGTTCACTGCAATGATTGGGAAGCGCAACACGCCGTCGCGCTCCATTGCCCTCAGCCGGATCACGCCTGTTGTAGTCTCCTCCATCCCTCCAATGACACCGTCAGTCAGGCGCGCTTGCGCGGCTTTCGCCAGCCCGCGGTACCACCGGCGAATTGACGAATGCAGCATCTTGAAATTCTTTATAGCAATGAAAAGCAGAGACGACACCAGGTCAGCTCCGTCGTCCATGGTGATCGCGGGAAAATGGGCCAGCGCTTGCTGAATGTGCTTGTAGTATGTTGCATGGTCTTCGCCCTTAATCGCAAAGACCGGCACGCCGTGATGCTTCACCAAGGAGGCTGCTACGTCATCCTGGGTACTGAGCGGATTAGAAGCACAAAGCACTACATCGGCTCCTCCCGCCTTCAGGGTGTGCATCAGGTTCGCTGTTTCTGTAGTCACGTGCAGGCAGCACGAAATTCGAACGCCACGTAGCGGCTTGGTACGTTTGAACTCCCTGGTAATGCTCCGGAGAACAGGCATATCGCGCTCTGCCCATTCAATGCGTGTTTTGCCTTTTGCAGCAAGTCGAAGACTTTTGATGTCGTAACGCATAGAAAACTCCTTTGCGAGATTCGTATTATTAGGCGCTCAGCAGAAAATGAACTTTTAAAGTAAGGGCGTTAAATTTAACGCCCCTATTTTCTCTACCATCTAATGCCTATTTCCCAGCGAGCTTCTGAAGTGCCTGTATCTTGTCTGTTCGCTCCCAGGTAAAAATGTCCGGGTCCTCTTCTCGTCCAAAGTGGCCGTATACCGCGGTATTGATATAAATCGGCCGCAGCATGTTGAGATTTTCAATGATTGCCCCGGGCCGGAAGTCGAAGAGCTCTTTCGCAATCTCTTCCAGTCTGTCGTCGGGAATTTTTCCGGTCCCCATCGTGTCAATAGTGAGTGATATGGGCTCTGTACCACCAATTACATAGGAGAGCTGAATGCTGCACTCATCAGCGAGATCAGCAGCAACGATATTCTTAGCGATTTGGCGGGATAGGTATGCAGCAGACCGATCCACTTTCGTGGGGTCTTTCCCTGAGAAACAACCTCCGCCATGGCCGCCTTTACCACCATAAGTATCCACCACGATCTTGCGGCCGGTCAGTCCAGTATCAGCAATCGGTCCACCGATGACAAAGCGTCCCGTGTTATTAATCAAGACTTGCATGTCTTTGGTAGCATATTCCGGAGGGATGACCTTTTTGACCACCTCTTCCATGATGCCATCTTGCACGATCTTCATAATACTTTTCTCGTCTGTTTTTCCTGAGATTACAGGATTGTGCTGAACGGCAATGACCACGCGCTCGACACATATCGGCTTCCTGCCTTTATACTTTACGGTGACCATAGATTTGCTATCCGGCCGAAGAAAGGTCAGAATGTTCTTTTCCCTGACATCGTCAATACGGCGCACTAAGCGGTGGGCCAGCATAATCGGTAGCGGCATGAACTCCGGAGTTTCCCTGCATGCATACCCGCCCATGATGCCCTGATCTCCGGCGCCCTGCATATGCACAGGGGTCTCATTTACCCCCCGAGCAATGTCGACCGATTGTTCCTGAATAGAGGCGAGGATGCCGCACGATTCGAAGTCGAAAAAATATTCCGCGTGGAGGTAGCCGGCTTTTTTTACGATCTTCGTAACGACATCGCGAAAGTTAACGTAGCCCTTAGTAGTAATCTCGCCCGCGATTATAATCAGGCCGCGGGTTATCAGCGTCTCACACGCACATCGGCCCCTGGAATCTTGCTCGAGAATACTGTCCAGCACACCGTCTGAGATCTGATCAGCCAACTTATCGGGATGCCCTTTCCCAACCGACTCTGATGTGTACAAGGTAGTGCCGTTACGACTCATACAGATTTTCCTTTCTAATCGGGTGAATGAATGTTGGGGCAAGTTGTAGTGAGCCCTAAAAGCCTCAGGCACGCCTGTCGAGGCGACGCATTCGGAGTCCAGCTTAACTCTGCACGACTGCGGGCTACGCAGACCAAACTTTGGCGTGTTCTCGTCTGTACGGAAGTATGTCTATATACCGATGCTTTGCAGGGTAGTCAAGTCAATTTCTGCTATTTGCTCAAAACGACGTTACCCCAGAGAATTCCTTATGCAAAATTAATTTCTGACGAATCGCCAACATTCAGTGTGTAGAGATGGCCAATCGCCTTGGCATTGTCGCTAATTATTGAATTTTCGATGATAATGTTTTCTACCGTCGCCTGTTCGCTAATAATTGCGTTAGTGACAATAGAGGTTTGGATCACAGCCCCCTCAGCTACAGTCACGTATGGCCCAACAATGGAATTCTCAATACGTGCCGTTGGAGCTATAGAAACCGGGCTATTGATAATGGAGCCTTTGAATTGATTATATTCCTGCGCCACAGAGGCAAACTTCAAGGTCAGCAATTCGCGATTGGTCTGAAGCAGTGTCTCGGGTTTCCCGCAATCATACCACCCATCGATCATAAATGTCTTCATCTTTTCGCCCTTCTCAAGCATGAGCTGGAGCGCATCGGTCAGTTGGTACTCGCCCTTTGTGGTGATGTTCTTGGCTACAATCTCATCCAGGCTTTGAAAGAGCAGTCTAGGATTGCGTATCATGTAAATGCCAACAATGGCCAGATTTGTCTTTGGCTGTTCGGGTTTCTCAACGACTCGCCTCACAACCCCTTTTTCCAGCTCCACAATCCCAAAACGGCGCGGGTCGCTGACCTCCTTCACGCCGATATAGCTCTCGCGTTTGTTAAAGATCGAGGTGAAATCGGCTTTAAAAATCGTATCCCCCAGGATGATGAGTACTTCATCATCATCCAAATGACGATCTTTCGCCAGCCAGATCGCATGGCCAAGCCCTTTTGTTTCCTCCTGATTTACATAAGTGGCCTTGATCCGATAAGTCGAATCAACGTACTCGCGGATGCGATCTCCAAGATAGCCAACAATGAAGGTAACCGACTCAATGCCCAACTCCACTAGCTCGTCCAGTATGTGGCCAAGAATCTCCTTACCAGCAACTTGAAGCAGCACCTTTGCTTGCGTGTGCGTGTGGGGCCGCAACCGCGTCCCAATACCAGCAACGGGAACAATTGCTCTCATTTTTGCATTTCCTCACTCACTGAGCGACGATCACGCGCCCGGACTTGCCCGACCCCGGGGATCTATTGTCACCCTTATTCCGATCCGTGTGTCTGTCAGGCCTGGATATGATCCCTAACGATCCTACCAGAATCAGTCGCCTGGACGGGCAGACGCCTGTCCGCGTGGGACATCGCAAGAATACTTTTCGGTCTTGATATCTGCAGCCGAGAGCATCTGAATGGCCAGCTCGTCAGGATACTCACCCTCGTAGACAACCCGGATGATCCCCGCATTAATCAACATCTTGGCACACAGGCTGCAGGGATGGGAGGTAATGTAGATTTCCGCATCTTTGATGCTGGTGCCTGAGAATGCAGCC
>CAZVVA010000127.1:0-11268 GCA_964630455.1 uncultured Candidatus Sumerlaeota bacterium
ATGCACGCCAGCATCCGTACGACCAGCACCGTAGAGGGTTACCCGCTCCTGAACAACCTTGGCCAGAGCCGCCTCGATCTTCGCCTGTATTGACGGCGCATTCTTCTGGCGCTGCCACCCGCTATAACGCGTGCCATCGTATTCGATCAGAAGCTTAATGTTTCGTTGCTGCGCATGCATTTGGGGGGAATTTCTACTTACTCTGATTGATCAAATCATCCAGAATCTTTACCGCTTCAAGCGGGCTAATGGTATTAATGTCCATTCGGCGCAAGCGCTCCAGCACCGGATGGGTGAGGCCTTCAAACAGCGACAGTTGTACCATTGGCTCCTTCGACGCCGCACCAGGCTTGCCCTTGCTTCCCGTCTTTATAGTAATAGATTTCCCGCACTCCAGATTAATGAGAAGTTCCTTTGCGCGATGAATAGCCTCAATGGGAACGCCAGCCAGCGTGGCCGCGTAAATACCGTAGGAGCGATCCGTACTGCCGGGAACAATCTTATAAAGAAACACGATGCGGTCTTTTTCCTCCAGCACCGCAACGTTATAGTTTTTCACGCGCGGCAAAGTTTTCTCAAGATCCGTCAGCTCGTGATAATGCGTCGCAAAAAGAGTCTTTGGCATGCAGCCCCTGGTCTCGTGCAGATATTCAATCACCGCCCAGGCAATGCTCAGGCCATCGTATGTGCTTGTTCCTCGACCGATCTCATCCAGGATCACCAAACTCTTGCTGGTGGTATTGTTCAAAATGTTTGCGGTTTCGTTCATTTCAACCAGAAACGTACTCTGGCCTTTAATCAGGTAGTCCATCGCGCCAACCCGGGTAAAGATACGATCAACCAGACAAATCGATGCTGATTTCGCGGGAACAAACGAACCTATATGCGCCATTAATGTAATCAAGGCGACCTGGCGAATATAGGTTGACTTCCCTGCCATATTCGGGCCTGTGATCAGCAGAATTTGATGCTCGCGACTATCGAGACGTGCATCGTTCGGCACAAACGGCTGATCCAGCTGCATCGCCTCCAGCACCGGATGCCGGCCTTCCGTAATATGAATTTCATCCGATTCGTTAATCTGCGGTTTCGTATAGTGGCCCGTAATGGCTGCCTGCGTTAGGGAATGAATGCAATCCAGGATCGCCACGATCCGGCCGAGTTGCTGAATCTGCCGTGTATGTCGCGCTACCTCGTCACGAATCTCCTCAAAAAGTTGATACTCGCGCTCATTGATCTTTTCTTCAGCATTGAGAATGATATCTTCCTTTTCCTTCAATGCTGGTGTAATAAAGCGCTCTGCATTCACGAGGGTTTGCTTGCGAATATACTCTGGCGGCAGCTCCGGGAGATTCCTGAGATTCGCCTTGGTAATCTCAATGTAATAGCCAAAAACTCTGTTGAAGCCGATTTTTAAATTCTGAATTCCGGTTCGTTCAATTTCCGTCTTACGCAATTGATTGATCCAGCCCTTGCTATCGCGCGTAACGGCGCGAAAGTCATCGAGCTCCGAGTCGTAGTGATCTTTTATCAGTCCACCTTCACGGAGTGATAGGGGAGGGTTATCAACAAGGGCACGCGCCAGGTGGTCTCGTAATTCCGGCAAAGGATCAATCTCCTCCAGCAGGCGTGTGAAAAGAGGACCGACGCACTCTTGAAGCAGCGCCAGCAGTGTGGGGATACGCTCGAGCGACTGCTTCAGCGATTGCAGGTCCCGAGCATTCGCCGTACGGCAGCCCACGCGGCTGATAATGCGCTCCAGATCATAAATTCCCTTTAATTGTTCCACCAGAGCACGATGGCGTGAACTGTTGATGTACAACTCTTCGATGGCATCCAACCGCTCCTCGATCTCTATCTTGTTTTTCAACGGTCGCAAAATCCATTGCCTCAGTAAACGGCCACCCATTGCTGTTAATGTATAATCCAGAATACTGAGCAGTGTTCCCTCTGTACTAGCGCTTTGCAGGTTGCGCACCAGCTCAAGGCTTCGCTGGGTAGTATGGTCAAGAATCATAAAATCAGATGTTGAATATACCTTCAGGGAATTAATGTGGCCGACCACACTCTTCTGCGTCTCACGCAGGTAGCTAATGATAGCACCCGCTGCGGAAATCGCGGGCTCACACTGATCCGCGCCAAATCCTTCCAGGCCCTGAATGTTCAGTTGCTCAAGCACAAGTGCCCGGCTTGAGACATAGCGGAAGTAGTCATCCGATAGCTTCGTTACCGTCATGCGGAGCGAAGAATCAATATACTGAAATGCAATGGATTCGAATTTTTCTGGAACCAGCAACTCTGCAGGATGCAGCCGACAAATCTCGGAAAACAACTCATCCTGCGCGCGCTGTCCCGAAAATTCCGTGATTCCAAAATCTCCAGTCGAGAGATCCACTACCGCCATGCCCCAGCGATTCTTACTCTGGTAAAGCGCGAGGAGAAAATTGTTCGTCTTCTCCTCCAGGATAGACTCTTCTACCACCGTGCCCGGCGTGACAACGCGGATTACCTCACGCTTGACAATGCCCTTGGCCTTCTTTGGATCCTCCACCTGCTCGCAGATCGCCACTTTGTAGCCCGCTTTGATCAGTTTCGCCAGATAGCCATCAATGCTGTGGTAAGGAACACCAGCCAGTGGAATTGCCCTATTCTTGCCAATGCTTTTCCGCGTCAGCGCAATGTTGAGCACCTGGGACGCTATCTTCGCGTCCTCATTGAACATTTCGTAGAAATCACCCAGGCGAAACATCAGAATATAGGCGGGGTATTCGGCTTTGATATGATTGTATTGCCTTAAAAGTGGCGTTGCCAGCTCAGTCATGAATACGGCCTCATTGTTGATCAAACATGCTGATGCCCTATATCGGAGAAGAATTCTGCGTTGTCTTCTACCGTACCTCAAGCCAAAATACAAGGAGATTATGCCATGCGCAGCAGGTGGTGCCAAAATGGCCAAATTCCCTTGCATTTCTTCACCCATTGTGGCACAGGTGTATTGCGTAGGAGCTGCAGGCGAAAACCTACAAGCAGCGCCTCAAAGAAGAGACACCAAAGCAGTCAGCACTAGCTATTCCAAGTGGGAAACAGGATGTAGGGGCAACCCTTGTGGTTGCCCACCGAGCTCACAAGCCATCGCAAATCCTATAACGAGGGCGACTGCGCTCTCCAAGTACGTGTCGCACAAAAGGGAAAAGGCGAATGTTACAGGCATACACGGGGCTTTTTAAGGGATTCATTGACTTCTTCTTCCCGCCATTATGCGCTGCGTGTGGTGAGCGTCTTGTAGAAGGAGAGGAGGTGGTTTGCGACACCTGCCGCCAGAGCTTTATGCATGTGCCCAAGCCATTGTGTCTGCGCTGCGGCACAGGAGGAGTTAAAGCGAAGCAGAAACATTGCAAGGCCTGTCCGGAGAAGCCCGTGGACTTTGACCTGGCCCGCGCCGTGCTCCTATATCGCGGAGCCGCTCGTGAGGTGATTCACACATTGAAATACAAGACAAGGCCAGAGGTAGCTCCTGTTCTTGGCCGTCTCATGTTTCTCTACCTGAAGCGCGAGCTGGGTGACGAGACCTTCGACGCTATTATCCCGGTGCCGCTACACTCTGCACGAGAAAGGAAACGCGGCTTCAATCAGGCGGAACTCGTTACAGAAGAAGTGGCACGCCTGGCCCACATTCCCTTGATTCCGGAAGTCTTGGTTCGGATCAAGAGCACGAAACAACAGACCCAGTTGCCCGTGGAGATGCGCCGCCAAAATGTGGCTGGCGCATTCGCCCTGCGCACTCCAGAGCCAATCCTCGGCAAGACCATACTGCTAATTGACGATGTCTACACAACCGGCAATACAGTGAATGAGGCAAGCCGTGTGCTCAAAGAGGGCGGGGCCAGCAGGATATGCGTCTTGACTTTTGCCCGGGCCTGAGCATGCACCATGGCGGGACACGCGTTAACCTAGGGAGGAGAGATAACGTCGCTGTGTAAATACGGGCGCAGCGCCTCGGGCACACGAACCGAGCCATCAGCCTGCTGATAGTTCTCCAGCAGCGCGATCACTGTGCGCGGCAATGCCACGCCCGACGCGTTGAGCGTGTGGACATATTCCGGTTTGGCACGCGCCTGGCGGCGAAATCGAATACCCGCTCGACGCGCCTGAAAATCTTCAAAATTACTGCACGATGAAACCTCCAGATATTTGTTCATTCCCGGCGCCCATACTTCAATATCATAACACTTCGACGCAGCAAAAGAAAGATCAGCACTACATAGCTCCATAACCCGATATGGAATTCCCAGACGCTGCAAAATATCCTCTGCGTTTGCTAGCAGGCCTTCCAGCTCCTCGTACGAACTTTCCGGAATCACAAACTTTACCATTTCCACCTTATCGAACTGGTGAATTCGCGTGAGTCCACGCGACTCTTTACCATACGACCCTGCTTCACGCCGGAAACATGCCGTGTAGGCCACGTAATAGAGCGGAAGCTCAAAGCCATTCAGAATCTCATCTTGATGCAAATTCGTGACCGGTACTTCACCAGTGGGATTGAGAAACAAGTCCTCCTGCTCAACCAGATACATATCACCCTCGAGTTTGGGCAGCTGCCCAGTGCCAGTCATACTCTTGCGGTTAACCATAAATGGAGGCCAAATCTCGGTATAGCCATGCTCGTCTATATGCAAATCGAGCATAAAGTTGATTAGTGCCCGCTCGAGCCGTGCCCCCATGCCTTTGAACATAATGAAATTCGATCCGGATATTTTTGTGGCGCGCTGGAAATCCAGAATGCCCAGCATCTCACCGATCTCCCAGTGGGGCCGAACAGTAAAGTCAAATTTTGGCTTAACGCCCCACTGGCGCACGAAGCGATTATCCGCTTCGCTTGTACCCACCGCAACGCTGGGGTGGGGGAGATTAGGCACAGTCAGAAGCAGACTCTGCAAGTCGTTGTCAATTTGCCGCAGCTCATCATCGAAGCTCTTAATCTTATCACCGACCGCACGCACCTCCTCTCGCAATGCAGCAGGATCTTCACCTGCTTTCATGCGCTGCCCGATCTCTCTGGAGGCCTCGTTACGGCGCTGCTTCAACGAGTCGCTCTCGCTCACAAGCTGCCGACGCCGGACGTCGAGTGAGAGAATCTTATCTAAGTCAACAGTCACCTGCTTCTTTTGAGCTCCTGCTTTGACCAATTCCGGATTCTCACGGATGAACTTCAAATCTAGCATTGCTTCAGTCCCTGAATTGTTTCCCGTTTATGCAATATATATTAAGACTCAGAGTGCGTGTCTATCGCTTTGATTGCAGCCGCGGATGCCAGCCTATCAGCCCGCTTGTTCTGGTCGCGCGCGATACAGCTTATGGTAAATTTTTCCAAATGCCTAATCAATCGCCTGGCCTCACGCTGCAATGCAAACAGTGCTTTGTTACGAATTTTATACTCCCCAAGCATCTGCTTGGCTAATAACTCGCTATCAGTGAAAACAAAGACCTGTTTTATACCGCTGTCAAGCGCTTTTTTCAGCCCTTCCACCAGGCTTGAATACTCCGCATAGTTATTTGTCTGCCTGCCAATGAATTTCTTATCTTCTTCAATTATCCGCCCCTCAAGGTCCGTGAATACCAGCCCAACTCCCGCGGGTCCCGGATTGCCCTTTGAACATCCGTCAATGAAGAGCTTCACCTTCTCAGCAGTCGCCAGCTGTTTGGGAGACTTCTCTTCGCCGGGAAGCGATGCAGCATGTTCCGGCAATTGCTTGCGGAGATATGGCTCAAGTGCGCGTAAAAGTTGCGCACAGCTGTGAAATGCTTCCCGCAGCGGCCGTTCCTTCACTTCACGGAAAAAATTCGCCACTTTGCTAACATCCCCATCCTCCGAAGCCAGCACGTCAAGAATCTTGCAAACAGGTACGCTTGTGCCCTTTACGCGCATACACTGCCTGAGAAGCTTGAGCACGTTGGGTGAAAGTTGTGGCTTCAATGTCCGCCTCCGATGTATCTTTCATCCCAGCGCCATACCCGACAGGCGTGAGATTTTCTATCTGCAATAGCATGCAACCTTGTTACGGTTTCTAAATTTCGAAAAAGGGCAATGTTCTTCCGAGGAAGGTGGGCTGAAATTATGCGGCTATTAAGCTTCCAGATAATTGGCCCGGCTAACATACCACACGTCGCAGGCATGCCTCCAGCAATGCCACATCCTCCTCAAGCATGGTCGGATGACCTTTCCTATAGATTCCCACACAGACTGCATCCTGGGGACGTAGATGCTTCGCCACGAATGTGAAGGCTTCCTCTGGATCATTGCGCCCCGCCGCCAGCACCTTGTAATGAATCACTGGCCGAGAGAGCTCCTGAATGACCTTGACCATAGCATCGCGATCTGCGGCATGGAACCATTCCGGCCTGCCCGACACATGCTCTGCCTGCTCATCTCGATGCGCAGAATTGTAATATGAGCACAGGTAAAAATCCACATCGAGATGCTGTTCCGCCCACTCAAATACCTTCGGATTGTGCCCAGCGATACCCGCAGGCATCCCCGCCTCTCTGATTTTCGTGATTGCTGGTGGCACCTCGTTGAGCCGTTTCTGCGCCAGAAGAAAATCCATCACTCCACCGTGAATAAAACAGGCCTTTGCTCCGCGGGAAATTGCGTTTTGAATGCCGCGCTCCGTTGTGCCGATCTCCGGACACGTCTGAGCAATCCACTGGACCGCGCCCCCTTCATCCCAGTATTCAAGCAGCACACGCATAACATGATGGTCAGCGCGACCAATGTGGGTACTTATGCCGAGCGCCTCTGCTTGGCGGAAAGTCTCCTTAATACGTCCAGCCGTATAGTAGCGTTTCATTTCCAGGTCAGTTTCAGGCCTCTGATGAGAAAAGCCGCTGAAAGGATTTCCACCCAGAATGAACCGGCTGACCGTTAGATTCCCGACCTTAACCGTCCCAAGCACTTCGTCTTACCAGGCCCTTCGCCACTTCAGCACTCTATGATCTAGTGATGCCTTCTCTGAGCAAAGCCTTAATGAAGGAACTCTGAATATCTTGCAGCCAGTTATTGGACTTATACGGATTATGCGCTGTCAAACCCTGATGTAAATCTTCTTCTTGTAAAGAGGTGTCAAGACCAGGAGCCAAAACACAATATAGCTGATGGCAAACAAAAGCGATGCCATCTTCATGTCGCCTGACCAGGGGACAAAGATATTTTGGTAAATCCAGGGCTTCAAGGCCACATCTCCTTCCACCGTACCTACTGTTATATACCTGCCTATTAATCTGCCTACGATTCCTGATGCGAAAAAGACTGCAATAGCGTTTGTTCCATAAATAACAAAAGGTGTTGCCCATCGCTTGTAGCCCTTTATGTCTATCAGCCAGTAACACATCGCCAGGAAATGCAGCGCCATGCCTGCCATGAAGACAACGTAAGAACTGGTCCAGATTTTCTTGTTAATTGGAAACCACACATGCATGATCACCCCGACCACGATTCCCACGTTTGCCATGATAAAAAGACCAACCAACTTCTCCATCTTGCTTCGCGCAGAATGAAGCCAGTTGCCTGTCAGCACACCCAATAGCGTCGTCGAGATCGCAGGAATCGAACTTAATATCCCTTCTGGATCAGGCCTTTCCCTGTACAGATGCCCGCTTAGAACCTTCGTATCAATATAGTCATGGAGAAGTCCTTCCTGTCCTGTCACCGACGCTTCGTAACCAATAGGGGCGTGAATGAGCTTCACGATTGCCCAATAGATAACGATTATCGCAAATGCCCAGAACGCACGCCCTTTCCAGCCAGTATACATAACAATTAGAGCAGCGAAAAAATAGCATACAGCAATCCGTTGCAGCACACCAGGGATGCGTATGGTCCCAAGATTGAATTTGGGAAACCCTGCGAGAATAAGACCCAGCAGAAAAAGAATTGCACTTCGCCTTACCACGTTGGCAAAGAGCTGGCTGCGAGTATCACCCCGCTCCAAGCGCTTCGCAAAAGAAAACGTCATCGCAACTCCCACGATAAACATAAAAAACGGAAAGATCGTATCCGTCATCGTCCATCCATGCCATTTGGCATGCAGCAGTGGAGAGTAAACGTGACCCCAGCTCCCCGGATTGTTCACAAGAATCATCATCGCAATCGTAATGCCCCGAAAGGCATCCAGTGAAACCAAACGTTCAGCTTTCTGCTCTTTGATCTGTTCGTTCATGATTGTAGACTCCAGGCTCCTTTCTTGATGGTTTGTAGAACTTCAATTACCCTTTCAAAGAAATAATTTCCTCCATGCGGTCCAACGCCATTCCCCTGCAAGCCAGATGACGACTCTTCCTTGCAGAAACCAGAATGAAGCACCCCATCTTA
The DNA here is from genome assembly GCA_964630455.1 of uncultured Candidatus Sumerlaeota bacterium. Classification (GTDB taxonomy): domain Bacteria; phylum Sumerlaeota; class Sumerlaeia; order MWCT01; family JAUWMI01; genus JAUWMI01. The sequence continues at coordinate 8,372 of CAZVVA010000127.1, forward strand.
TTCCGAATCTGTCCTATTGAAGGAAGATGGGGTTTGTATTATGGCCAGATGGTGCACTGAGACTTTAGGGGTCGTCAAGCTTGAATTTGGCAATAACATAGAAGCTCCGAGCTTGCCCGAGCCAATATTTCAAAATATCACATCGGCCAATGCCAGTATGTCGGACCGTGACTCTACCATGAGGAACTTACTGTTTATGAACCATTTTGCAGCAGGTTACTTAAGACAAAATAGGAGTTTCGTTCAAATTAATTGCATAAAATGCATTTTGCCCTTGACATGAAGGCGATATTAAAATAATTACAGGTATAATTAGTATACTTGAATTATGATATTGAGTATGTGCGCTCATTTTTTTATTCTTATTTCCGTCCGAGTTGTAACCGATGTTATAAGAAATTCTCATATTAAAGGACATATATGGATTTGAAAAGACGTAATATTATACTTGAATGTTCATTTTGCTCTTGATAAAATAAAATTAATATACACGCAAAAAGCAAATATATATTCGTATATTCATTTTTCATGTTTCTATTCTTACCTACTGCGTATCTTTTCCCGTTCCAGCTGCAGCTCCCGCTCAAAGACATCCTGAGAAACATCCTATATCGCATTCCAAGAGCTCGCAGGAATGAAAACGATGTATTTCTTGATCTGTTTTAAGCACAGATCATTAACTCGGCCTTTGTTTTGTATTAAACAATCAACATTCCAAATGGAAAGGGGGTGATTTAGAATGCTAAAGCGACACCGCTTTCTTCTTTTCGCCGTTGTTGCGGTTATGATCGTGGCAATTGGTGCCAGCGCCATATGGGCTAGTTGCAGCCCATACTGTTTTATCAAAGTCTACTGGGGCCCCAGTGTGGTTGATGTCAAGGAGTACAACGAGTGGACCTTGTTAATAGGTATCGCTGGGTCTGGCCTTAGCGACATAGTGATAACAGATGTCATCCCAGCTGAATTAGATGTACTTGATTACACGGCAAACATGGGAACTGTGTCCATTGAGCTTGCCGGCAAATCTGGCAAATCCGCGACCCACATTACGTGGACCATCAATGACCCTCTCCCTTGTGTTGGGGATGCGCGACTATACCTGCATGTTGCAACGAGACTCAGTCCATCTGGTAAGTTCTACCGGTTCACTTCACCTGGATGCTACTACTTGAACGAAGGTGCGCATCTGGAAGCATTGCTCAATGGCATACCGTTCTCTGATGACACAAATGGGATAACTGTAACAGTATTGCCGTAAGATTCACTCGGCACGAGTCCAAATTACACTGTGAGCAGCCGTGGGTTTATTGACGTACCCTCCCCTTGGCACACCTAAGAGCTGGGGTTTTCAGTGATTGGGGGCAGCAATGAGTGAAAACAAGCGGCTCATGTAGAGCCGATTATGGGTCGGAGCCCACGGTTTCTCATCTCTTTTTAGAAAATGTGAGGTACTTCAGGTAATATGCTGTCTCTTACGATTTCAACAAAGTTGCATGCAAGGAGATGTTTTTTTAAAGGGGCGACAACTCCTAAATTCTATGGGACATATGCTAACCGATTGAAATGGTCTTTTCTTATTCTATTCTGAGGGCGATTTGGCCTCATGGATGTTATTTCACAAGCAAGTTATACAGCGCTGGCAGAGAAAAAATTATCGAGAAAGCGAAGCATTCAGTCGATTCTGGCAACATATGACAAGACTGGCTTTTAATGAATAATGATCTATTTTTTATTATATCAGATATACTTAGTTCCGTGGGAAAACACGTCCGTAAATCACAGGCACTTACTTAGTGGGAGAATTTAATGAAAGTCAAAGGTTGCATTAAAAAAGTGCATTTTTTCCTTGACACGGCGAAATTGCCTATGATACCGGAAACCATACTTGCTATACCATGTAATAGATTTGGTATAGTAAAACGTGCGCCCTCACGTCCGTTCCTGCTCCAACTACAGAAGAACATTAACGCTGAAAGATCCCCTTACGACCCAGCAGGCAACCTACTCAGCAGCTACAGAAAACCAGGGGTGCTGGAGAGGTATACGCATTTTTCTGTCTTACGTAAACTACTACATCCTATCAACCGGCGGGTCAGGGGAGAGATGAAAACTTATTCAACCTTAGAAGCAGCCAAGAGAATTGGCGTTAGTAAATCAACATTGTTTGCTTGGTTTAAAAATGGTAAAGTAAAAGACGTTGCGCGTGATCACCGTGGCTGGCGAATTTTCACCGGGGAGGATATACATCGGCTCATTGAATTCCGGCGCAATCGTCGAGCTATGCCTCCGAGCGCAGCTGGAATAGAACGGAGGCATTTTACGCGAGCGAAAGCCATCATCCCAATCGTCTATGCACTTCGTGAAAGCCCAAAGCGGTCTGGGAAAGAGAAAATCGAAACAGTTACCGTGAATGTGAGTGGTGGTGGCTTCATGATAGAACAAAACAAGCCTCTCCAGACCGATGGCTTCCTTGATATTAAGTTCAATTTGCCTCCCCCTGCAAAGAAAGTCAAAGCAATTGGGCAAATAAGATGGGTACGGGAAGTTAAGAAAGATCAAGAATCTACTTTTCTTCTCGGGTGTTGGTTCAGGTCAATAAACCCACATCAAAGAAAGCAGGTGATCGATTACATTTTTGGATCAAAACCAAAAACATAATTATGTACCAAATTCAGGATCCACTTGTTGATGACGGCTGTTGCGCCTCTGACGTTACTCTCCCCGTTGAATATCTTTTCTGACCATACTCTACTCTGCTGATGCCCAGATCCGTTTCTTAACACAGTAGCCTATTGAATTGTTTCTTCTTAACTAGGTGTTTGCATGCTGCACTGACGATTAGGCAATAGTATCCTGCGAAAAGTTATCTGCAGATTCCATGTAAGTTGATTTGGTTG
>CAZVVA010000128.1:0-11134 GCA_964630455.1 uncultured Candidatus Sumerlaeota bacterium
AAGCAAAGGTTTTTCTGTATTTTGCATCATTATCTTATCACTTTCTTTAAACTCAACTGCAGAATTTGCGATTATAAGTCGTAGCGGCAGGTTTTTATGCCCTGTCGTAGCTCTTTATGGAGAGATGAGAAGAAGAAGGGGTACGCCGCAGCGTGCCCCTACCTGGAAAACTTGTCCGCCGAAGGCGCGCCTGGGGTCTATCCTGGATGTGCGCCATAGCTCGCCAGATGGGAGAAGAAAAAGGCCAGCTATGGGTGAAAGATAAAAGAACGGGTGATCCTATGGAGGACCACCCGCAAAGCAAGTCTTCAGCGATTTACATACACTATTTTTTGAAGAAGATGTCCCCGTCGCTTATCGTTCCGTTGGTCGGGTCATACAGCATAGCGGTTTTTTCATCCTTGCGGTCCGGCCCGACACCATGGAGCGTGTAGGTACTTCCATCGGGTGCCGCTTTGTAGCGGAACTCTTCGCCGTTGAAGGGATCCATCGGCAGGGCCTCGAAATAGTCGGGTACGAGCGCGGAAAGCCGTATGGGATACCTCTTCTTGTCAATCTTACAGGCAGCCAGCGCAGTTGCAAGCTGCGTTTCGAACAGCTTTGACTTCGTGACCAAGGCGCGCACGTCTGCTTCCGTAAAATTCGGGATTGCAATCTTAATCAGCGGATGAAACGAGCCGATCATTGCCTCTCGTTCCTGATTATGCGCCTCAGGGTCACGTTCCCAGTACGGCGTCTCAATGAATTGGATCTCGAAATCCCAGAACCGTTTGTGCTCTGCCTCAAGACGATCGGCAAGTGCACTCATTTCTTCCGGCGAAAGGCCATTGAAATACAGCTGGTCTTTGGTCATCTTCTGGGCCTCATCTGGTTTCTCGCGCATCTTTTTGAAAATCCACCCCATCCAATTAGCCTCATTGCGAATCGCATCGGCGCTTGTGGCTTGAGTCTCTTCGATCATACTGAGTCGCGCCAGCACGTAATCCAGCGTCGTACGGTCGAGATTGCCACTGGCCACTAAGTGATGGAGCTGTTTCAGAGTGATGGATTCAATCGCAATCGAAATGAGATGACTAATCAGCACACCGTCAGGTGCACTGTAGTCGCGTCCCATAGTGAGAGCGGTCATGTAATTGTCCAGCGCCTTCTGGTATTCACCCTGACTCTCAAAATATCGCCCTTCCACACAGAGCATTTTTGCAGAGACTTGCGCTGCCAGGAAGTTTGGTATAGGCGTAGCAGAGCCCTGGTCCCATCCGATTCCCATGGCGTAGTCAAGAGCGACACCTTTTCGAATTTCCTCGAACATCGGCCGGAAGGTGGCAATATAGGGAATCAGCATATTGGCCTCTTCGCTCCATCCCTGCTCGAACACTTTCTTGATCAATTCCCTCTGGTGGCCGTCAGGAACGCCGGGCATCAATTTACTGGCAAATTGATAGTGGATAAGAGCATTGTCTCGTCCGTCCCGCTCCTTCAGCTTCAGCAGTGCCTGCAGCATGAGGTCATCTTCCACTATGTCCGAAGTCACTTTCCGGGGAAAGCGTTTTTCGAGTCCACTTAAAGTAATTTGGATATATATATCAGCATCGGGGATTCCATCCATACCAAAACGACCTTTGAGGTCTTTTTCGCCGGCGTCATCATCGCCATCAGGGCCATAGCTATAAATCGTTGCGACGCCTTTCTCCTTATCCAGGTAATAGGAAATCGGCTCACCAGGAACAAAGAGATCCTCGGGAACGCTCTTAATGTAAGCAACCGGCGCAGTGACCTTCTCCAAACTGTCGGGCAGAGCACGATGCTCGAGATACCATGCCTCCACCGCGCTTTTTAGTAAATTTAATTGGTCAAACTGCTTCTGGACTTTCTTTTTTAATTCTGGATCTTTGAACCGATAGTATCGACCAAGTGTAATCGTCCGCACTATGTCGCCAGAGCTAATCGTGCCATTGGTCGGATCGTATACAAGCTCGCCCTGTTGATCGATTCCATCAGGCCCGACACTGTAGAGATGAATCGCGCTGTAATCAGGCGCTATTACCCTCTTGATATACCCGGGCCCAGGATCAGGAGTTGGCTTATCCACACCCTCTTCGGCTACTGCTGGCTTCACATCCGCAAATGGATCCCGCATATAGCTAGTAAGGTAAGCAATGGGCGTAGTGAGCGAGCGCATAACATCCGGATATGTTTCATAGTCAATATGGTAGGATTCCATCGCCACGTGCACCGTTCGCAGATCAGCTTTTGCCCTGCTGACCCGACTGCTTATCTTGGCCTCAGAGAAGTAAGCCTGCTCTAAGAATTGTCTCACATTAGGCCCTGCTTCTGGCATTTCCAGTAGTTTCTCTAGAGCCTCGTCATTAATATACGCTTCATAAATCCTATCCATTCCTTTGTCCGGCGGCACGATATTGCCAGCAGCGCCTACGGATAAAGACATATCTCCATCCAGATATGGATCATCAGGGTCGAACGGTTTCCCTTCATCCGAATCACCATCAGGCCCCACGCTGTAAACTGTTACAGCCCACGGTTCCTTGGGGTCGTACACGATATGCATTGACGCACTACTGAACGGGTCGTCGGGAATCTTTGTCAGATAGGCGATCGGCGTAGTTAAGTTATACGGTTGAGCAGCCACCTGGTTGTGATCCACGCGGTAAGCTGCCAGCGCAGTGCTGATCAGAACAAAAGCCTGTCCTGTCTCGACAAACTTCTCCTGCACTTCCTTAGAAAGGCCCAAGGGATTATCCGGCGTTTTGGGAACAATGCCAGTGAGCGCGGTCTTTTCTGACTCACCGGACTGGGCGACTTCAGACGGGTCTGCACCTTGCGCCTGAGAGTCTTTGTTGAAGCCGAGCCCTATCGCCAGGCTTAATACGGCAACGACCAACAGACCGGCCAGGGAAATGATGCCCAGATGAGCTGGTGAGCGGAATGGGTTGGACAAGAGGGCCGCGATGCGTTTGCCGATTTGCGTTCGCGTAGCAAAAAGTCCAGCGCACAGCGCACGGCGGCGAGTGTGCTGGTTTTCCAGTATCCGGTAGAGCTGCTCTGCGTAATTGCGCGCGTCGGGTTCGGTCTTGAGCAGTGCCCGGTCGCAGGCGAGCTCCATAGCCTCTTCCCATTTCCTGCCGGCCAACCAGATAGCAGGATGGAAATAGAACAGTATCTCTGCCATGCGTCGGACCACCAGCGCGACGGGGTCTTTGAGTTTCCAGTGCATCAATTCGTGGCGAAGGAGCCAGTCGAGCCGACGAGAATCTGACTCTTCGGCCAGCCAGCGGGGCAGAAGTACCACCGGCCGCACCAATCCCACCAGTGCCGGAGATTCCAGGGCGTCGCTGATAAGGAGGCGCGGAACGAGTTTCAGTTTCATCTCCTTTGCCAGAGCATGGAAACGCTGGAGTAGGCCATCAGGAGGCGCAGTGGCTGAAAAACGTAGCTTTCGAATTCGGATTCGGTCATGAATTGTCAGACCCACAAACCCGATCACCCCGGCGAGCCATAGCCCTATAAGGAGACTGCCAATCGGCAGGGATTGACGTGTACTGCTCGTGGCAGCTACCTGCACTGGGGAGCGGTCTTTCCTGGCAGGTGCTTCATCCGAAGAGGCTGAAAGTATGGCTCCGTCGGGGCGTGCAGCAAGACGCTCGCGGTCGGCCTCGAGCTGCCGCGCAACAAGGGCGTCCAGCTCGGCATCACCGGTCGCAACTTCGGCAGAAACCGTTTCGGCCACTGCGGGCTGTTGAAAATGAATCAGAGGCATCGGAGTCCCAATTGCCAGACCAAGGATAGGTTTGGCCAGCACCAGCAGCCATAACAATGCCCTGAGGCGCGGTGCCCGCACTCGCAGCAGGCGGATGAGCAGTGCAACGCCAACGGCAAGCAAACCCAGCTCGATGCTCACCAACACAAGGCGCGCAAGCACCGGGTCTTCCGCAACAATCCGAACTGCATTCTGAACAAGGGTCCAGGTAATCATTTCTTCTTTCCTCCCTTTCTGCTGCCAGACTGCAGCAGTTTTCTAATTTCTGCCAGTTCCGCTTCGTCCACCTTTTCCTCTTCAATCAGGTGGGCCATCAGGCGGGGGGCCGAACCACCAAAGAAGTCGCGCATCAGACCCGTGAGCCACCGACCAGCTACCTGCTCACGCCTGACGCATGGCGCAAAGCGAAGTGCGCGCTCCACAGTGGGGATCGGCTCCACGTAACCTTTCTTGCGCAAGTTAGCAAACACGGTGTGGATGGTAGTGTCGGCCAAAGGGCGCTTTTCCTGAAGCGCCTGGCCAACCTCAGCAGCAGTGGCGTTGTCCCGTTCCCACACGATCTGCATGATAGTCAGTTCCAGCGGAGTTAGCTCCGGGGAGCCGGCTGCGGCGTGTTTTGGTTTTCGAGCCATATGAAACCTCCATATTTTATTTATTTGCTCTATTTAAATAGAGTATCTGTTACACTAGACGTGCAAGTCAAGAAAAAGTTGACATAAGAACAAAAAAAATTTTACATCCCGTGCTAAATTTGGCTGGATTGCCAATATGCCCTTACTTAGAACACTGAGGAAAGGATACTTAGGGGCCAAGGGGAATAGCTATAAACAGGTCGCCGGGGCTAATGGTGCCATTGGTTGGATCGTAGTGGGCTTCGGGGACATAGCGATCGCCAGCTTCCCGGGCCCGCTGTTCGTTCGTATCAGGGCCGTAGCTATAGACATACACGGGTATTGTATTGCTAATACCAAGCGGTCGGCCACGTGTGTCAGCGAAGGGGTCACGAGGCAAGCCGTTGGGGAACTGCCTGCGCAGCTCCTCTGCAGATGCAGCCCTTACCCCATCACGCGGAAAGGGATATTCGCGCTCATGCGGAATCTCCACAAAAATATCGCCCCGGCTGGCTATTCCGTTTGTTGGATCGTAGGAGACTGTAGCCCGGTTGTCCTGTTCATCAGGGCCAATGCTATAGCACGTGAACAGGCTGGGGTCGGAGAAAAACTTTAGCGGCTCGGTGCCGAACGGATCTTTGGGAGGCCCATTGGACAACAAAGGTGCGAATTCCTCTGTGCTTCGGGGAAATGCTCCCTGAGTAACAAAACAATATTTCGCAGCCGCGGCCATGCGCACAAGCTGAAATTTTGCGTCTGCACTGCGATGACGTTTGTAAGTTCCCTTTATATCACTGAATAAGGCAAGAGGCGATAATAGCTTGAAGTTTGGTTCTAGCGATCTGTTGTTCAGTTCCTCTAGAGTTTCCCAAAGGTGCCTAAATTCATCGGCTGTCTCACAGCAATTCAGCGCATAGATTCTCAGCCCTGCGGAAGAAATGGCGCGAACGGCAATGCCGATTAGATGGGGGATCTTCGGCGGGTCGGTCTGGTTCATTAGCTGGCCAAGGTGGTAGCTGGCAGCCAGAATCTTCAAAGCCTCTTCTCTATTCCCCTGAAGCATCAAAAATACCGCTTCAACATGGAAGAGCTTTACTGCAATCTGATAGTCGAGAAACTCTGCAACGCCCTGAGGACCCAGAAGGCTCTCAGGCGGGACATATTCGTCATAATCAAGTATGTTTGGAAATAAGTCGAGGCGGGTGGCAAGATCTGTTTCAGGGCTGATTACTTTTATAATGAAATTATGAGCATTGCGCCCAGCAGCAATGCCCGTAGGGCCGGCTTTGTCCTTCGTACAACCTAAAAATAAAACCACCATCAAGATCCCGCAGATTAGAAATTCTAAAGCTCGTAGTTTCTTCACAATCATCTTTGTCACCTTCTTTTCATACCATAAATGGCCTTTAAGTCTTTACTTTGGCAATGCTCTTTGGAAAATATCCCAAAAGTTTTGTAGCGGTCGCATTTATGCGACAAAATGTGCGATAAATCGCACCGCTACAAATCTATGATTACCCAAACAATGATTGAAAATCCACATATGGTATGTCTCCTAGCGCGGAATGGCGATGAATAGGTCGCCCGGGCTCATGTGTCCGTTGGTTGGATCGTAGTGGGCTTCGGGGACATAACGGTCGCCCACCTTGCGGGCTTCCGATTCATCCACATCGGGACCATAACTATATACGTAGACGGGCGTGGTATTGGAAATACCAAGCGGTCTGCCGCGTGTGTCAGCAAAGATATCGCGCGGCAGCCCATTGGGAAAATGCCTGCGCAGCTCGTCTGCGGATGCAGCCCTTACCCCCTCGCTCGGAAATGGATACTTTCGCTCGTGCGGAATTTCAAGAATTATGTCTCCACGGCTCACTGTGCCGTTCGTTGGATCATAGGATACCGTAGCTCGATCATCCTGCTCATCAGATCCAACGCTATAGCACGTGAACGATTGCGGGCCAGACAAAAACTTCAGTGAGTCCGAACCGTATGGATCTTTAGGAAGACCTTCGGGAAGTAAAGAGGCAAATTCTTCTGCACTCCGCGGAAATGCTTTCTGAGTAACAAAGCGGTATTTCGCAGCAGTTGCCAAGCGCAGGAGCTGAAAGTGTGTATCCGCCCTCCGATGGCTCGTGCCGGTTTTCTCCATACTCTCTACCATACCATAGATGTCTGGCACGGCCAAGGTTGATTTTGCCAAGCCTATTTTCTGCGATCTTCGGTTAAATTCCTCAAGAATCTCCCAAAGGCGCTGGAATTCCCCAGGCGTCTCGCAGCAATTCAGCGCATAGACTTCCAATCCCCTGCAGGCAATCCTACGAAATGCACTGCCAATCAAGCTACCAATCGATGTCGGGTCACTCTCGTTCAACAGCTGCCCGAGGTAATAGCTGGCAGCCAGAAGCTGCAACGCCTCTTCTCGTTGTCCCTGAAGCATCAGAAAGCTCGCCTCTACGAGAAAGACCTTTATTGAAATCTGGAAGTCAAAGAAATGCCGTGGGCCACCAAGCGGAGCCACACTATAAATAGGTGCTGCGCTTTCTTCGTAGTCTAAGAGTTCAGAGAACTTTTCCAGACGACTAGCAAGATCGGTGTCGCCTGCCAGAAGTTCTGTTGCAAAATCATAAGCGTTTCGGCCAGCAAGTGTGAGTTGTCTTGCTTTCAGAGCGTGCTCAGCGAATTGAAAGGCTTCGCGCAAGAAGGGATTGTCCGCTTCCTTATATGCATCCTTCCATGCTTCGATTCTTTCCGCCAGAGCCTCATAGTCTCCTTTTCTGAGCAAAGCGTTAAGGTATAGGATACGGACATAAGGCTCGGTGGGATAAGAGGCAAGCAGCTCTGAGGCAAGCTCGAAGACACGCCTGACTTCCTGCTCTGGCATATATTCCTCATCATAATACTTATATGAAGAGTTGAAATACTCAACCACGCGCCTATCATCAAGGCGATGCAAGTACGAGGGAACGCGCTGCTTGAATTGACGAATTACTTCATCAGCGAACCTTTCATTATTGAACGCTATCCAGAAGTGATGCTGCACGAGGTCCCAATCTCCCGGTGTTGTACTCGAAGGCAAGAGTTCAAAATAGTCCTCAGATTCCTGTGTCTGAGGCCCATAGTATTCGCCCGAATCCATTTGACCCGACCATTCCAATTTGTGATGACTCAAAAGTATGAGCTTCTGCTTGTCAAATGAGACCTTCCACTCGGCCCCAGGTAGAGAAATAGTGAACGTCCCTTTTATTTTGAGATTACCCGAACCATCTCTCACGATTTCAGCGTGAGACCGGGTTCCAGATACAAGATAAATGCCAACAGGATCAATGCCGCTCGCGTCCAGTTGCTTCTTGCGAAGGGAAGACTCATCCCGTTTCGTGCAGCTTGGAATCAGAAGTACGAGCAAAATCCCGCAGATCAAAAATCCCAAAGCTCGCGATTTCTTTGGCATAATCTGCTCACCTGCTCTCCAATAGGCGATGTGTTATTCCGTCTAGCGCGGCATAGTGATGAACGGATCGCCTTTATTAATGCGGAATCTCAAAAACAATATCCCCTCCGCTAATGGTGCCGTTGGTCGGATCATAGGAGACACTAGCCCGGTTGTCCTGTTCATCCGGGCCAACGCTGTAGCACGTGAATGACTCCGGGGCAGAGAGGAATTTCAATGGCTCCAAACCAAATGGATCTTCAGGAGGACCTTGAGGAAGCAGAGGGGCAAATTCATCTGCACTGCTTGGAAATGCCTGGTACTTAAAGAAGCGATATTTTGCAGCCGTAGCCATCCGCACCAGCTGAAAATGTGCATCTGCGCGTTGCTGTCGTATCTTGTATACTTCCTTCTCAAACGGAAGGAGTAATGATTCTGCAAAAATTCTTTCCGCCGGTTTACTGTCGAGATCTCCGAGCGTTTCCCACAACTGGAGAAATTCATCCTGTGTTTTGCAGCAATTCAGTGTGTAATGTCTCAGCCCCGCACAGGCGATGTGGCGAATTGCAATACCAATCAGACGATCAATAACTGTATCACTCCGGTTCAAGAGCTGGCCGAAGTGATAGATGGCAGCAAGAAGCTTTAGAGCCTCCTCTCTTTTCTCTGGTTTCCCTTCAAGCATCAGGAACTCGGCCTCTACACGGAATATCTTAACTGCAATCTGATAGTGAAGAAAATGTCCTTTAGGGAAAATCAGACTGTCTATGGGCTGCAGGTACTCTTTATACTCAAGTATCTTTGGAAATAGTTCAAGGCGGGTTTCAAGATTAGTGTCAGGGCTTAGCGTTTGTGTAATGAAGTCATAAGCATTGCGACCAGCAGCACTGAGTTCCAGTGCGTGCAGGGTATTCTCAGCCTCCATGAAGATCCAGCGCACGAAGGGATTATCTGCCTTTGAATACGCTTCTCTCCATGCCGCCAGTCTTTCTTTCAATGTCTGATAGTGGCCTTTTCTGAGCAACACGTCGAAATAAAGCGTGCGCACGTGCAGGTCGTCAGGATGCGACTCCATAAGCCCTATGGCAAGCTCAGAGAGACGATTAATGTCCAGCTTCGCATCAAGATACTGTCCGCGAGCTTGTGCTTCACGGTAATCACGAAAGGGACTGAAATACTCGACCACACGGCTGTCATCAACACAATGCAAGCAGGATAAAATGGGCTGCTCGAGTGGTGGAATTTCATCATCAGAGGGCCTCTCTTTGCTGAGTCCGTACCACCACTGATGCCGAATGAGGTCCCAGTCACCCGGCGTTGTGTTCGAGGGAGCGAATTCATAAAAAGAGCGCCACTCCGATTCTTCGTCTCTTCTCCATTTTGTCACATCCAGGAATACGAGCTTTTGATTCTTAAATGATACCTGCCACCTAGGTGAAGATCCCATAGCGGAAAATGACCCTAATCCTCCTCCTATTCTGAGATCTCCCCGGGCATCCTTCACGATTTCAAGGTAGCCCCGACCCCCATCTGTCAGATAAATACCAGGAGGATCGGCTTTCCCCTTTGCACAGCCCCCAAATAAAAGCATAGCCAGGGTCGCGCAGATCAAAAATCCCGAAGATTGTCGTCTCTTTGCCATCAGCTGCTCACCTAATCTCCCAGAAGCCGAGATGTTATGCCGCCTATCGTGGAATGGCAATAAACAGGTCGCCGGGGCTAATGGTGCCGTTGGTGGGATCGTAGAGGACTTCGGGGACGTAGCGGTCGCCCACCTTGCGGGCTTCTGATTCATCCGTATCAGGACCGTAACTATAGACATACACAGGTATTGTATTGGTAATACCAAGCGGTCGGCCACGTGTGTTAGCAAAGAGATCGCGAGGCAGCCCATTGGGAAAATGCCTGCGCAGCTCGTCTGCGGATGCAGCCCTTACCCCATCACGAGGAAAGGGATATTCACGTTGGTGGGGAATCTCCAAAATAATGTCGCCGCCACTCGCTGTTCCGTTTATTGGATCATAGGAGACACTAGCCCGGTCGTCCTGCTTATCAGGCCCAATACTGTAGCAGGTGAAGGAATCTGGCCCAGAGAGAAACTTCATTGGCTCAGAACCGAATGGATCCCTGGGCGGCCCAGCGGGCAGTAAAGGCGCAAATTCATCTGGGCTTCTTGGAAATGCCTGCTGAGTAACAAAGCGATATTTTGCTGCCGCTGCCATGCGCACCAACTGAAATTTCGCGTCTGCATTGCGATGACGTATGCGAATTTCCTTTATAATGCTTAAGCTTAATGGCTCAAGGACCAATAATTCAAGTACGCTTGCGTCCTGCGATCTGCCATTCAGTTGCTCTAAGGTTTTCCATAGGTGCTTGAAGTCATCAGCTATCTCACAGCAATTCAGCGCATAGGTTTTCAATCCTCCGCAGGCAATGGCGCGCAATGCCATCCCCATTAGGCGAGTGATAATCGTATCGGTCTGGTTCATTAGCTGGCCAAGGTGGTAGCTGGCAGCCAGAATCTTCAAAGCCTCTTCTCTATTCCCCTGAAGCATCAAAAATACCGCTTCAACATGGAAGAGCTTTACTGCAATCTGATAGTCGAGAAACTCTGCAACGCCCTGAGGACCCAGAAGGCTCTCAGGCGGGACATATTCGTCATAATCAAGTATGTTTGGAAATAAGTCGAGGCGGGTGGCAAGATCTGTTTCAGGGCTGATTACTTTTATAATGAAATTATGAGCATTGCGCGCTGCAGCAGGAGTTGGTTTGTGTTTTGTGCAGCCCGTAAGTAAAAACAGAAGGAAGATCCCGCAGATCAGAAATTCCAAAGCGTATAGTTTCTTTGGCATCAGTTGTTATTCTACCTCCAAAAGGGGAGATATTCTCCCCTCTAGTGCGGAATAGCGATGAATAGGTCGCCGGGGCTCATGTGTCCGTTGGTTGGATCGTAGTGGACTTCTGGGACATAGCGATCGCCAGCCTGTGTGGCCTCCCATTCATCCGTATCAGGGCCGTAGCTATACACGTAGACGGGTGTGGTATTGCTAATCCCAAGAGGTCTGCCGCGCGTGTCAGCAAATGGATCAACAGGCAGGCCGTTGGGGAACTGCCTGTGAAACTCATCTGCGGATGCAGCCCTTACTCCCTCGCGCGGAAATGGATATTCGCGTTGGTGCGGAATTTCTTTAATGATGTCGCCGGGGCTCACTGTCCCATTAGTTGGATCATAGGAGACAGTTGCACCATTGTCCTGTTCATCGGGACCAATGCTATAGCAGGTGAACGTCTCTGGAGCGGCAATAAACTTCAGCGGTTCCG
>CAZVVA010000129.1:0-11084 GCA_964630455.1 uncultured Candidatus Sumerlaeota bacterium
CGATACCTCGACGATTTCCTCAGCCAGATTGACGACCTCGCTGAATCCATGCGCGATGCAATCACTGCCTCTGCCATGGACAGCGTTGAGAAAATCGCTGAAGCCAAACCCGAGCAACTAATGGAAACCATCGGCCCTGATTCCGCCGAACTCGCTGAGCGCCTCGTTGAAGGTGCTAAGGAATACACCGAAGCCCTCAAAGAAATGGCAGCCGAATTAGCTGCTGGAGAATCAGACTCTTCAGAGGAAGCGCCAGCCGAAACTGCGGCCCTACAAGCCGAGATGTCTGAACCCGCCCAGCCCTCACAAGCTGAAGCACCACAACCCGTAACTGCCGAGAATGATGAGCAGCACATAGAAAAAGACGAAAAAGAAAGCGCGCAATCAGGAGTCACCATCGCAGAACCCGAATCTCAGGCCGTGCCAATGCCAGAAGGCGAAGCGGCTGCTGTGCCCGTCCCAGAAGAAAAATCTGCCGAGAAACCCCCGGCTCGCCCCAAAGCGAAACGGAAGACTCGCAAAACCGCTCAGCGCTCGAAATCCTCAGCAAAAGCAAAATCACCCCGGAAAACAAAAACCGCAGATAAGAAGATAGCCGCCGCACCTAAGCGTGGTAAAAAGCGAACTACCAAGTAACTCCCCGCGCGCTGCCTTCTTGCGCACAGCGCCCGGTTTAGCATTGCTCATATACGATTAACAAACGACCTTGCACCACAGTGTGAATTCTTTTAACTTGACTAATAAAGGGCAAGCCGTTTTCATATACGACTTGTCTACGGCAAAAACAGCGGTTACTCCATCAGGCTAGCGGTTCTAACATTCTCGTCGAATAGACGCGCTTCTCAACTGCAAAATGCCGAGATAAAAAGGTAAAAAATTCGTATGCGTATTCACGAACTAGCAAAAATCCTCGGCATCCCCAGCACGCAGATCATCAAGGACTTTAAACGCATCCGCGTCCAGGTCAAGAATCATATGAGTGCGGTGGAAGACAAGCATGTCCGCCGCATCATGAAGGCTTACGAAAAACGCCGCGCTGAGGCTGCCCACAAGGCCGAAGAACAACGCAAACGCAAAGAAGCCGAGGAACGCGAACGACGTGTGGCTGAAGAACGCAAACGCAAAGAACTCGAAGAACGTCGTCAGCGCGAGGCTGAAGAACGCAGACGTAGAGAAATCCAAGAGCGCAAACATCGCGAGGCCGAAGAACACAAACGCAGAGCCGAACTCCTCGCACAGCGCAAGGCTCGCGCTGAAGCAAAAAGGAAACAAAAGCCCGCACCAAGGGAACGTGCTAAACCAAAAAAACCCACTGCTGTAAAGGCCCCCGACAAGCCCAAGCGGGCGCCTGCCCATGAAATAGCTAAAAAACCCCCAGAACCCCCTTCCCCCGCTGAATCTGCCCCTCTCGTGGTTCCAAAGATTGAAGTAATGAGCTTTAAAGACACGCGCCGCGGCCGCCCTTCAAAGAGACGGCCGGCAGCCAAGCGTGATGCGAAAAAGCCGCGCCCAAGTAAAGTCATTAAGATTGGCGATGTTTCGCCTCCCACTCGCGGTCGACCTAGAAAAGATATTCGTGAAAAGAAAATCCGACCGAGCTTTATCGTGCAACCCTCTTCAACCGCTGTGAAAGAACCCCCTCCTCCACCGGCAAAGGCACCTGCCAAGTCCTCCATAGTCACTATTCGTGGAGATGTTACGGTAGGCCAGCTCGCCGAAAAACTCAATATTTCCGCATCAGACATCATCTCAAAGTGCCTTGAAACGGGTGAGATCATCACAATCAACCAGCTTATGGACGCTGACCTTTCTGCTCTCGTGACTTCTGAACTCGGCTTTGAGCTTGAAATTATACCTGAAAGTGATGAGCACGACGTCAAGCAATTTATGGTCGAAGACTTGCCCGAGTCACTCAAACCGCGTCCCCCTGTCGTTACTATTATGGGGCACGTTGACCATGGTAAGACCACTTTACTTGATAATATACGCAAAACAGACGTTGTTGGTGGCGAGTTTGGCGGTATCACTCAGCATATCGGCGCCTATTATGTAACTGCTCCAAATGGCAACATCGTCTTCCTCGACACCCCTGGCCATGAAGCATTTACCTCCATGCGCGCTCGCGGCGCTTCCGTCACTGACATTGTTGTCCTTGTTGTCGCTGCTGACGACGGCGTGATGCCACAGACCGTTGAAGCCATCAATCATGCCAAGGCCGCTAACGTCCCTATTCTAGTGGCTATAAACAAGACTGATCTTCCCAACGCCAATCCCGATAGGGTCAGGCAGGCCCTGCTTCAATATGAACTCGTGCCAGAAGAGCTCGGCGGCCAGACGATCTTCGTGGAAATCTCCGCCAAAAAGGGTACAGGCATTGATCGGCTTCTCGAAATGATCCTCCTCCAGGCCGAGGTGCTCGAACTCAAGGCAAATCCCGCCCGCGATGCCATTGGCCGCATCATCGAGTCGCATATTGATCCACTTCGTGGCTCCGTAGCCACCGTTCTTGTCCAGAATGGAACACTGCACATTGGCGACATATTCCTCACCGGGAAGCAGTACGGCAAAGTCCGTGCCATGAATGACGAGCATCTGAGACTTGCCTACAATGCACCACCTTCAAGACCCGTAGAGATAATTGGTTTAACGGGAGCGGCTGAGGTCGGTGACCTCTTTCTCGTGCTCTCTGAGGAAAGGGCTGCCCGCAACATCGCTGCCATTCGCTCCTCTCGACGGCGTGCAAAACACCTGCGTCAAACCCCGATGATCGCCCTCGAAAACCTCCACGAATTCGTCGAGCAGGGCAAAATTAAAGAACTTAATCTTATTATCAAGTGTGACGTTCAGGGCTCCATGGAGGCCATCCTTCAGTCTCTCAATAAGATCTCCTCCCCTGAGGTCCGCATCAATGTCATCCATGCCGCTGTCGGCGGCATCAACGATTCCGACGTCAATCTTGCCATTGCCTCCGGTGCAATTATTATCGGCTTTAACGTTCGGCCCGAATTCACTGCTGGCGTGCTGGCCGACCGTGAAGGTGTTGACGTTAAGATCTACCGCGTGATCTACGAACTGATCAGCGACATTAAGAAAGCTTTGACCGGCATGCTCGAACCGAAATATCGTGAGGTGTTTAAGGGCCGCGCTGAGGTTCGCCAGATCTTCCGTATCTCCAAACTTGGCAATATCGCAGGTTGCCTTGTCGCTGAAGGCGAAATCCTTGCCGACGCCCGTGCTCGCGTCATTCGCGACAACACCACTGTCTACGAAGGCTCCATCGCCTCGCTTCGCCGCGTCAAGGATGATGTCAAACGCGTCCAGGCTGGTGTCGAGTGCGGTATCTCCCTCACAAATTTTAACGACATTAAGGAAAACGACGTTATTGAAGCATACGTCCTGGAAGAAATACCCCAGGTCATAGAATAGCTGGCTGACGATCCCAAGGGTCGCCTACCAGCACAATTATTCCAATACGAGAGCCCTCCGGCTTCTCTTTACCGCAGCGCGTGGCTCGCTCATGATTATCGGGCTGCTCAGAGTCAATCTGTTTATCCCAAACTGCAACTCTCTCAAGGCTAAACGCAGTATTGTGAAAAAGCACGTCAATTACTTGCGCCGTCACTATAACGTTGGGGTTGCTGAAGTTGACAACAACGACCGCTGGCGTATGTGCACCCTTGCTATTGTCACAGTCTATTCCCTGCGAGACGCTGTCGAAAAAACGTTCTATACTATTATTAAGGACCTGGAGAAAACCAGCGACGTTCAGCTCAGCCACTACGAAATCGAACTGCTCTAAGCAAAGTCGCTGCGCCCAAGGTCCCAACTTACCTGTTTTGGCAGACAAGTAAGTCCAGGGCATTGCATGCGCCTTGTGCGCGCAGATTTTAAACCCCTACTCGGTGACCTGCTATGCTTCATTCACGCATCAAACGTGTTGAAAATTTGATCCGCGACCAGATTGCACAGATTCTCCTTCTTGAGCTACAGGATCCACGCTTTCGCTTCATCACAGTCAACTCGGTCAAAGTTACCAAGGACCTTCAGCATGCCATTGTCTTCGTCAGCCTTCTGGAAGAGGACGAAACGAAGGTGCACGACACCCTGGAGGCCCTCGCACGTGCTAAAGGCTCCATCAAACGCCTGCTTGCCTCCCGCATCGTTCTCAAATTCATGCCTGATATCACATTTGAACGCGATACTTCGCTTCGCCGCGTTGCACGCATCGACCAGATTCTCCACCAGATTCACAACGAAGAACCACCTGATTCTGAATCCAACTCGCCTGAAAGCGACTGATATTGCCCTCTTCATGACCCTGTCCTCTTTCCAATCTTTGCCGCAATAACTATAATCAGTTGACGCCCCTGTCAGATTTACGTAATGCTCTCACCATGGTATAGCAAAATCCTGCTGGTGTCTTTTCCAAACAGCATACATCAATAAATCCTGCTTTTGCGTTAAATAAGAATTTCTTCCTTCTTTAATTCAGAATACAGATTTAATTCTTTTAGACAGGATTTACGGGATCAATAAGATTTATCACGGATTGGCGGGATTCTTTTGGTAGCGAGGCAGACGTCCACGTCCCGGAGGAATAATGACATCTGGTGGCCGCTTCATTCCAGAACTCTCCACAAAAGTAGCTAGGGTTCCCCTGCTCGGTCTGTGGTTCGGCGTATGTGCAGTCTCCGCAGCGCCAATTTTGATCAAGCTCACCCAGGCGCCGGCTCTGGCTATTGCCGCCTATCGCCTTGGCTTCGCAGTTGTGCTTCTCTACCCGGCGTTCTACGCACGGCGCTTTCGTGCGCAAATGCCTTACACAGCCTCAGATTTCGCGCTGAGCATATTCGCTGGCCTGCTCCTTGCACTCCACTTTGCCACCTGGATTAGCTCCCTGAGCTTTACCTCTGTGGCAAGTTCCATTGTGCTGGTATCAACAACTCCTATCTTTGCCGCCCTGATCTCACACTTCTTTACACGCGACAAGGTCACACTCAATCTGTGGCTTGCCGTCGGGATCACCCTCATCGGGAGTGTGATCATTGTCTGGGAAGACCTGCATCGTGCGCATACAGCGTTCTTGGGCGACCTGCTGGCCCTGGCAGGCGCAATCACGGGTGCGGGCTATCTCCTGGTAGGCCGCCGAGCACGCCGTTCGCGCGACCTGCTCTCCTACATTTTCCCCCTCTATTTCACTGCCGGCGCGCTCTTGTTTCTCGGCTGTCTGGTTGTAAAAACCCCGCTTAGCGGATATCCGTCAAGCGCATGGCTCTATCTCTTTCTCCTTGCCTTGGTGCCAACCGTGCTGGGTCATTCCAGTATCAATTGGTCGCTCAAATACTTTCACCCCGCAGTAGTGGGCATCTTTCTCCTGGCAGAACCAGTAATCTGCATAATCCTTGCCTACTTTATTCTCAGCGAAGCTCCCAGTGCAGTGAAGCTCCTCGGATGCACAGTGGTAATTGGCGGCATCGCGCTCGGGTTTAAGCACGAGACCAGGCCAGGAACGCTTGAAGGGTTAAAGGGTTGAGCCATCCTCATCGTCGGGAGCTGAAGGGGATTGCGTTTTCTTTTTACCGCCTGAAATGCTAACTCGTTTCACGAAGAGCCTTATTTTCTAAATTGACTGGACAGCCTATAAGAGTTACTTTTATAATAACTTTAACGTAAATGTCCCAAGAAAAATATCCCTGTTTAGATGACAATTTTATTGTAGATGCTTAAGCTACCTATTCTATATTACCATAGAATCGCCCCTTCACCGTCACACTCAAACCTGAAATCTATATACATCGAACCGCACCGTCTCAATCGGCAACTTGCCCTCCTTTCCTTCTTGCGCTATCGCGGCATCACCATGAATGAGTTCATGGACTATTTTGAAACGGGCACCCGACCACAGGGACGTTGTGTGGTAATTAGTTTTGATGACGGCTTTTCTGATATTCTAACCAATGCGCTCCCGATATTAAAACGTCATGCTTTCCCAGCAACTATCTTTGTTGTAGCCGGTCTTATTGGGTGCGAAATTAAAGATGATCATGAGTCGAGTATGGTAAGTGGAAGTATGTTGTCGGGAGAACAAATCCGAGCTTTGGTTCGCGAAGGGATCGACATTCAATCTCACGGTCTAATGCATCGCCGATTTTCCTCCCTTTCGCCATCGCAGGCCATGCACGAATTGCTGGAATCAAAAAGAATACTTGAAGGCATAACCCAAAAACCCGTTCAATGCCTCGCATATCCCTTTGGAGATTTTAGACCGGAAACGGAAGACCTGGTGAGGAAGGCGGGATACCGCGCCGCAGTCTCCACTGTGCGGGGAAAAAAACACTACCAGCATGAACGTTATTGCTTGAAGCGCATTCCCGTGCACCATAAGCAAAACCTTATGCGATTTCTACAATATTTGCATTTCAAATCATACCGTCGGCCCCAATTGAAGTTAAACAAATTGCGCCGTATCGAAAAATAATGGTCTCAACAAAATTACATGCTTCAAGCGTCCCTTCTAGAAAACTTAACGTGGTCCAAATAATAACGTTCTTACCTACGGGCGGGGTAGAGAATTTGCTCCTGAACACATTACCTCAAATTGATAAAGCCCGCTTTAATGTAAAGGTTTGCTGTACCTATCGGAAGGGCGATCTGGCCGAAAACATGGAAAAGGCGGGTATCCCCGTCCATGTATGCAGAGTCAGGTCAAGATTTCATCCTCTTGACCTATGGAAGCTGGCTCGCTGGCTCAAACGCGAGAAGACCGATATCGTTCATACTCATATGTATGCTAGCAACATAACCGGCACCCTGGCCGCAAAAATGGCTCGTGTGCCTGTGATCATCAGCCATATCCACTCGACACATGAATGGACCTCACGAAATCGCATACGAATGGAAAGAATGTGCGACCGCTTCAAGAATGCTTATGTTACCGTTTCCGGGCACGTCAAAGAGGTCTTTTTACAAAAAACCGGGCTGAATTGTGCAGATAAGATTAAAGTTGTTCCCAATATAGCGAAGGTATTCGACCCGAAAAAGAGCAATCCCGAGCTGCTACGAAAGGAATTCGACATCCCTTCGGAATGCAGTGTGGTGGGAACCGTAGCGAGGCTTGTTCCTGTCAAGGGAGTAGATGTCTTTCTCCATGCGGCAGCGGAAATTGTCCGAACTTTTCCTCACACTCGTTTTATTATTGTTGGAGGTGGAAAAGAAAATCAGACCCTGCAAAAACTCAGCAAAGATTTGCGAATCTGGGATAGAGTTATTTTCGCGGATACGAGACGGGATCTAGAAAACTTCTATGGCTTATTCGACATTTTCGTTCTGAGTTCCAGAAATGAAGGATTCGGAATTGTAATCCTGGAGGCTATGCAGTTCGACATCCCTGTTGTGGCCACATCCGTTGGCGGTGTGCCCGAAATCATTACCCATGGAGTAACAGGACTTTTGGTTCCTACTGAATCACCACACGATCTCGCCAACGCTGTCATTAAACTACTTGAAAACCCCTCTATGGTGAAACAATTGGCGGGACACGCCAAGAAACGTCTCAGTGATTTCTCCGTGGCCAAATACGTGAAAACCCTTGAAGATTATTATGATCTCTTATGGAAAAAGACCAGCAAAAATTCATATAAATTCTCCCGATAATGCCTTCTTCCTTTTGGCTGATTAGATACTTGCCTCTAACGTATCGCCCCTACGCTTATATCAACCGTCTCCGCGAGGTTGCGCGGCGAAGCCGACGGAACTTAACACAATCCCTTATGGCAAGTGCCCTCGTCCTCGACCTATAATTGCGGAATGTAGAGCTGAATGGGGGTGTTTAAAGTGTGAATTGGCTTCTCCAGCAGGGGTTTATAGAAACGCTCTATCGCGTCGCGAATTGGTGGGATACGGCCCGTCTGGTTTATGTCCAGCACCACAATAGGAATCTGCTTCGCGGCCAGCGCGTTAGCAATGCTCTCTGCTTTCCGTACTCCCTCGCCCGGTCGCTTATCAACGATCACTTCATTCTTATATTTAATCGTCCAGATGAAGAGCTCTGAATACTCTTCATAGAGCCGTCGCTTGGAGATAAAGGCGTAATATGGCGGCGCGAGAATTGGATCTCCGGGTTTGCTATGCTTCTCAATGTAGCTAACGATCTGCCGCACGCCATACGCGTCCTGCTCGTAATTCTTTTGAAGCAGCGTTACGCGAACGAATGCAACTCCAATGACTGCGCAAACCAACACCAGCAGCCCCGCACCAATCAAACTCACCACCCGCGACGTATCACCTGCAACATCTATCTTCTCCTCCGCTGGTTGGCTAGCCCCTCCATCGGTGTGGTTGGTTGCTCGGTAAGTCTGTCTCATAAACTCAACCACAAAGTACGCAGCAAACAACGCCACGAACGGCTCGCCTAGCGTAAAGATATATTCCATTGTCGCGCCCTTCGAGACGAACACAATCGAAAGCAGCGAAAACAACCCATACCACCCGATATACTCCCGCATAGCCTGATTATTAAAACGCGGCTGGGATGCCTGCCCCACCAAGCCCCTGCGCATAAACCCAATCAACCCCAGCAGCGCAAGCACAATGTACGACCCTTCCCAGAAGAGTACGTCCTTTCCTTCACGCATAATCTTTCCTATCGCATACGCCACCACGCTCTGGCCGCTAATCGCCCTCTTGGGAAACGTCGCTACCTGGTTAAAGAACACATTACCAAGATAATTCCCACCGGTCAGCAGCTCGAGCACCGCAATTCCAACTATGCTCAGCCCCGCAATCGGCACAAGATACCAGAGAACCAGCCTGCGCCGCCGTACCAGCAGCCAGAGCGCACTGAAACCTACGTACGGCAATGCGGTCATGTTCGTGAACATTGCGCACACGGCCAGCACCCCTGCTACTGCCATCTTCTTTCCCGCCGCCTTCGGACATGAGGCGACATGGAGCCGACCGGCTTCAATAAAGCAGAGAAACGAGAGCATCAGAAAGAGGATCTCCAGCAGCTCCGACTCATATCCCAGGCTCCACCAGAACCCAATCGGCAGCAGCAGGTAAATTCCCGCTGTTACCACACCACCTCGAGGATTTCCAATTACCCGCCTCCCCACCATGTACATTACCAACATAGTTGCCACATGCAGGAGTATGCTGAACACCCGCACCGCATACAGCGCACTCCCCAGCCCACGCCCTATCCAAATCAGCACTGCCCCAAGATAAAGATGAAACGGCGGCTGCGGCGACAGAATATCTCGGTACAGCACCAGCCCGTCTGCAAGGCGTGTGGAAATATAGAGATAGTTTCCATCCCCGAAATCAATGTAGGCTATACTCAGGTGGCTTGCCACAAGCAAAGCGTATACGATGGCAAATACACCTAATATAACTGCCGCCCAGCGCCGCTCATTGGCATCTTCGCTCTTTTCTCTCTTTATTTCCACCTCTCCTGCCTCTGTGACTTCCTGTTTTATAGATGTAGGGGCTCAAAACTTTGAGCCCTTTACTCCTTAATCTTCCCAGCAAAGGGTTCAACGTCCGCACGCACAAGGCGCATTTTCAACCCCGGCGGTTGAACCCCTACGAATCATTACTCTGATATACGATACGACCTTCACACAACGTATACTTCACGTTAAAATCATCGTCCAGCACCACAACATCTGCAACCTTACCCTCTTCAATTGATCCTGTATGCTTATCTATTCCAATCGCCGTTGCCGGGGTCTGGCTTGCCATCTCAACGGCCTGCAACTCATCAATCTCAGTAAACTGCATCATCTTTTTCGCAGAGCGGTTGAGCATCAGCGCACTGCCTGCCAGTGTCCCGTCTTCCAGGCGAATTGCTCCGTCTATCAACATGATTTCTCCACCAACTCCTTTAATCTTTGTTCCCTCCGGCAGCCCGCATGGCGCTGTTGCATCGCTGATAAGCACAAGACGCTTGCTCCCCTTTAGCCTCATCAGCAGGCGTAGCACCGCGGGATGAAGATGTATACCGTCCGGAATTACCTGGATGAACACATCATCTTCAAGCAGCGCTGCCCCTATCAGTCCGGGTTCGCGATGATGCAGCGGCTCCATTGCGTTAAACCCGTGCGTGAGCTGGGTTGCTCCGAGAGAGAACGCTCGCCGCGCTACATCGAACGTCGCCATGCTGTGGCCTAGTGAAACATTAATTCCCCTCTTCACTGCCTCCTGAATTATCGCCTCTGCTCCTTCCAACTCCGGCGCGATCGTGATCAGACGCAGCAATCCCTCGGCTATCTCCAAAATCGCGCGAAACTCATCCAGGTCTGGTGCCCTGATATATTCGGGACCAAAGCCCCCGCGCTTCGCCTCGTTTAAATATGGCCCCTCCAGATGCACACCAACTATCCGCGCCCCCTCTCCAGCTCCCTCACAATATTGCTTCACGCTGGCGATTAACTGGCGAAATTTCCTCAGATCCCCGTCTTCCTTGCTAATCGTCGTTGTTGCCAGCAGACTCGTGCAGCCTCCCCTGGCCGCCCCCTTTGCGATCGTCCTTACCGCCTCGGGTGTTGCATCCAGAAAGTCCGCTCCCCCGCACCCCTGAATATGAAGGTCTATGAATCCCGGCGCAATAGCGAACCGCGAGGCATCAAGTGTGCTCGCCTCCACCTTGCTATTCATACCACTCTTGCCACCGTAGCTTTCTATCCCCTGAATTTTCCCCTTGCTCAGTTTTAACAGTGCGTTATGCCGAATGCCACCGCGTGTAAGAAGTTTTCCACACACAATTTGCTCAACGCACCGCGTCTTCATCTCTTTTCCCTGTTCCTTCTCTCCGGTAATTTCTGTCCGTGCGCTATTCTTCCTGCCAGCTCCTTCTCCCAAAGTCAAACCAAACATACAGCTATTCATTACTCTACGCCGAATTTTGCAATTGCCCTTAAGGACAAACCAAGTAAATGGCCGTAGCTAAATGAAGGTCTGTCGCCCAGCGATACTGTCAGCACTACTGCCTGGCTCACCTTAGAGTGAGCCAGGAGCCAATGGCGATTTCATTCGCCTTCGCCAGGCTTCGGCGGATGAAATCGCCATTAAAGAAAGGTTTGGGA
>CAZVVA010000130.1:0-11025 GCA_964630455.1 uncultured Candidatus Sumerlaeota bacterium
CGGTTAAGCTTGGCCCCCGTTATGTCAACGAATATCTCGGCCGAGAAAAACTCGAACGTGAAGTTGTAGTCCATCAATTGGCACAGGCGCGGTCTCGCCTCGCAAGAGCCGAACACCAGTTGAAACTTTCTTATATCAGATCGCCCATAGACGGTGTCGTACTCGAAAAATACGAACAAGGTGACAGGACCCTGCCTGCCGGACATGACCTCCTGCTTTTGGGAAATCTCGACGAACTTGAGGTTATCGCGGACGTACTCACGCAGGATGCCCTGCGCCTCTCCCCTGGTTCCCGCGTCAGTCTGAAACCAGCTTCCCGGAGCGAGCCTATCCCCGGGATTGTTAAACGTATCGAACCGGCAGGGTTTACGAAACTCTCTTCGCTAGGGGTGGAGCAACAAAGGGTCAATGTCATCGTCTCTCTTACCGGAGAACATAAGAATCTTGGTGTTGGCTACCGTCTCATGGCCACGTTCTTTACCGGTTCGAAAGAGAATGCTCTTATCGTACCGCGCTATAGTGTCCTTCAGGCACCGGACCAGTCGTTTTATGTGCTTAAAATCGCCAAAAGGAAAATCCGCAAACAACTCATTGAACTCGGTCTGCGGAGCGATCTCGAACTGGAAGTAATAACGGGACTTTCGACAGAAGACCTGATCGTCGCCAAACCGGATACAACCATGAAAGAAGGAATGAAGGTGAAGATGATCCGTTAAAGGTCATGCCCAAAAGAAGTAGCTGCTCCCTTGGCATTTTCCTTACGTTTGCATGAGACAAAAAATGCTGAGACAAGAAGATCGGCGCAATCTGTGCAATCTGAGGTTCCAATGCTTTCAGCTTTGCTTCTATTTGTTATTAACCACAGGTATGGGAAACGACGTATCAGAATCATCAAGACCATCTAACCAGGTAAGTGGTGCAAGATACACTCCCCCCTGACCCCAACCACAACTGCTAACGTACCATTTCCCATCTATATCCCGAATAACCTCAAGGGCATGGCTTTCTATATGTCCTACAAGGTCAAATAAATCCCATTCAAACGGATTTTTTGATCTGAAAACCTCCGTCCCTACATATCCACCACGCGGCCCGATAAATAGATAGAAGTACTCTCCCCTCCTGATTACAAATGGCGATTCTGTTCCTCCACCCCACTTCCCGACTTCGGGATCTCTGAAACAGATGCCTCTTTCACTCCAGTGTATAAGATCCTTACTTGTGCGGAACGCTACGATATGATTACCAGAATCAGCCGGATCTGTTGCGGTATAATACATAACAAAAGTATCCCCCAGTTTTAAAATAAAAGGATCACGCGCATCATAACCATCAACCACCATTGGGTTTTCAGGATGCCGTTGCCATTCATGCAAATCTTTTGAAGTCGCAAGATGAATTTTATATCTGGCATGATCGCGGTCACCGGCACAATAAAACATATGATAGAGATTATTATGGGAAATTATGTGTGGTGCCCAGAGGTGAACTTCTCTCCATTTCTCCCACTCTGCTGTTAAAGCGAACGGTAGTTTTGACCATGTCTTTGCCGTGAGCGAAGAGGAAACAGCATGAGCGAAATTCTTCTCATTTAATGGATTCGCCGGTTCCGCATGGGTAATGCCAATAAGATGCCAAAGTCCCGCCTGCCCGCAGACAAACGTATGATCGTTAATATACCATTGTTCTTTTTCGCCAACACTGGGGTCATAGATTTTCTCAAATTTCCCGGCTTTAAGCATAGGCGTATATGAAAGAAATATTTCTTCCGGAGGATAATCTTGTGAAAATACAATATGATCTATATTAATGTGTCCCCATCCCTCTGAATGTTTGTCAACAATCTCGAAAAAAGCCTCTTTTCCAATGAACTCTTTTACATCCCAGACAGCAGGCCTTAGTTTCTCCGAACGCCGTCCCGTTTGAGTACGGACTATCTCGCCGTCGATTACAAGGTTTATGCATGTTTCATCCGGATGTTTTCCACCGCCAATTAAGAAACCTATAAAAGGCCTTTGAATTTTAAACTTTTCGGATTTCATTTTACCCTGAGGCTCATCATTGGGAAGATAAGTATTTACGAGTCCTTTCCCAAGGAATCCGGTTACTAGATTTTGTTTGGGCGATGTCCCGGTATGTGGTTGTTTCCCAAACGCTGTCCCCTCGATTTCCCATTTGTCATACGTGCCGCTTTCAAAATCTTCAAATATCACTATCTCGGCAGGTTCCGTTACTAATACACTTCTGAGAGGTGCACAGGATACCAGTATTGCAAAAATTAGGGCCAGTAATAAACCTGCATATTTCCCCATGGTTTATACCTCCGCATTTTTAATGAACCGGAAGCCGTAGAGAGCTCAGGATCTGCCGGATAACTGATAACCGAAATACTGGCTGGGCGTCAACGACAAAGACATAGCCCTCGCTTCCCCCCGGTAAGGCTTGAGTAGACTAGGTTGCTATCCTGGTTATTAGAGTCAGACACAGAGATTTTGCAAGAGAAACAAGCGGTGTCAAACGGCTCTGGAGCAATACGGAACTTCGGCAATTATGTCAAGGCCGCGACGTGGGCATTACTTCAATCTCCTCTACCTGGACTTTACGACCTGCTTCCCTTATCCTTGTCTTGGTTTTTCTGCCTCAATGAGTGACAAACCCGACGCAACAATCATCTTCTTGACAACGTCTGGTTTCTCGGGATAGATTGAACTATTGTTGAACATTAGCCTGCGTGCGTATTGATAGAAAGCTACGGGAGATGGGAAGCAATCGAATGGGCCGTTACAGGGCAATAATCGGCTGTGTGACAATGCTGCTGCTTTTCCCGCTTTGTGCCGCGCAGCCTGTGATTGCCGCTACGATTCTCTTTGACAACTCGAAGAATGAACAGGCGGGCAATGCCGACTGGGTCATTGACGATAATTTCCCCACGCCCCAACCATTGCAGCCCTCAGGCTCTGAGAGCTGGCTCGGAGCCCTGTCGTCGTGGGGATACGAGCTCTATCTGCTTGGCCATACCCTCACCACTCTCCCTCCCACGGCAGATATTACCTATGGCAGTACGTTAAATCCCTATGATTTAGCGCTTTTTGATATTCTCATTGTCCCGGAACCGCAAAACCTCTTTACGGCTTCCGAGAAGCAGGCATTGCTCGATTTCGTTGAGAACGGTGGTGGGCTGTTCATCATTGGCAATCACAGTGGGTCAGATCGTGATAATGACGGCTTCGACTCTACCCAGGTGTGGAATGATCTGAACATCAAAGATTACTTCGGCATGCAGTTTAACTCAAACAATGTGTCCGGCGCAACCAGTAACCGCAATACACAGCATCCTGTGATTTCGACGACAACTTACGGTCCCGTGACCACACTCAGCTTGCATGCCGGTAATACCCTCACACTATTCCCGACGATTAACGATTCGGTAGAAGGCCTGTTCTGGCGGAGTAGCTACCCACAGAGTACCACCAATGCAGTGGCTGCCGCGTGCACGTACGGGCTTGGCCGCGTTGTATGTCTTACTGACAGCTCACCTATGGATGACGGTACAGGTGCTCCTGGCGATGATCTGCATCCAAACTGGGGCGACACTCAGGCCACGCACCCGGCTTTCTTTCTTAGCACAACAGCCTATCTGCTCGGCCTGGAGGAACAAAATACGACCCCTACCATTAGCATTGTTAATCACCACCCTGAGCAGCCAACTTACTTTAATCCGGTCATCCTCTATGCGCAAATCACCGACACGACAGGCGAAGTGGTGAGCGCATCGGCCTTCTACAGAATCGGAACCAATGATCAGTTCACCACCCTGGTGATGGAGCTTGTAAGCGGCACAACGAAGGATGGTCTCTGGAAAACTGCAGCAGCCATCCCACCACAGATGTCAGGCACATTGGTTTCATACTACATCATGGCGTCCGACGACGGCACCCCGCCGTTGAGCGCGGTTGCGCCGTCCGGAGCTCCTGCCATCCTGTATTCGTATGTGGTTTCCGGAGAAGATGCTCTGGATGTTTCAGGCTGGAATATCGAACAACAAAACAGTGCAGCCACGCTCGTTCTGCCGCCAGATATCTCTCTGCGACCAAAGGGATACCTGCTCATCGGACGCAACAGCGACCAGGAGGCATTTGAGGCGTTCTGGGGTGTTACGCTTGGCCCCAATGTTCAGTATATTCGCAGCACGAATCTCTCCGGAGGCCAGGAGTTCCCAACCGTAAACGGAGACGAGATCTACACACTAAAGAATACGCACGACTTCACTGTTGATGGACCCACGATTGCACTCCAAAGCGGGCAGACTGCCCAGCGCGTCAATCCGGGCGATCCTGCCGGTCACGCCACCAGCTGGCTCGTGACAAGTGCCAGCGAGGCATCACCGGGAGCCGGAGCAGGCACACCATCAAATGCCGGCGTGATCATTAATGAATTCTCCGATACGCTTGGGTCGGGCAATTACATATATGAGTTTATCGAGCTCTACTATGATGCAGAATCTGTCTTTCCGCCACAGATCACTTCCGTTACCGAAAACAGCAACGGCCACACGTTGATCCAGAACGACGTGCTTACGGTGACCCTCCATGGTGATGCAGGTTCAACAGCCTCGTACGACATCGGTACTGCTGCAAAAGAGCTGCCGATGAGTGAAAGTGCGCCCGGCTCGTACACGGGTTCGTTTCTCGTTCCGCCAGGAATCCGTGTGGTTAATGCCCTGGTGCTTGGCCGGCTTGAAAATGCCTTCGGGACTACGGTGCGCTACGCACCAACCACGGTGAGCATTGACTCGGGCGAGAGCATTTCCATCGGAAGTCTTGAGAGCTGGTCTTTCTCAGGAACCACGTCACTGTTTCGTCCGCCGGAAGCCGTATTCGACCAGGGCCTACAGCTCACCGCACTGAGCAATACGGATACGTTTGGCTACTGGCTGAGCGCGGTGGATACACCGGTGATAAGCCAGAGTGTCTATCGCGCCACATTTGAGATGTCCACCGATATCACCGACAGTGCGCGGGTTCCCCAGATCCGTCTCCGCTTCGTATCCTCCAGTGGAATGCTCAGCTTTGCCACTGTGGTCGAAAGCACGGGAGCCGGCGATGCTTCGCCAACACCGGTTGGCCAGCAATACGAGGTGTATTTCTCACCCGGCTCTCTGCCCGAAAGCGAGACACTGGGCCTGGCGTTTGATCTCTTAAACTTCAACCCACTTGACGCCACACCCGCAACCGTGCAACTTGACGCTGCGGAATTGGTACGTTTGTCTCGAGCGGCATTTGACAATGCAACCGTGCTCAAGCAGTACACATTTGACACAGATGAGGAGGGCTGGCTGTTCACAGCCATTCCTTACTTCTTTACCCCTCCCGAAGCTACCCGCATAGACGGGAAGCTGGAATTGCGAGCTACTGACAGCACCAACACATTTGGCTATTGGGTGAGCCCTGTGCAGGTGGCATTAACGCCCGGCTACATTTACAGAGCTCTGGCCACCGTAAGCACGGAGATTAGCGACCGATCGCGTGTGGCGGATCTTCGGCTGCGTCTCATGACTGAGAATAACCAGCTCGCTGGCGCGCTGCATGTCCATTCGGCTGGCTCAGGCGACTGCTCGCCTACGCCTCAAGGCGTTGCGTATGAACTCTATTTAGCCCCGCTGCCTGATAGCATCAGTGCTCCGTTTAACCATTGCGTGGCGGCGTTTGATCTCCTGAATTTCGATCTGGACGACGATGCCACAGCCAATCTACTTCTCGATTCCATGGTTATTGAGGAGCTGGTTCCTCCTCAGTTTCCTTAAATGTAGCTCTCGGGGGGGGGGGAAGCCCATGCTCAGGCCTGAAAGAAGGTGTCATCAAGGCTGCTGGGGTGCTGGAGAGCATCAGGCTGGCATGGTCAATGTCTGGATATCTTTAGAAAACACGCGTCTTTTCAATTGACAATTCTTTCTCCGTACTATCTAATTTTTCCATTGAAAAACGGAGATAGACTATGCGAAATTCCGCTGCGAAGGGGGAGCCATGTACCATGCATAGGCGACTCGTGCTCCTGGTGGTCATAGGAATTGTAGTGGGAAACATTTGTGGCGCCAGAGAGATTGAGCCCTTAGCGGGCGAGCTGGTGGCAGTATCGAAAGTGGTCTCGGGTCAGACCGAGCAGGAGGCTATTGAGCAGGCGTGCCAAGAAGCTATAAATACCTGTGTGGGGAGAGTGTATATGGGCAGAACTCTTGTCATGGCGCGAACCCTGCTCGACAAGTACCTCCAGCAGCATTACAAGCGCTTTATTTTGTCCAAGGCCGTCCACCAAAAACGCTACAAAAAGGGCCAACTTGTACTAGATATGAACGTCTACGTGGATTTCGACAGTCTCGTCAAAGATCTCGATGAGAAGCAGTTTCTCTACAAGCCGCGCATTCGTCCCTTCTTTTATGTCTTCCTCGAGGAGGTCTTGGAAGACCAGCATGCACCATATGCCGTTGGCAGCAATACGATTTTCGACATCCTCATCGAAAAGACGGTGCGGGTCAGCGAACAGCCGATTCAGAATCCACCGCCCAACATTGACGTCTCCAAAGATCCAGAGCTCTTTCAGCAGGCTATCATGGCTGCCCAGAAGGTTGGCGTTGGCCTCTTCATCACTGGAACTTCAACCACCCGACTCATAAAGGCTCAAGAACTTTACTACGACCTTTACTACTTCTATGAAACCCACATGCACCTCAAGCTGGTCCGGGTTGATACGGGAGACATCCTCTTTGAAACGGATGCAACAGCCAGCTCCGGCCATATCAACCGCGAGCGGGCAGTTGAACTCTGTATTCAGCGTGCTGCCAACATGGCCATCCTCAAGGTCATCGAGGCCCATCTAAAAACCTGGAAGCATCTGATGCTGAACGTCGCTGACTATCAGCTTATGTTTACCAGCATCTCGCCTGATCAACTCGAGCTCGTGACAAAGATGCTCAAGGCCCTGGCGCCAAACACCGAAGTGTACGTCAAGACCCATTACAATCGCATTGCCGTGGTCAATTTGATCTACAAAGGCGAACGCAGCGAGTTAATCCAGGCAATTAAGCGGTCGCCATATCCCCGTTTAAAAATCATGGTAGAGAAGCCGACTGCGCTCGAAGTACAAATTGAGACTTAATGTGCGCTGCTGAGGTAATGAGTATCTGGTGGAGGCTCAAGCCCGGGCTTTGGAGTTCTGAAGAAAAACTTGGCGGATTAATACCAGGAGAAAAAAGACGTCATACCTGAATGTCTGGACTATTCCAAAATGCCTGTCTTGTGTCGAGGTCACATTGACCTCGACCTTTTATCTCAAGGCATGTGTCTTGGAAGAAAAGTGTTCTGCAAGGTCGATACACGCATTTTTGGCGACTCTTTTTGTGCATGCAATTCTAAGTGGGAGCGAATGAAGGAAGCCCTGAATACTCTACGAATCAGAAAAGGGATGTTGCAATGCAAATTATGACTCAGCGAACGCGTTCCATTCTTCTGCGGGTTGTAGCGGCCGCATGTGTCATAATACTTGGGAGCTGTGCAGCGCACTCAACCGGTCCGGTTAGTCCCCGAGCCCTTGGAGCATCGTCTAGCCCTAGCACGCCTGGGATTTCGCCAGAATATCCGGCGCCCATGGCGAAAGGTGATACTGTTGCCAATGCCTCGGAATCTTTACCCTCAGCCGAAGCATCTACCAGCGTGCCGCTTCCTGTAACGCTCGGCGTCTACGCTGGTGATTTGAAGACCAGCCCCCCGTTACAGCCGGGAGCGCCGACGCACAGAATCTCGCTCCAGGACGTGCTTCGCCTTACCCTTGAAAACAATCTCGATATTAAAATTACTGAATATACGCGGAAAATTGCTCGCGATGAGATAGAAGTGCAAAAAGGCATTTTCGACACGCTATTCACCTCACGGCTGGCCCAAACCGAAATTGAGCAGCCCCTGGTCCTGGAAAAAGCGGGCACATCCCCCGGATTCACGCAGACCACCTGGGAAGCTTTCGGCATCTCGGACGTGCAGGAAAGCGTGACCAAGTCGTTCGAAGCACGCCTGAGCCAGCTCCTCCCCACCGGCGGAATTCTCGAATTGCTCTACATTGACGAGCGGCTCGAACAGGTCCCATCCGGTTTTGCCACGGTTAGTCCCTACTACAACGTGCAGCTCACCCTGGCATTTCTTCATCCCATATTGAAGAATTTTGGGCCGGCAGTTACCAAGGCTGGCATCCGAATAGCGAAAAACAATGCCGAGATCTCCCACGAAGCGTTCCGCCTGCAGGTTATGAGTCAGCTGGCCCAGGCACTCAAGACATACTGGGAACTGGTGTTTGCCATTTATAATTATGATGTCCAGATGATCTCCCTCCGGCAAGCCCAGGATCTCTTGCGCATCAACACAATTAAGTTCGAAGCCGGCGTGGTGCCCTCCACTGATGTCCTCCAGGCAAAAGCACAAGTGGCCTCGCGTGAAGAGCAGATCATTACAGCACACCAGCAGATTCTCGATATCCAGGATCTTCTGAAACAGATCATAAACGCGCCTAAGACCGATCCTAACTGGCAGATCAACCTCATTCCAGAAGATCGGCCCACGTACTATGACGTAAGCCTGGACGAAGACCAGTTTCTCCGCGAGGCGTTTGCGTACCGTCCTGAGTACCAACAGGCAGAGACGATGCTGGAAAACCGCAAGATTCAACGAATGGTAGCAAGAAACAAACGTCTTCCAGAGCTCAACTTCTATGGCTATTATGGTTTCACCGGCGCAGATGAGTCCAATACCATGGCGTTTGAAAACATGGAAACTCTGGATTACCACCATTGGCAAGTGGGACTGGAATTTCGCTATCCCCTGCCTAATCGCATTGGCCGCTATCGCTACCACCAGAGCCAGCTCCAGTACGACCAGGCAAGGGAATCACTCGGAAACCTGAAGAACCTCATTACGCTGGGAATTCGCAATAGCCGGCGCGAGGTGGAAACAAATCGCAAGCGCATTGACGTGACCGAGGCATCGGTTGAATATGAAGAGGCTAAGCTCGATGCAGAACAGAAGCGCTTCGACGTCGGTATGTCTACCAGCCATGATGTGCTCGAGTTTCAAAGAGATCTCGCTAATAGTCGGGCAAACCACTTGCGCGCAATTATTGACTACAACAAGGCGCTTATTGATCTCGAACTGGCCAAAGGTACCCTCCTGAAATTCTACCAAGTCCAGATTGAAAACCAGTGACTCCCGCTGCCCAGGCTTCCCGATCCTAGAGCCTATTCTACTACAGTTCCTGGCCTTACTATTTATAGACTCTAGCAATGCCCATGCTCTGGAAAAATTGGGTTGACTTGACTTGGATTGCCTACTTAGAATCTTCTTGCTAGACGAAAGGCGGAAGGATCAGCTTTTCCCCTCACTTTTTTGCGTACGAGTGAAATGACCCGAATCTTAGGATCATCAGACTCGCTGAAAAACATGGGCAAATGGCAACCGTGACAGTTCTGACATATGGTAACGATACGCTGCGTAAGGTGTCAAAGCCTGTTGAGCGCTTGACGGCAGAGGATAGGGAGCTAATCTCCAGTCTTGGCGAGACCATGTACGCCCAGCATGGTGTAGGGCTTGCAGCGCCGCAGGTGGGTGTGTCGAAGCCCATTCTGGTGCTGGACGTGGATCAAGTTCAGCAGCAATCTGCTAAGTCATCTGACGCCGGGCAGTCCAAAAAAATAGCGCGCAACCTGCAGGTCTTTATCAATCCGGAAATCATCTGGGAGTCTAAAGAAGATGAACCGTTTACGGAAGGTTGTCTGAGCGTACCGGGCATTGAGGCAGAGGTATATCGGCCTGCGCGTATCCGGCTGCGATACTACGATGCGAATTTTGAGAGAAAGGAGTTGGAGGCTGACGGCTTATTGGCCCGCGTATTGCAGCACGAAATTGACCATCTCAATGGCAAGCTTTTTATTGATCGCGTGGGCGGGATAAAGCGCGTCTTGATGGCGGGCCGGTTGAATCGGCTGAAAAAGGAAACGAGTGCCAGGCAGGCCGATCAGTCAGACATTTTAAAACTATAAACACACTCCTGGTGTACGCTACAATCAATTCCGGTCGCAACGAAGACCCATGTAGGCTGTCTCCGGTGGCTTGCATATCTACCACGACTCTTTAGCAGCCATACTACCATATTGAGGCGAAAAGAAATGCCAATGGAATTCGACAAGAATCCTGTGGGCGAAAACGACCTGGCGGAATCCAAACCCCGGGAACAAAAGCTCCCTACCGACGCCCGGAGCGAGCTCGAAGTGCTGATCCGGGCACGCTACCCGCTGATCTACGTGGTGAGCTGGGAAGAAGACCGCGTGATGCACGAGCTTGACCGAATCGCGCAGACACTGGACAAGAAGGTCTATGCATGGGACATTAATCACGGAATTTCTCGTTATCGGCGCACAGTGGAAGGCAAAATTGAAGGGAAAAAAGGAACCAAAGACCCCATCCTGGCAATTCGAGAAATTGCGGAGATTACCGATCCCTCCATCTTTGTCCTGAAAGATTATCATGCCTATGTCAAAGATTCCACTGTGATACGTGGCTTGCGCAACCTTGCGGCAACTCTGCGTCATACCTACGTCTCGGTCGTGATCCTATCGCCAACTCTGGAAATTCCGCCAGAGCTGGAAAAGGATATTACCATTGTTGACTTTCCGCTGCCCGCAAAGCAGGATCTTGAGATCCTCCTCCATCATATCTCCGATGACCTTAAGGGGAATCCTAACTTTCACATTGATATTAGCGCCGAGGCGAAGGACAAGATTCTCGAGGCGGCAGTAGGCCTCACACTGAATGAGGCGGAAAACGTGTTTGCCAAAACGCTGGTGCTTACTGGCCGATTGACGGCCAAAGAGGTGCCATTTATTTATTCCGAGAAGAAACAGATCATTCGCAAGACGGGATTGTTAGAATACATCGAGGTGGACGAGCAGATGTCAGGCGTTGGGGGGCTGACGGCATTGAAAGACTGGCT
>CAZVVA010000131.1:0-10997 GCA_964630455.1 uncultured Candidatus Sumerlaeota bacterium
TATTGTATGCGCGGGGCCTGCATCGGGAACTGTGCATGTCGCAAGCAATCTGGTGGATCTTCCCCTCGGAGATTATCTAACCCGATTGCCCCGTGTGCAGCTGAAAAAAGTTGAGGGAAAACAAACATAACTGTAGGGGCAATTCATGACTTGTGCGCCTCGGGCGTAATTGCCCCTACGGAATTACCCAAATTGGGGTTTATTTGTAATGCTTGAGCTTTTCCTGATCAGTGCAATTAAGATCGCGTTCGTCGTGGGTGTTGCACTTGGTGCCATGCCTTTCGTCGTGTTGTTCGAACGCAAGCTCTTGGGCTGGATTCAGGTGCGCCCCGGCCCGAATCGTGTCGGCCCCTGGGGCTTGCTTCAATGTATTGTCGACGGTATCAAGCTCTTCTTCAAAGAGGAAATCATACCTGAGCAGGCAGATAAGCCGCTTTACCTTCTTGCCCCGGCACTGGTTGTCATCCCGGCGTTTGTGGTGCTGGCCATTATTCCGTTCGGGCCAACCGTGCACGTACTGGGACGTGATATCAATATGTCAGTTACTGATCTCAATATTGGCATCCTCTTCTTCTTTGCCATTGCCTCGCTCGGTGTCTATGGAATCGTCATAGCAGGATGGTCGTCGAACAATAAGTATTCACTGCTCGGCGCCATGCGCTCGTCAGCCCAGATGTTGAGCTATGAAATTGGCCTTGGGCTCTCAGTGGTAGGCGTGTTGCTACTGGCAGGGACGTTTGACCTGCGCACAATTGCTGAGCAGCAGGCCGGTGGATTCTGGCATTGGTACGTCTTTCAGCAGCCTCTGGGCTTTGTGCTGTTCTTAGCCGCTGGATTTGCAGAAACCAACCGTCTCCCATTCGATCTGCCCGAAGCCGAAACCGAACTCACCGGCGGCTATCATACCGAGTACAGCAGTATGAAATTCGCCATGTTCTTTATCAGCGAATACATAAATATAATGACCATGTCGGCCATCGTGACGACGCTCTACCTTGGCGGGTGGACGGCGCCAATTGAGCACGGCATCTTGCCACCCTGGCTGGCAGGGCCTCTCTGGTTCGGCGCAAAGGTCTTCGTACTTATCTTCTTCTTCATACTGATTCGCGGCACGTGGCCCCGCTTGCGCTACGACCAGCTCATGGCTCTCGGATGGAAGATAGTCCTTCCCCTCGCGTTAGCAAATATCATTCTCACCGCCTGCCTCGTGGCATTGGACTCGCCCTGGTGGGTGTTTTGCCTTGCCGGGCTAGCGGCTATTTTCGTCATTGACCGGATTGTAACAATGCTGAGAAGGAGTACGTTGCGTGCTGCTTGAGTTTCTCAAAGGACTTGCCGTAACGTTCCGGCATATTTTCAAGCCGCATATTACGGTGCTTTACCCTGAGCAGAAGCGCGTTGACGCGCCGATATTTCGCGGCAAGCACAAGCTCAACCGCTACGCCGACGGCCAGGAGCGGTGCGTGGGCTGTGCCCTCTGCGCATCAGTATGTCCCTCTGAAGCCATTTACATGGAGGCCGCTGAAAATACGCCGGAGCATCCCGTATCGCCCGGGGAACGCTATGCCGAGCTCTATCAAATCAATCTTCTGCGCTGCATCTTCTGCGGCTATTGTGAAGAAGCATGCCCGGAAAACGCCATTGTGCTCGGACCTGAGTATGAACTGGCCGGCACACGACGCGAAGAGTTTGTTCTGAACAAGGAAGATATGCTCGTTAAACCTGAGGAAGGATTTGGCGAGTACGACGTAGAGGCAGTTCATGAACTGCCCGCTACTGAAGGTTTACCATAGAGGAGTTTGAATACTAGATGCCCGTCTCTATTATCTACTATGCGCTTTTCGTGATTGCCCTCGGTGCGGCGCTGATGGTTGTGCTTTCGCGCAATACGGTCTACAGCGCGGTCTTTCTCATCCTGACCATGCTATGCCTGGCAGGCATTTTTCTGCTGATGAACCAGGAATTTGTCGCCGCAATCCAGGTGATCGTCTATGCGGGCGCTATTATGGTTCTATTTCTTTTCGTCATTATGCTGCTCAACCTGCGTGAGCGTGAAATACTGCTTCCAGACTTCCGTTCGCTTAGAATCTGGGTGGTGTTGCTCGTCCTGATGTTCTTCGTTCAGATCGGATTAACCTTTTCTGTTGTTTTACGTCAAATGCAGTACGTGTGTCCGCCTGAACTGCCACCAGACACCATTCCTCTCATCGCCAAAACGCTGTTAACAAAATACCTGTTACCATTTGAATTGGTGTCGGTTCTGTTGGTCATTGCGATTATTGGTGCTGCAATGATCGCAAGGCGAGATGAGCCAGCAGAAAGTCGGGACACTTCTAAATGATTTGCTCTCGTAGGGGCAATTCATGACTTGTGCGCCTCGGGCGTAATTGCCCCTACAAAATGTCTTTCAAGAACGCATAGAAACTAGGTGTAATCTATGACGTCATACATGATTAATAATCTAGTGTTGAGCCTGGCAATTTTCTCCATTGGCATTATTGGATTCCTGGTCAAGCGCAACGCCATCGCCATCCTAATGGCAATCGAATTAATGTTGAATGCCGCCAACCTGGCATTCGTAACATTTGCCTACTCATTCACCAGCGTAGATGGCACGATTCTGGTGCTGTTCGTCATCACCGTGGCTGCTGCAGAAGCCGCGGTGGGTCTGGCGATATTTATCCGCATCTATCGTAGCCGTGGCACGATTGATGTAGATAAGATGACGATTTTGCACGGTTGAAACGCAAGCTCGTAGGGACAGATTATAATCTGTCCCTACAAGATGGTAAGCAAGTGCGCTAAGAGAATAGCAGAATGAATCAACCAGCAATTCCACAGCTTTTCTGGACCGAAGTCGCTCCATTTGTAGTGCTCTGCATTTGGGCACTGGCAATTATTCTTGCCGATCTGTTTCTGCCAGCTGAGCGCCGACGCATCGCCCTGCCACTGGGTTTCCTCGGCGTGGTTCTTATTGCATACCTATCCATTCAGGCATTCGAAATTCCAGGAAGTCCATTCGGCGGCATGTTGACTCTCGATACGTTCGCTTTCTTCTGCATCGTGGTGATTCTTGTTGGCGGGGGGCTGACTATTCTCATTTCGCCCCGTTACGTACAACGCGAGCACATTCCCCATGGCGAGTACACTGCCTTGCTTCTTTTTGCCATGCTGGGTATGATTCTGCTGGCCGTCAGCAATGAGCTCATCACACTGCTCCTGAGTTTGGAAATTCTCTCGCTCAGCCTCTATATTCTCACCGGCATTGAGCGGCACAATCCGCGCTCCAGTGAAGCAGCCCTGAAGTATTTTCTCCTGGGCGCATTCTCAACTGCATTTCTCATTATGGGCATTGCCTTCCTCTATGGCGCCACGGGTTCGACCTTCCTTGTCACCATTGCAGAACGCCTGCCTGCCGCCGGTCAACAGTCAGCCCTGTGGGTATTCGTTGGATTCGGACTCATTCTTGCGGGGTTCTGTTTCAAACTCGCACTCGCGCCACTACACATGTGGGCGCCCGATGTATACGAAGGCGCACCAACTCCCATCACTGCCTTTATTGCCACAGGATCAAAAGTTGCAGGCTTTGCTGCGCTCTGGCATGTGGTCATGAGTCTGGCTGACTGGCAAGCAATGACGCAAAACACCTTCTACGTCCTCTGGCTTATTGCAGTATGCAGTATGGTCATCGGAAATTTCGCTGCGATTGTGCAGAAGAATATCAAACGCCTGCTCGCCTACTCGAGCATTGCCCACAGTGGATATATTCTTATTACTATCCTGGTCATCGCTAGCGTGCCCGCTGTACGCACCAGTGCAACTCAGGCGCTCCTCTATTATCTTATGGCTTATATGCTGATGAACATTCTGGCCTTCGGCGTGGCGATAGCATGCGGCCGCAAGGGAGACCGCGACATTGAGCACTATGCCGGCTTAGCCCGCACGTCTCCCCTGCTTGCTGCCGCCATGGCCCTGGCCATGCTATCACTAACAGGTGTGCCGCCGACAGTAGGTTTCGTTGGAAAGTTCTATATCTTCTCCGCTGCCATTCAGGCGGGTTATGTCGACCTGGCTATTATCGGCCTGCTCGCCAGTGTGGTCTCGGCGGTCTACTATCTCCGCGTCATCGTAGTTATGTACATGCACGAGCCCAGTCGCGAGGCAGCAGAAATGGCTCATGAACCAGTGGGGACAGCGAATAGCATTGCCCTACTCGTGAGCTCGGTCATGATCATTCTGCTGGGAATTTTTCCGTTCTGGTTTCTTGGGCTTAAATAAGATGGGCGTACACATGGTAAGGTAAGCCTTATGCTTGACTACGTCTGGTTAGTGCCATTTCTCCCCGGCATGGCTGCTCTGGTGATCGGCCTGTTCGGCAAATGGCTGCGCACCCGTTCCGGTTACGTGGCTATCGCAGCTATGCTCGGCACCATAGTCGTCTCACTCGGCTGCTTCTGGGATATCCTGCACGGCAAGGGCCCTTTTACCCAGCAGCTCTTTACGTGGATATCGGTTGGCGAGTTCAAGGCAGAAGCAGCGCTGCTTGTGGATCAGCTGTCAGTAGTTATGCTGCTTGTGGTGTCAATTGTTGGATCGCTTGTTTTCATATACTCAACCGGATACATGAAAGGCGAGCGAGGCTATGCCCGATTCTTTGCCCAGCTCTCACTGTTTGCTTTTTCAATGTTCCTGCTCGTGCTGGCTGACAATTTTGCCCTTATGTTCATTGGATGGGAAGGCGTAGGGCTATGCTCGTACTTGCTCATCGGATACTACATGGATAAGACATGGGCTGCGGATGCTGGTCGTAAGGCGTTTATCGTAAATCGCGTCGGTGATTTCGGATTTCTGCTCGCTATATTTTTGATCTTCTGGACAAGTGGGACGCTCACCTTCAGTGGCGTATTCGACCAGGCTCCCGTGATCTACAAATTTGGCGGAGGCGTGGTTACAGCGATTACTCTCTTACTCTTTATGGGTGCAGTGGGGAAATCCGCCCAGATTCCGCTCTTTATCTGGCTTCCCGACGCTATGGCCGGCCCTACTCCGGTCAGCGCACTCATTCACGCAGCAACCATGGTCACTGCTGGCGTCTACATGGTTGCGCGCTGCAACGTGCTCTATTCCCTAGCGCCCACCTCAATGGAAATCGTCGCCATTATCGGAGCCGCAACGGCATTCAT
The DNA here is from genome assembly GCA_964630455.1 of uncultured Candidatus Sumerlaeota bacterium. Taxonomy (GTDB): domain Bacteria; phylum Sumerlaeota; class Sumerlaeia; order MWCT01; family JAUWMI01; genus JAUWMI01. Next base: position 5,184 of record CAZVVA010000131.1, read on the forward strand.
AGCCGCCTCCATCGGCATTACTCAGCGCGACATAAAGCGCGTGCTCGCCTACTCGACCATCAGCCAGCTTGGCTATATGTTTCTTGCCCTCGGTGTTGGAGCTTTTGCTGCGGGTATCTTCCACATCTTTACTCACGCCTTTTTCAAAGGCTGCTTGTTCCTCTGCGCTGGCTGCGTGATCCATGCCATGGCGGGCGACAACGATATGTTTCATATGGGTGGCATGCGGCACCGGATGAAGATTACATGGCTAACTTATTTTGCAGCCACCCTGGCGATCTCCGGATTTCCGCTGACTGCCGGCTTCTTCTCAAAAGACGAAATACTCTGGGCTACCTTTCGCTCCGGGCATCTAATCCTCTGGCTCGTCGGCCTGGTGGCAGCTTTTATGACAGCCTTCTATATGTTTCGGTCGCTCTTCTTGACGTTCCATGGCGAAAGCCGCGCTCCGGAAAAAATAAGAGAACACATTCACGAAATGCCACGCAGCATGACGCTCCCCTTAGTCGTATTGGCATTTTTCTCACTTGTAGCCGGATTTTTTAGTATACCGAAAGTCCTCAAAGGCTCAGCCTGGTTTGAGCATTTCCTTCACCCTGTTACCAACCGCGGTGCAGAAATTCTTCACGAGCTACACGTCGCAGATCCTACACCGCACGTGCCAGAGCTTGAACTTCTCCTGATGGGCGCATCCACGCTGATCGTCCTGCTCGGCATTGCAGCCGCATATGCGGTATACGTAAAAGGGTGGCCAGAGATCCCGAAAGCCTGGGCACAGCGGTTCGGTGTGTTCTACAAGCTCTCTTTCCACAAATGGTGGTGGGATGATTTGTATAACAGCACATTTGTGCAGGGTACAATACGGCTGGCAAAGGCTGCATGGCGATTTGATGTCTATGTCATCGACGGCGTAATTAACGGCACAGCCTTCATGGTTCGCAGCGTGGCCAGACGTCTGAGAAAACTACAGACCGGACAGCTACAGGCCTATGGAGTAGGAATGTTGATTGGGATCAATCTGATTGTGTTGCTTTTTCTGTTAACCCGATAATTCGCAGCCCACATGGCAGTGTCTGCGCTGAAGGCGAATTCTCGGCAACCATAGAGGGACGCAAAGAAAGATAACATCATGCTCTCAATTATCATCTTCCTTCCTCTGCTCGGAGCAGTGGTCATTGCATTAACTGTGCGGCGCAAGGAAAGTACATTCCCGCGCTGGGGCAGTCTCACTGTCTCTCTGATTACATTTATTCTCTCGCTTGCCCTCCTTACTCGCTACGACCCCACGGCCATCGGTTTCCAATTTGAGGAGCAATGCTCCTGGGTGCCCGCCTGGGGCATCAGCTATCATCTAGGGATTGATGGGCTGAGTCTCTTGCTGGTACTCCTTACGAATTTACTCACCACCATTTCCATCCTCTCTTCTTTCACTGCCATTACACATCGTCAGAAAGAGTACTACATTTTTATGCTCATTCTGCAGACTGGGATTCTAGGGACGTTCCTAGCGCTCGATCTCTTTCTCTTTTACATCTTCTGGGAATTGATGCTCATTCCACTTTACTTTCTCATCGGCATCTGGGGCTCGGCAGATCGCATCTACGCTACCATGAAATTTATTCTATATACTATGACCGGCTCTGTGATAATGCTGGTCGGCATTCTGATGCTCTACTTCAAGTCGGTCGCCGCGTTCGGACATGGTACGTTTGATCTCGTGAAACTCTACGAGCTCGGGCTTGGAGCGCATGAACAATTCTGGCTGTTTCTCGCACTCTTCTTTGCATTTGCAATCAAGGTGCCGCTATTCCCGCTCCACACATGGCTGCCAGATGCTCATACGGAAGCACCAACCGCCGGCTCAATAATCCTCGCTGGCGTCTTGCTCAAAACCGGCGTTTACGGCATCCTGCGCTTCTGCATACCGCTCTTTCCTCTAGCCGCACGTCAACTCGCCCCTGCAATCTCATGGCTTGCCATTGTGGCGATTATCTATGGAGCACTTACCGCGCTTGCCCAGAAGGATGCTAAACGTCTGGTTGCCTATTCCTCTGTCAGCCACATGGGGTTTATCATTTTAGGAATCTTTGCTTTCAATCTGCAGTCGGTCTCGGGTGGCATCATTCAGATGATCAACCACGGTATCAGCACAGGCGGTCTTTTTCTCTGCATGGGCATAATCTACGAGCGCCGTCATACGCGCCTGATGTCCGATTTCGGGGGGCTGGCTCAAAACCTCCATAAATACGCCGTGCTAACCATGATCATTATGCTCTCCTCGGTCGGGCTACCAGGCCTCAATGGGTTCATCGGCGAATTTCTGATTATTCTCGGCGTGTTTAAACACAACATTCTGTATGCCGTGTTCGCTACCTCAGGCGTCATCCTTGCTGCAGTCTATCTGCTCACTATGTATCAGAAGATTTTCTTTGGGCCTAATGACAATCCGAAAAATCAGAAACTCGCTGATCTGCGCCCTCACGAGCTCTGGGCGCTCATCCCGCTTGTGATCCTCGCCTTCTGGATTGGCCTCTATCCTAAACCATTCCTTAACGTCATCGAGCCTGCCTCGAACGCCATTGTGCAAACTATGCAAAATCCCCACACAAGCGAAACGCCATCGAAATTCATAGTAGAGACAGTTCATGAACTGCCTCCGCGTTAAATCACACCTGTGTTACTAAATCCCTCTGTTGTCATGCCGGACATATCATAAAGTACCGTAGGGGCAACCCTCGTGGTTGCCCAAATGCAGGACATTCAAAAAACGCAGGGCAGGTACAAGGCCTGCCCCTACAATTAATCTCACCGAACAGCTAAACACCACCGCTGACCGGCAATCTCATACAGCAAATAACTGATCCAGTGCTTTCTCCAGAATCGTAGCTCGGCGTTCGTAGGTGTTCGCTCGAGCAAGGTTCTGGCGGGCAGACACCAGGGCAGGATTGTCTTCATCAAGCGCTCGCCGGCACAAATCCACAAATTTCTCAGCATCCGTCGCTACGTACACGGTGCCGCCATGATCCCGAGTCACCCGCTTGACCTCCTCCAACCCGGTTGACACAATCGGCTTCCCCGACGAGAGATATTCGTTGAGCTTCTCCGGGTAGATGTTGCGGGTAAACTCGTTCAGCGCAAAAGGCAGGATCAGACAATCGAACAGCTCAAAAAAATAGGGAATCATGGAATGCTGAACACGGGGATAAAAATGGACGTTGCGCATCGCCCGCAGGCTCTGAAGGGCTGACCGGTCAAAATCTCGGTCAAGATTTCCGATGAATATGAATTGTGTATCTGGCATTGCTTCCGCCAGCTTCACCAACAAGCGCGCATCAAGGCGAAGATTCATCGATCCAACGTAGCCAATCTTCTTGCCTGCGAGCCGTCTGATTCTCTCTAGCATTTCACGATATCGGGGAATTACCGGGACATTCATCGCATCCAGCTGGGTGCGCTTCTCGGGTAAGAAATGCTCCGGCACGCCGTTTTCCAGACACACGGTGCGCGAATTCTGCTGCCGCTTGGTTTCGCAGAGAGGCAGTGAAGTGGTCAGCACCAGATCAACGCGCCGCAATAGATCAGCTTCAAGGTCTGCCACCAATCGCTGCTGCGCACGCGAAAAGATCGGACTCTGCGGCAGTTCGTCATAAACGAGTGCGCATGAAAAGCGATGGGGAATCTGGGCCGGAAGCGATCCATAAAAATACGAGCCTACCCAGAGCAGATCAGCAGTCACGTCACTACCATAGCAGCGCTGCAAAGCACGCACGGCTTGTCGGGCAATAAGCCGATTGTTCCAGCGGCTGAGCAGCCGCTTGAACCCTGTGGGCAGTGGCAATCGAGGATTGAACGGCAGTGGCACAATCGGCGTGAACACCGTCATCTGCAATCCCTCAGGAGGCGCAGGTTGCAGAAAAGCCTTTACATCCTTAAGCCGACCGTACGTCCGGTAATTGCGCCATTTGCTGCGTTGGAGAACCGGAGTCAGCAGCGAGATGGGTTGGTTCACGAACAAAACCCGATTCTTGCGCGCAAGCAAATAAATGTGATACCGGTTTGCCGCAAGCGGACCCGACCAGTCCCAATCACCTGCACAAAAATACAAGATCGTTTTCTGCTCCATCCCAGGGTCCTTCCAGCGCGCGGTCAGGCGGTTTGAACACAAATTGCGCCCGTCCTACATCCCACCGGCCTTTTCTACAGTCACCATAATCGGCTTTACAAGACTCGAGTTCTTGTTCGCATTGAAAAAGCGGGCAACCACGGTGTAGGCTCCTGGCCCGAGTGCAGTGGCAGGAGTAAATGATACAACTCCGGCTTTGGAATCATAGCTTACTGGCACCCGCGTTCCATTCAGGAATACAGCAATCGAATCGCTAAAGATGCGCGGGGAGCCTTTTGATCCCCACCCCACGTGCATGCCGTCGTGCAAGCGCAACTTCAGGGTTCCCGTGGGTGTAAGCTTTCCATCCTGCGGTTCCACCAGCTCGTAGCTCGGCAAACCTGAGGCTACGTACTTCGCAATCCCCAGGAAATAGGCCCATGCCTCGCGCTTGTTGTACTTGGCGTCCTTCAAGCGTGCCTCCTCCTCAGCGTTCGAATGAAACGAGGCTTCGATGATAATGCCAGGTACCCTGAGATGCCGCAGCACACCAAAGCCTGAACGGGGAAACATCAGATAGTCCGAATACAACCCCATGTGCTGAATCTCCACGTAACGCTGAATCTCCTCAAGCTCCTGAACGATGTATCGTCCCAGATCAACGTTCGAATAAAGATGATTCGGTGTGGCGTGATACCAGGCCGAAGGATAATTCGCCTCAGGCCGCGGCGAAGCGTTATGATGCAATGAAATAAACAGGTCGCAGCCGTTCTTATTTGCCATCTCAGCTCGCAGCTTTAACGCTGTGCGAAGGTCAGCCGCAAGATCGTAATCCCCATTGCGCGTCATAAACACCGTAACCCCGACCCCGAGGAGCCACTCCTTGAGCTGGTTCGCTACGCGCAAATTCACTTCCGCCTCACGCAGACCCGTTGGGCCACTCTTATAATTAGGCCGCTTGCCGTAGCCGCCATGACCCGGATCTAAACAAATCTTCAGCCCTGCCATATAGCGCGCATACGGTGGCACGCGATAATCAATTGCCGGCCGTTGCAACCAGAGATCGCCTTGCTTTAGTGTTGTTACCCCTGCCACGGGTTGCGTCGGAAGATAGGGCGGAGGGGGAGTGCCTACCACAGGCCGCACCTCTTGCCCTACCACGGATGAAAACACAAGATGAAACCACATCACTCCCAGAATCCATCTACTCAAACGCATCGCGCTCTCCTTTCTCATAAATAAGCCTAGTACTCATAAATGCTGGCCGGGCCTTAAATTTCACCCATTTGAGAATCACAGTTGCGGGTATATTTCGGAATGTCAAATGAAGAATAGCGCGGACAACCTATGGGGACGCAAACGATGCCCAAGCTGTCCGTCCGCCGAAGCTAAGGCGGAGACGGATCAGGGCAAATCTGGCGGTGATAGAGTCTCGATTATTGCCAGGTCAAGGATGAGCGAGGCATCGGGTGCGTCGTCTGGTGAGAAGTTGAATATGTCAAAGGAAACGAGTAAGTCTTCACCAACGCAGTTCGCTGGCGGCAAGAAGTAGAGCCGATCGTATGTCGTGTTTGTGACGGCTGGGGAATTTGCTCCATCACCAATGCTCACGATGCCAAGCGTGCGCGAGGCTTGCAGATTCCCGGTATTGAACCGCAGACGCATTTCCGGAACCAGCGCAGGGTTTGTCACGTCTGTGCGCACCTCAAATG
>CAZVVA010000132.1:0-10850 GCA_964630455.1 uncultured Candidatus Sumerlaeota bacterium
TCATTGCACTGCACCCTTCGTAATCTTCATGAAGACATCCTCAAGATCAGCTGCAGTCTCTTGCACGCCGACCACCTTGATACCATTTTGCACCAGCAGTTCAGTGACGAATGACGTGTCCTCAACGCTAAGCGGCACCTCTATTACCAGCTGATTCCCTTCTCTGTGCACCCTGGTCACTGAGGCGTGCTGAACAAGGACTTCCTCAGCATGCTCTGCATCCTCCCTGACTTTGACCTCCACAATCCGCGCCCCTTGCAACTGATCAATGATTACATTGACCTCACCGCTGCACAGCAATTCCCCCTGCTCGATGATCCCGATGGTATTGCAGAAGTCGGAAAGTTCCGTGAGAATGTGCGACGAGATCATAATGGTCTTGTTCATCCGCTGGAGCTCTTTGAGCAGTTCACGGAATTCAATGCGAGCCCGGGGGTCCAGACCTGAAGCCGGCTCGTCGAGCAACAGCACCTGGGGATCATGCACCAGAGTCTTAGCCAGACACAGCCGCTGCTTCATGCCGCGCGACAGCGCATCCACGTATTCCTCACGCTTCCCGATCAGATCTGTGAGCTCCAGGATGTCGTCAATGACCTTCTTGCGCTTCGATCGCTCTACCTTGTATGCACTGGCGAAAAAGTCCATGTACTCCCAAACCTTCATATCGTCATACACGCCAAAAAAGTCGGGCATATAGCCGATAACGCGCTTCACCTTCAATGGCTGCGTGAGAATGTTATAGCCTCCAATGGTTGCATAGCCTTCGTCAGGCCGAAGCAGGGTCGCCAGCACCCGAATGGTTGTCGTCTTGCCCGCTCCATTCGGGCCAATGTAGCCAAAAATATCACCCTCGCGAACCGTAAGCTCCAGTTCCTTCACCGCTACAACATGCTTGAATCGCTTGGTGACCCCATGGATCTCAATCATCACTCTACCTCTTGCCAGCTGCGTGCCCCGCGTACTCAACCTGGAACTTGTGAATCTTGGATGCGGTAGTCCGAGCGGGTCCCGTGGACGAGGGCGCTTGGGAAGAAATCTGAACAATCAGCGTGCCGGTGATCGGATTCGCATATTCTTCCGCAGGGGCCAGCCGATACGGCGTACCCCTCGTAAGCGGAAGCGTATCCCAGCGAGATTTTGAGACATTGTAAGCGGAAAACACGAGCGTCTGGTTATTCCCGGCCGCAAAATCGCTTTGCACCCTCACGTCCTGGAGCGTCAGCGAGTGCGGAGCAAAGGGCAGCTGCACCGACACGACATGTTCCGTATTCCTGATATCCAGAGATGAGCTCGGAGAAACCCGCCTGCCAGTATCACCTGCGGCCAGGACTTTCATCGGTGCACATTTAAAGGGGACAGTGAAGCCAGACTCTGCGCCCACCACCGGAATCTCTACCACTACCATCGTGTGCTCCGAGTGAATATTAACGCGGCTGTTCAACTTGAGGCCGGCTTGAGGATCCATTGAAAATGCAATCAGATAAACACGACCGGACTGCAAGAAAAAAGACCCAGCAACCGGGCCGCGCATGAGCAATCTTTCCACAGCACTCCGGATCACTGCATCGTGAATGCGTTGCGGCAGCTGTTTCAGGTACGGCGCACTCAACTCCACGTGCTTCCTTGCGACTTCAGAGATCAACACTTCAACCCGCTGAAATCCGCTGCGGCCTTCGCTCGCTGCAACCACATCGGGGATTGCAATATGCTGGCTTTGCCCTATTGCAAAGTCGCCCAGCGGATATCCGTATTTCTCAATAACCAAAGTCACGTCTTCAAGATTCATCCCCGTATTATTCACCAGATTTCCTTCAAGCGACTGTCCCGACCACACCAGCGATCCTTCGATCATCCCCCCTAGATCGCGGACATGCTGCGATTCGAAAAAGTCCAGGGTCCACTGGTCCATCTGCTTGTTCTCGAGCCGCATGCGCGACCCTTTCTCGATCACCTCTGTTGGAGCTACTGTCTCCGGGCCAATCAAGCCCAATCCGCGCCGTCTGTAACTCACGGGCCGACGACTGACACCACTATCCCACGCCACGAACTCAAGCAGCGTCTGGGTCTTTTCCGGTGTTTGGATCGTATACGTTGCCCGTCTTGGCGAAAACAGGCCTACCAGAGAATCCACCAGGGCGTAGCGGGAATTGCACGTCGTTTGCACCACATTATACTCGCGCACAATCAGACTGCCACCTTTTATCAGGTAGCCCGCGATATAGATGCCCGCGGCAAATAGTATTGCGATAGCTGGCACTGTAATCCACGCAAGCTCCAGACGCTTTTTTCGGCTCAGCAGCGCAAAATTCACCGGCCCGATTAGCAGAATGTAGAAAATTAAAACAAAACCGATGACGCCGACGTTCGGCAGACGCGCAGCACCGCCTAGCCCGAAATCCACTTGCTGCAAGAATTCCCGCCAGGCGTCCGGGCCCTCATCGTTCAGCGGCTTCGTAGGACAGATCGCACGCCAGATTACGTTGGCTACATCAACGTCGAGCATCTCGCGATTCTGGAAGTCCAGCCCGACGTACCAGATCCTACCTAGCCCCTGCCTGCTATGCACTGCCACCGGCATTCCTTGGGCTTCGCTTACTACGGTGCCCGCCCGTACCTCCACATCATCAACCAGAATTCGAGTGGCAGCAGATGATTCCGTTTCAACCGCCCGTAACCGGCCTTCCCGAATTTCCATGGGCCGATTCCCTCGAATCGCCACTGGCAGCACAGACTCTAGGAAGCTGCCACGATACGTCGCCGAATTCATTCCACCAAGAACCAACATCTCTCCGCCAGTTTCCACCCAGCTCGTCAATGCTTTCTCCTGCTCTGCGGAAAACATGTTGGTCTGGTAACGAGGAATCACGACCATTCCTACGCCGTCGTAGCCATACCACTCGTCCGGCAGCTCGCCGGGCGCAACGACCACAGTCTGATAGTACGGTGCTTCAGCAATTGTCGGGAGATAAAGCGGGCCACTGCCGGCGGATGCAATCACCACCAGCGCCATATTGGGCTTCAGCGCCGTGAGCTCGAGTTTCTGCTCCAGTACGACTTTCTCACGCGGCGTGCTAAGCTCAATCTTATGATCCTGACCGGTGCGGGGAAACTTTACGTACAGCCAGAAGTGCTTGCGCGAGTGACGCGGAATGCTCACCTCACGAACGAATACCATACGCGGTTGCACACTGCCGCCTGCCCGCACTGTTAACCGCCCCTCAAAATCTCTGACCACCGTCTCGCCCTTCGCCGCATCCGGAAAATTCTCGACAATCACATGAACAGGTGTCCACGCGCCCGGCGTATAATAATCATCAAACCCTGCTCGTGCCGTCACACGCAAATCAGCGTATAGCGCCATAGGCGCGAAACTGAACACCAGCACCGCAATCGCACATGCAATCTTACACTTATCTACCAGCTTCATACACATCCTCTTCCGTTTAACAAAAAAATCATTCTCCCCTCATTATATTGGACGCAAAAATCCTGCGATAGAAACACATGTTACCCTAAAGAACATGACCCGAAAAGTCAAAATATAATTAGATATTCCACTAGCACTTCTTGGTATTCTTGGCGATATTTAACTGTTAATCGGCCCAATAGGCTACATCGGGTCCAGGAAATAATTGATAGCACACAATAAAAGTAAATGTCAAACCACGACGGCACGACGTGTAATACGTTTAAAATATCGGAATAAGAAAGCTTCGTAGGGGTTCAAAATTTTGAACCCCTACAGTCCCACAATTACGGTAAAGTAGTATCGCCGGAAAGGAGATTAATTGTCCCGATAGTATCGCAAAATGGAGTTAGGTGTGATGCCTCGGTATGACTGCCGGGAAAACCTTCTCCGATGAATCCGTGCAATCTCCGCAGGAGGAATTGATGATTGACCTGTCAATAGTCTGCTTTACGAGTTTTTAGCAGGTGGGAGGATTTTTTCAAGCTCGGCAATCAAAGGCGGAAGGTCTTCGGCCACCGTTTTCCATAGAATATCAAGGTTGATGTCGAAATAAGCATGAATGAGACGATTTCTCATACCGCTATGATATTGGGCCAGGGGATTTGCGGCAAAGATTTACGACACTTTTGCGTCACCTTAAACCTGCTTCCCCTATGATTTCAATTGACTTGACAAGGGCTAGAACCAGCTTGCGATCAGTATCGAGGAATCTCCTAGTTTTGTTTTTGGCAAAGCTCGCAGCTTCCCTGGCGGCATCCAACATATGGCGTAGACGTACAGCATCATCCTTCTGCATACTGCACCTCCGCTGAGTCAAGAACCTCCTGCCTGAAATAGCGGCTCAGATCTTGCGGTGTTCTTAAATCCACTTTGCGCCCCAGCAGTTCTGCCAGCTCGATTTCCATTCCCGCCAGTTTTATGAGTCCAGGTACATGGTCAAGGTAGAATTCAACAAGGAAGTCAATATCGCTATCTGGCCTGACATCACCCTGCAGAGCAGAGCCGAAAAGTGACAATCTGCGAATATGATTTCTCTTGCAGAATCCAGCTATCTTTTCTCTGGGCAGATCAATGCGTACTTTGCTCATCATAGTACCTTCGCAATTTTTTAGATCTTAATCCTTCATACAGCAGCTAACATAGCCTCTGGATGGATTCTCGCATAGCCTCGCTGTCAGAATATTTTACATATTTTAAAGCAGTCTTGCCCACCGATCAGTCCCTCATATTTTTCACGCATTAATAGTACGATACGAAAAAAGGATGTCAATAAATACATGCAAATTTGCCTGTAGGATCAATTATGAGAGCTTCGTAGAGGTTCAAAATTTTGAACCCCTACAATACCGATGTGTCTGTAGCCCCCAGTCTGTCCATAGCCCCGCTATCTGCATAGCTCCGTTGTTTCCATGATGCGGAAAGTGCTTGAAGACCTGCTCGCCTCTGACTAACTATATTCCAGAGATAGAGATTTGCGCTTGCATTTTTAGCGCCCATCAATCGGTATACTCAATAGCATGTTTACATTCGAACTAGTCATCCGGAATGCAATAGCCGCGTGCATCTGCGGTTGCAATAATAACGGATAGCTTTAAACCACAGATAACCGCAGATGAACACAGATAAATGCTTAAAGAACAAAAATTTATGATGACCCAAAATTTTGAACCTTTACGGTTGTTCCAACGTGGCAATGAGCTGCGTGTGGCAGGAGCGCTGTTCCATGAAGACGCAACGTAGGCAATCGAATCAATCTTGGTTTGACCGTCATAAGATTTCGGTGGGCCTGCTTATTCTTGTTGCTGTGGCCGTGCTCTGTTTCGCAAATTCGCTCCAGAGCGAGTTCACGTTTGACGACAAAGACATGATCGTGAATAACATGCTGATTCGCGATGTAAAAAACATCGGGCAGATCATGACATCAAGCTGGTGGTGGGGCGGAGCCAAACAGCGCTCTGATGAATATCGTCCCCTGACGATCCTCTCCTTTGCCGTGAATTACGCCCTCCACAAACTTGCGCCCTCGGGCTATCATGCACTCAATGTACTTCTGCACGCCGGCGTGACCGCAATTCTATTTCTCTTTTTCAACGCCCTGACCCGGCGCTATTGGTTGGCCCTCGTCGCAGCGCTATTCTACGCCACGCATCCCATACATACCGAGCCGGTGAACAACGTTGTGGGCCGCGCGGAGCTTCTCGCAGCCCTCTTCTTCTTTCTGACCGTGTATTGGTACCTGGTGTTTGTGGTTCCCAAACGACCACGATGGCTGCTCTTCTACGGGCTGAGCCTGACAGCCTATTTTATGGGTCTGCTATCGAAAGAAATCGCCATTACCGCTTTCCCCATCGTTATTCTGCTCGACCTTATGCATGCTTGCACTTCCGACCATGCCTCGGGAAAAGGAGGGACAGATTATAATCTGTCCCTACATCTGTTAAAAGAGCGCCTTCCCCTCTATGGAGGATTCGTTGCTGCCATTGTCATCTACATGATCCTCCGGGTAAACGCGCTTGGCGGCATAAAGTCAGACACACTGACGACCACGTTTCTCGACAACGTTCTCTACCTGTCAAGGCAAAGCGGCGAGGGCATGGTCGTCTTCCTCACCGCAATAAAGATCATTGGAATCTACTTCTGGCTGCTCCTCTTTCCCCTGAGGCTTTCAGCTGACTATTCTTACCACCAGATTCCCCTTTCGCGGACCATCGGTGAGCCTGCGGTGCTTGTGACGTTGCTGGTCATGGCTGCGCTGTTTGCTACGGTTTACATCGCATGGCGACGTCGCGCCATCATCCCGGCGTTCGCCATTCTCTTGTTTTTCATCACGCTGGCTCCGGTCTCAAACCTGTTTATCCTCATCGGCACGGACATGGGCGAACGCCTGCTCTACCTGCCCTCTGCCGGATTCTGCCTTCTGCTTGCCTACGTGCTGGATCAGGGGATTCGGTTGCTGCGAAAGCCCAGGATTTCAGCGCAATCCTCTGCTGTGCCAATCGCTCTGCTTGTTATCGCAGCTATGCTGAGTGGAGCATACGGCGTCCGCACCTGGACACGCAATTACGATTGGCAGAACGACTTTCGCCTGTTCCTCAGCGCCACCCAGGTGAGCCCCAGATCTGCCCGCGCACACTTCAACCTTGGAAATATGTACAAGGAGCGGAACGAATTAGAGAAGGCAGCTGAACACTATCGCACCGCCTACACAATTGCACCAAATTACGGTGCTCCTTTGAACGGCCTCGGCGACATTCTCCTGCAGCAGGGGCACACTGAACAGGCAATCGCCATCTTCAAGCAGGTTATCCAGATGGAAGATCGCTATTTCCCCGCGCACCACAACCTCGGAACTGCCTACGCGAAGATCGGCCAATGGGAAGACGCACTGCGCGAATTCCAGCGCACCATCGAACTCAGGCCAACCGTGCCTGAACCATACTATAACATTGGCGACTTGTACTTGCAGCAACAGCGCTTCGATCTCGCGGAACAATATTTTCGCAATGCACTGCATATCGCCCCGGGATTGTATCCCGCCTATATCAAACTTGGCGCATTATGCCAGCACACACAGCGCCCCGAAGAAGCAGCCGAACTCTATCAAACAGCTGCGCGGCTTCAGCCAAATAATCCTGAACCATTCATCTATCTCGGCAATCTGTACGCCAGCCAGGGGAAAAATGAGGCTGCCAAACAGGCCTTCATGCGTACGGTCGAGCTCGCTCCGAGCTGGCCTGAGGGCCATCTCGGCCTGGCGAAACTCTACTTGATCGTCTACAAGGATCGCGCCAGGGCGCGCTATCATTTCTCCAGAGCGCTCGAGTTAGATCCGAATCATCCACTGAGAGAAAAGATTCTGAAGACGCTTGACGACCTGAAAGACGACGCACTGTAATTTCTATTGATCTTTTGCGCGGAGCCTGTAATTGTAATTACGAATCATGCCTGGAAGGAATAACAAGCGGGTGACCCATATCGTCTGGCACGCTAGGAATTCTTTCTCACGTGGTGGCAAGCTATGGACGCACAGAAAAGAATGAACGTTGCGGTTCTGGCTTCGGGCCGTGGGTCAAATCTGCAGGCACTCCTGGATGCAGAAAAGCATGGCGAACTACCCTGCACACACATTGCTCTGGTGATCTCTGATAACCCTGAGGCGAAAGCCCTTCAGCGCGCACAGGCTGCAGGCGTGGAAGCCGTGTTCGTTGATCCCACGCCTTTCAAGAAAAGACGCGCCGAGTATGATGGCGAAATTCTCAAGGTGCTTCGCTCACGCCACATCGAACTTCTCGTACTCGCAGGCTTCATGCGCATTCTCAGCGACGTCTTGCTCAACGCCTATCCGAACAAAATCATCAACATCCATCCTGCGCTGCTGCCCGCTTTTCCAGGTCTGCATGGCCAGCGCCAGGCACTCGAATATGGCGTCAAAGTTTCCGGCTGCACGGTCCACTTCGTTGACGCTGGAGTTGACACCGGCCCCATTATTCTTCAGGCGGTCGTACCTGTGATGGATGACGATACGGAAGACACTCTGTCAGCGCGCATCTTGCAATACGAACATCGGACTTTTCCTAAGGCTCTGGATTTGATCTCACGAGGTCTCGTGCGGGTCGAAGGCCGAAGGGTATTTATTGACGAGAATTCAGGAGAGAAATAGGCTGCGGCGTCTCGCTTTCATAGCATAAAAACGCCTATCAAAAAGAAACATTGAAGCATCAACGCGCAAGCTATTTTGGCCGGGTATAGTAATGTAGGGGCAATCCTTGTGGTTGCCCAGAAACGGTTGCAATTTCTCAATAACAGGGCAGGCGCAAGGCCTGCCCCTACGGTCGCATGATGCCTATAGCTAGCAGAGGTTAACGAACATGATAAAATTGGAATCTCATTTTGATGGGTTCTCTCAATAGGAAAATGCCAGAGGTTCTTTAAATAAGTGATTTTAAAGGCGGAATTGAGATCTCAAATTTCTCGTTGCCTGTGCGAATACACTGTAGGGGCAATTCATGAATTGTCCCTACTTGCCCCCTGCATAGCAGGAGTTACATCTCAATAACATAAAATGAGAGGAAAAATCTTCACCCATGATCCCACGCTACACCTTACCCGAAATGAACGCCCTCTGGAGCGATCAGACGAAATTCGAAATCTGGCTCGAGATCGAGCTGCTTGTCTGCGAGGCATGGGCCGAGCAGGGAAAAGTGCCTCGCGACGCCCTTCAGACTGTTCGACGCAAGGCAAAATTCAGCGTCGAACGCATCGAAGAGCTCGAGCAAACGCTTCGCCACGACGTTGTGGCTTTCACTACCAACCTCGCTGAGAACATCGGCCCGGAGTCGCGCTACGTCCACCTCGGCCTCACGTCATCCGATATTGTGGACACTGCACAGAGTGTGCGCATGGTACGTGCGGCAGATCGCCTGATTGCCGACGTCGAGGCGCTCCGTTCGCAGCTCGAGACCATGGCTCGCACGCATAAAAACACCATCATGATGGGTCGTACGCACGGTATGCACTCTGAGCCGATCACGTTCGGCCTGAAATGCCTGCTCTGGCACGAAGAGATGAAACGCAATGCCGCACGGCTGGGTCAGGGAAAAGCGGCGGTAGGGGTAGGAAAAATCTCTGGCGCAGTTGGTGCTTACGCGCATACTGGTGTGGAAATCGAGCGCTACGTGTGCGAGCGGCTTGGGCTCCGGCCTGCTCCGATCTCCACGCAGATTATCCAGCGCGATCGCTACGGCGAGTATCTTAGTGCCGTGGCAATTACGGGCGCGACTATCGAAAAAATCGCGCTCGAAATCCGCAATCTCCAGCGCACGGAAATCCGCGAACTCGAAGAGCCATTTGGCAAGGGCCAGAAAGGCTCTTCCGCAATGCCCCACAAGCGCAATCCCGTGCTCTGCGAACAACTCTGCGGCCTGGCTCGCGTGCTGCGTGCCAACCTTATGGCCGCACTCGAAAATGTCGCACTCTGGCACGAGCGCGACATCAGCCACTCATCTGTCGAACGCGTCATTCTGCCCGACAGCACCATACTGCTCGACTATATGCTCAACAAGCTCCTCTTTGTCCTCACCAACCTGACGATCAACACCGAGCGCATGCGCCAGAACCTCGAGGTCACCAAAGGCCTGCTGTTCTCCCAGCCCATTCTCCTCGAACTCGTCAACAAAGGGCTCACCCGCGAAGATGCCTACGCCATTGTCCAGCGCAATGCAATGAAGACCTGGACCGAAGGCCAGCCGTTTCGCGATAACCTACTGGCTGATCCTGAATGTACAAAACATCTTACTGCCGCGGAACTCGATTCCCTCATGGACTACCAGAGCTTTCTCCGCTACGTTGACACCATCTACGACCAATGCGGATTGGGAGGATGATATGAAGATGTAGGGGCGTATTGCTATACGCCCCTACCACTATACGGGAAATACAAAACAAAATCGTAGGGGCGACCCGGTGGGTCGCCCTCTTTTATTTAAAAAACGGGGCGAGGACGAGGGAGATTACGCAGACGAGCTTGATGAGGATGTTGATGGAGGGGCCCACAGTGTCTTTCAGGGGGTCGCCGACAGTGTCGCCTACAACGGCTACCTTGTGGGTGTCTGAGCATTTACCGCCGAATTAGCCTTCCTCGATATATTTCTTGGCGTTGTCCATTGCGCCGCCACTGTTCGCAAACTGAATCCCGAGCATCAGACCTGACACGACCGAGCCGAAGCAAAATCAGGGACAGATCGCTGTTCCCGTTTTTGCCCTTTCTTGCCAGGTTACTGAGCTCGTTTTTTCATGCTTTTTCATTTGTTTGTTTTTGCCGTTTTTGTGTATCTGCCTACCTTTTTACCGCTTTTTCATCGAATCGCCATGTAATCAATCGCAACGCTGTCCAAGTAGATGGTACCGCCCTTCGTCGGGTCGAAGTCAAGCATATCAATCGTCACGATGAACCCATCCTCATTCGTCGTTGGTGAGCCAGGCAGAGTTGGGGTCTCCCAGTAGACCTCATAGTCAGTACCGCCGACCTCCGGCATTGCGCCTGGGCCGCCAGCACCCTGGCTGTTCAGCTCCATCGTCTGCGTCATCTGTGCGTCTTCATTCTGGCAACGCAGTCTGATCTGTGGCATGATGTTCCGCGCCGACTCACTCGGGCACCTCAGAGTATAGATTGCCCGGTAGAGCTTATCCGCCACATAGGTCAGCTCATTTGCCGTCCCGCTCGACTGCCACCATCCAAAATTGCCATAGTTAGCAGTTGTGGACGTAATAGACAGCGTGTCTATGCCAACGCTGGATATAACTGGACCGAAGCCAACGTTTGTCACGAATTCCCAGTTCGCAAAGTCAGAAGAAGAGGTATATGTCTTGACCGCTGTGCCAG
>CAZVVA010000133.1:0-10792 GCA_964630455.1 uncultured Candidatus Sumerlaeota bacterium
CTATTTCCCTGCTCGAAAGACACGCACAGTTTTTATCGTTCTGGCAGCTGCCGCCATCGGAATTACGGTATTGCTAATCAGGATGCTGGGGACACGGGACATCTTCTTGTCGCTTGATACAGGAGACTTCAGCCAGATTATGTCGCTCTTGAAGTTTGGATCCTTACCGCTATTGCCTAATTTCTGGCTCACCCAGGGCACTGTGGCCGCAGGAGCTGGCCGCTACGGCGACTTCCTTTACTGGTTTCTGGTGCTTGTTAGTTCGGCTTTGATGTGTCTGCAGGTCTGTTTCTGGCTCATTCCCAAGCTGTATTACCGGGGATGGGCTCTTGCCAAGGAGTCGTCTGCAGTTACAAGAACATATGCGAGACGCGCAGGCTTTGGTCTGCTCGACACACTCTTAAGGCCCCTGCGTCCGGCAATGCGCGCATTCGTGTCGAAAGACGTCAAGACCTTCTGGCGCGACCCGACCCAGTGGACACAGCTGATTATCCTTTTTGGGCTCTTGTTTATTTATATCGCAAATATTCGCAGCGCAGCAACCCACACTGGCACTATTGACATCTTCATTCCCCGCTGGCAGACGATCATATCGTTCTTCAATATGGGTGCGACTTGTTTCATTCTCTCGATTCTGACGACCCGCTTCGTCTATCCAATGCTTAGTCTTGAAGGACGCCAATTCTGGGTTATTGGCCTCGCGCCGCTCAAGCGGGAACACCTGGTGTGGGAAAAGTACTGGATGAGCTGGGTCACTGCTTTCGTGATCACCGAAGGCCTGATGATCTTCTCAAACGTGATTCTGAACGTCTCAACATTTATGATGGTGCTATCTACAGTGACCATTCTTGTGATATCATTTGGCCTGACCAGCCTCTCAGTCGGTCTGGGCGCTATGACACCAAATTTTAAGGAGGATAATCCGGCCCGCATTGCAAACGGCCTGGGAGGAACTCTCAACGTCATTCTCAGCCTGATTTATATCGGGGTAATAATTGCCCTGGAAATCTACCCGACCTATATGTATGAGAGTGGCAATTATTGGGACCTTGCCCTATGGAAACGCTATATGGTGCCCTGCATTGCTGCGCTGATCGGAATAAACGTTGTGACCATCTGGCTGCCCATGCGGTTGGGTTTACGACGCTGGCGGCAGATTGAATTCTAGCGCCTTATGGCTCCGGGAAAACAGTGGAAATCAGTGGCAGAATGTTACCTGGAGGGACTGAAAGAGGGGGGTGCAAGACTACCAGAAGGTGTATCATGCGAAACAACACTATAGATCATAGTGCCGTCGGTAATACTCCTGAAATTCACCGCCCTTGATCTTTTTCCACCACTCTACATTCTCGCTGTACCACGCAACGGTTTGCTTGAGCGACTCCTCGAAATTCGCCTCAGGCTTCCACTCCAGATCGCGGAGTTTTGAAGAATTCAAGGAATAGCGCCGGTCATGTCCTTTGCGATCTGTGACGTGGCGAATCAGACTCTCTTGTTTGCCCAAATAGGCAAGTATCTGGTGCACAACGTCCAGATTTTTCTTCTCTTCATTGGCCCCGACATTGTATACCTCGCCTTCTTTCCCCTTGTGCAATATCAGGTCAATCGCCGTACAGTTATCTCTGACGTACAGCCAGTCTCGCACGTTCAACCCGTCCCCGTAAAGCGGCAGCTGTCTGTCCTCCAGTGCATTAGTAATAAATAGGGGAATGAATTTCTCTGGATGCTGATATGGCCCGTAGTTGTTGGAGCTGCGCGTAATGAGAACCGGAAGACGGTACGTTGTCCAGCTGGAAAGAGCCAACAGATCGGCACCCGCCTTGCTCGCCGCGTAGGGGCTGCTGGGGTTCAGCGGCGACTCTTCAGTGAACGAGCCTCGATCAATGCTACCGTACACCTCGTCGGTGGAAATCTGAACGTAGCGCTCAATCTTAAACTCTTTTACCGCTTCAAGCAAAATGTACGTTCCCAGCACATCCGTTTCAACAAATGCCTGGGGGCCCGAAATTGAGCGATCTACGTGGGTCTCTGCTGCAAAGTTCACAATCCAGTCTGCATTCTTGCACGCCTCATCTACATCACGCTTGTTGCAAATATCACCTTTCTGAAAGGAAAAGTTCCGTTCTCCCCGACACGATTCGAGATTCGCCATGTTCCCTGCGTATGTAAGCTTGTCCAAAACGTGAACCGAATAATCAGGGTAAAGGTCAAGTATGTATTTGACAAAATTACTGCCAATGAATCCTGCGCCACCTGTAACGACAATACGCTTCATTGATCCCTTCTAATCTCCTCGAAATGGGCTAGGTACCTTGGTCTATATGCTCAAAGCCGCTTCTGGCCATTGCTCAATGCCTGTTGACATGATACCAATGCATATACTAAAAGAAGTTTCAGCTCTTCATGCAAGATTCTTGGCTCTTCTCCTATCAGTTTCACGCGGTGTGGTCAACTGGAATTTTAATAAGCGGCTAGAAAGCACACGTCAATTACAAGTTATGCATTTCAATTGGTGAACAATGCAAACCACGATTCGCAAAGCACGTTTGGAGGATATTGACCGGATTGTTGAGCTTTGGATGGAAATGATGAGCGATCACCATGGGTTCGAGCCGCGTCTTGTCTTAGCGGCAAATGCTGCTGCGGAATATCGGAAATACGCCTCCTATTATATCGCACATGCCGATTCATCTGTCTATGTTGCCGAACTCAGCAACAAAGAGGTTGTGGGCTATTGCCTCGCGTTTATCTCCCAGAACCTGCCAATGTTTGAGCCAGAAACACACGGTTTTATCTCAGATCTCGTCGTTACAGAAAAACAAAAACGCCAGGGCATTGGCGCAGCATTGATCAGCCAGGTCAAGCAGTGGTTCCAGCGCCGGGCCGTTAAGAATATCCAGTTGCAGGTCTATTCGCAAAACACTGCGGGTAAGCAGTTCTGGAAGAAAATTGGCTTTGAGAGCTTTTTCGAGCGTCTCTGGCTGGACCTCTGACGAGCGCTGCCAGCCTGGTGAAAATCGCACTAATCCAGTTTTGATTTCCCGGAAGATTTCGTGACGAACACTGAAAAAATCCGCGGGTGGGAGCTGGCAGCCGTTGCGCTTACGAGCCTGGTTGCCATTGCATTCCTCTGCGGCCGATACCCGGCACACGCACCGTACATCATCGCTGCGCTCCTCATCTCGGCTGTATTTTTTCTGCTGGGACCTTTTGTCGGGTTTTTGCTCTATTTCCCAACCACCTTCTTTCAAACCATACCCATTGGAACATACCCAATTTCACTGAATCAATTCGCAGGACTGGCGTTCATCATTTCCTGGATCAGCTGGGAATGGCGCAAAAAGATCACTATTCCCCGGAGCCGCTATTTCACTCTCCTCGTGGTGATCTTTGCCTATTTTGCTCTCTCGGCCCTGACAGGGGAAGACTTTGAGGCAGGACTAGCGCATTTCTGGTACCTGGCCATCTATCTTCTCGTCGCCATTGTTGTCGGCTCGATGCTGAAGGACGAAAAGACGGTAAAGATATTCTTCTGGCTCGTGCTCCTTGTGACCTTTCTTTCATCCTGTATCGGTTTTATCGAATTTGTGTTTAACACGGATTTGTTTGAAAAGTCGCGGGCGTTCTGGAAGGGCAGAATTCGCATTAATTCCACGGCGCCAAATTCCATCGTCTTTGCCTATAACTCGCTCTACGCCTTTCCATTTGGCTACTACCTTTTTTCTGAAACCAGGCGCAACTTTCCGCGCTTCACCGCGCTCATGATCGCTCTGTTCATCAATGTCATTGCCCTCTGCACCTTTAATCGCCAGACTATTATCCTGATCATGATAGAGTTTGTGCTGGTCGCTATCCTGTTTAAAAATAAATATACGAAACTCTTCCTTACACTTATCGTCATTATGGCCATTGTCTCCGCACCGTTTCTCATTACCAGGGTCTTCACGCGGCTGCAAACGATTACGGAGATCTCCCGTGATTACTCAATACTTACACGCCACGATGGGTTTCTGATCGGCAAGGAGATACTGCGCCAAAAACCACTGTTTGGCATTGGATTCGGCAGCTTCCCAACCACATGGCCCAGGTATCTCCCCGACAATACGTATTTGCTCCAGTACGACAAACTCGCAAAACACTATCCTGATTTTGGCTATAATCAGATTCTGTCTGAAACGGGAATAGTAGGGTTGGCGATTGCTCTGGTGTTCTTCTACCTTACACTTCGCCTCCTGTTCATAAAGCGCCGGCAAGGCGTTAACAAACAGCGCCACGATCTGGCTAATTATGCCAGTGCCTTGCTGGTGCTCATGGCCGTTTTTCTTATGGCAAGCTTTATCCAGGATACGTTCCTTTACGTCCGCACCTGGATCATGTTTGGTATGATACTGGCGTTGTCAAAGCCGCAGCTATTTCGAATAAAGGAACGGTAAAAAGCTGCATGATGCGCGTGATTTTTATTTCTCACTCAACGGAACGTTCTGGTGCGCCGCTGGTTTTGCTGTCCATTGTAGAGCACCTGAATCGCGACCACTTCAGGCCGCTGGTCGTATTCCCTGACTATGGTGGAGCCGAAGAGACGTCGCGCTTGAAAGGGGTAATCACACGGGTGATCCGCAATCCCGCTATTGGAATCAGCGAAACGGAGGGTCTCTGGCCCCGGCTCAGGTTGCTTCTCAGGCGCCTGGCTTATGTCTGGAAGCTGGCAGGCCTCCTCCGACGCGAACGCGCCGTGGTTATATACGTGAATTCTGCAGTAAGCATTTTCCCTGGCATCGCTGCAGTGATAGCTCGCAAACCCATATGTTGGCACGTCCACGAAGACATCATACCAGTATGGACCAACCGCATAAAAATATGGCTTATCAAGCGTGTAGCACGCGTCATCATCTTTGCAGGCTCATCAAGTCAGAAGCCCTTCCTGCCTCGTCCCAAACGAGCACTGTGGTTTGTGATACCGAACGGCATTGACGTTGACCGCTTTACCAGCGGTCGTTCTTCTCCCCAGCTCTATAAGGAGCTTAATCTTATGCCTGGAGATCAAGTGGTTACAACAACGGCAATGTTGGCATGGATAAAGGGGATTGACATACTGCTCGAAGCAGCAACTGAGGTGGCTGCGCATTTTCAACGAGTGAAGTTCTTAATTGCTGGCGAATCATCACACACGCATAAGCCATACCTCGATGCGCTCCAACACCTGATGCAGCGCCACGGTTTGGCCCGCAACGTTTTCTTAATCGGCAGACGCCAGGATATTTCAGACATCCTGGCTCTCTCAACCCTCTTCGTTCTTCCTTCGAGACGAGAGGTTTGTCCGGTTGCGCTCATTGAAGCCATGGCAGCGGGAAAACCCATTATCGCAACAGACGTCGGAAGCGTGAGTGACATCCTCGACAACGGCCGCTGCGGCGTGATCGTGCCACCTGAAAACCCCCGTGTACTCGCAAAGGCCATAATCCAGCTCCTTGAGAGTGGTGATGCACGCGAACGCCTGGCACAAGAGGCTCGCGCTAAAGCCCTCCGTGAATATCGCCTCGATGGTTTTATCCACCAGATAGCGCACGCAATTACACGCACCTTAGGCAATTAACGCTACTATTGAGAGATGAACTATGTATTGCTCGCGCTGTAGTCGCAAAATGAAGGAACAAAAACGCAGCTACCATAAAAAACGCAAGTGGATTTGCCCACGTTGTGGAAAAGTTCGCATGCAAGCCATGCGCACAAAAACGCCCAAAAGGGGAGATTAGATCATAAGACCCCGTAACAGCCTGAGACGCAATGAATCTGGAGCAACCACAGCTTCGTAGGGGCGACCCGCCGGGACGCCCTTACTCGAGCTCTGATGACGAGGTAAATCGGGAACAGCAACCTCGTTTCCGATTGACGACATCCGTGATTTCAGAGATACTAGAGATACTTAAGATATTATGGTACGAATCCCTGACCTAGTTTTTTCAGGCGCTTGGAGGACATTTTTGCTCGCGTCTTGCGTCCGTCCGCACAAGGCTGGCCGAAAACCTAAAAGGGAAAGCCAAAATGAGGTTGCTGTCCCCGGTTTCCTACGGTTTCCTAAGTGCAAAGTCTGGAGAAGCCACTTAATAACCTGTTGCCCACTGAGGAGGAAAAATGAACGACAAAACACCGAAGCGCCATGAAGACTGGGGCGAGGCCTCTGTCGCGTACGACGAGCTCCGGGCATTCATCCGTGACCGTGACCTGACACTCGAAAGTGAAGCTCAGACGCGTTATGACGTGATCGACCGGATGATTCGCGAAGTGCATTCCTGGCCGCATGGTCAGGTGGGAGTCGAGGAGCCCAGCACCGGAGAGCGGAAAGGCTATATAGATTATCTTCTCGTCTCTGGCGATGATACCATCTTGATCGAGGCGAAGAAGGCCGGCGCTGCTTTCCCGTCCCCGACGCGTCGGAAGCAATTGAAGTTGACAGGCAGCGTTCTTGGGTCTGGCGCCATAGGCGAAGCGATCGAGCAAGCTCAGACCTATGCCAATGAGGCAGACCCCCTCGTCGTGGTAGTTACAAACGGGTTGTGTTGGTGTGTTTTTGCTCGGCAAACTGACTACAAAAGCGCCTACGCGAATCTCCTTTTCCCCTTTGGCGATGTGTCCGACGCAGAATCTCTCTTCAACCTGATCGCCTCGGCGGCAGTCGAGAGAGGCAGCCTCAGAGCGATAACACACGCCCTCCCTAGAGTTGAGAATCGCCTCCTATCTGTTGTCGCTGACGCGGCCGCGAGAGTTGACCGCAACAACGTTGCCGACTACTTGCTCCCGGCATTGAACAACGCCCTCTATGCAGACGCGTTGCTGAAAAGCCCCGAAGCTCTCAAGAGGTGCTTTGTCACGACCGAAGCGCGAACCAAGTTTGACTCCCACTTAGGGATGCATCTGGCGGACATCAAGTCGCCTTTGGTTCGTCCTGCTCCACGCATTAGGACGGGCAAACAACACGGGCGGCTCGCAAAAGCGCTTGAGGCTGGCGAACCAAGCTACGCGCCGCCTGTAACGTTGATCATTGGTCCTGTCGGGGCGGGCAAAACTACCTATCTTCGCCACTTTCATCAAGTCTCGGGCAGGGAAGTGCTCACAAAGGCTAACACGCACTGGATATACATCGACTTTGAGGCCCTGGGGCGCCTCGGTAATCCACGGGCATTCATCTATCGCGCACTTCTCGATTACCTGGGAGCAGATCATCCTGGACGCAACATGGATTACCAGAGTCTAGTCGCTCCTGCCTATTCAGATGACATTGACCGAATGACTCGTGGGCCTCTGGCTCCAATCAAGAGCAATCGAGAGTTGTTTCAACAGAAGATTTCCGAGCACATCACACGGGACTACGAAGCGGTCGAACCTTACGTGAACCGCGTCTTTCGACATCTTGCCGAAAGGGACCTTTGCTTGATAGTACTCGACAACGTGGACCTGTACGAGGATGACCGCTTGGAGACACTAGTGTTTTCTGAAGGTCTGGCCTTATCGAAAAGGCTTCTTGCCCACGTTGTCGTGTCACTGCGAGACACAACGTTCGTAAGACATAAGACAGATCCCACCTTCGATGCCTTTGAGTTGAGGAAACTCTGGCTTGACCCCCCGCCATTCAAGGCTGTGCTCTCGTCTCGGTTGTCTTACTCCAGAGCCATTCTGAAGGGCCAACATGTTCAGATTCCTTTGGCGAAATCAATGCACCTTGACGTACCAGACCTTGGGGCCTTCTTTGACATCGTTCAGCGCAGCATCCTGCAAGGTCACACGGGTGATCACATTGCTTCATTCGCCGACACAAATATCCGAAAGGGCCTAGATCTTGTCACCAATTTCTTGACATCAGGTCATATTCAGGCTGACCGAGCGATTAAGATCTACCTTAGAGACGCTGGCAATTACTACTTTCCCAACCATGAAATCTTCAAAGGTATGATGCTGGCGCAATGGAAGCACTACAAAGAAGGGCGAGCAGAATGCCTCAATATCTTTGATGCCCGCCTTGGCTCCAAGCGCCTGTCGCTTCTTCGTCTGTTCCTTGTGGCGATGCTATTTGAGAAGGCGCGTTCTGCCGACACGGTGGAAACGCCTGTCAAGCAGTGCGTCGAGGTGCTGGGCCCCACCGGGGCCTCCGAGGATCAAATCATTGATAGTCTTGCCGATTTGATGAAATACCGCATCGTGAGGACTGTGACTGCTGAATCTCTGGATGCAGCATCTACCGTTGTGCTGACCCCGTGTGGCGGATACTACCTTCAGCACCTGTGCCACACGTTTGAGTACTGTGAAGCCACCCTTCTCGACACGGCCATCGAAGACTTGGAACTATGGCATGAGTTGGCAGATCTCACCGCTCGCATTGAGAAATGCGGGGATATAGCGGAACGGATGGGAATCCGAGTCGAACGAGTGGAACTGTACACAGACTACTTGGTCTCGGTGGCTAACGATGCACTTCCAGAATCCCCTGCTGGGTTTCCCCCTCGCATTATGGAGAAGATACGCCAAGACGTTATGCAGGCGGCGCGGATAGCCCAGGGGAAGGCTCGAAGATACTATGGGGGCGGAATGCAGGGACAGGTTAAGTAATAGAGGGGCTGGAGAAAGCACAAGAGGAAGAAGTCAAGAAAAACACGTACCTGCGGCGTCGGACGACCGGCGCGCGCCATTTCATAGAGAAATTAGAAGTGCTCCTCGGCCGTTGTCTTAAACGTCAGAAGCCATGAAAAATAGGGTAAAGTCCACGCGCTCGTTCCTCGCTTGGGACAGTCCCCGATTTTCTACTCCTCATTTCAAACGTGGTGATGCACCGGGTCAATTCGACTTTATGACCATTTTCAACCTTGTAATGGCACTTGTGTGTGGTGGGCTTGGCGTAGGGGAGGCCCGCCGCGGCAGGTCGCTCCAACTACTCACAGAGAAGTGCTCTAAACAGCATCATCCTCGTCCCAGCAAATATCTTTTAGACGTTCAATCATCATTTTAAGACGCTCGGCTGGCACTGTCAGGGCCAGCCGTACGTATCCTTCGCCAGCATCACCAAGGCCATGACCTGGTGTGGCGACGATCGCCGCCTGGGTCACCAGCTTCTTCGTCATCACTGCTGACGTAATGCCGGGTTTCGTCCTCAGCCAGCAGTAAAATGTCGCGCGCGGAGTTTCGAGCTTCCAGCCCTGCTGGCGCAGTCCTGCAACCAGCACATCGCGACGTTCCTGATAAATCCGCACACTTTGCGGCACAACCTGTTCATACATATCAAAAGCCACTACGCCAGCTTCCTGAATCGCACCAAAAATGCCTGAATCAAGATGCGATTTCACGCGAGCTAGTGCAGTGATGACTTCCGCATTTCCACACGCTGCCGCAATCCGCCATCCTGTCATGTTAAACCCCTTGGAGAGTGAGTAAAACTCGATGCCTACGTCCCGCGCTCCTGGCGTTTGAAGAAAACTCGGTGGCTGATAACCGTCGAACGCAATGTCAATGTACGCTGCATCATGGCAGGCAATGAATCCGTACTTCTTTGCATAGAAAACCACTTGCTCAAAGAATGCCATATCTGCAACTGCCGTGGTGGGATTATTTGGGTAGTTGAAAAAAAGCAGCCTCGCACGCTCCAGCACCGAACGCTCCAGTTTGTCCAGCTGCGGCAGAAAGCCTTTCTCTTCAGAAAGAGGCAGGCTGAACGGTTCCCCACCAGCAAGCAAAGTACCGGAGACATACGGCGGATAACATGGATCAGGAACAAGAACCAGCTCGCCCGGATTTACAAAGGCCAGCGGAATATGGCCGATACCCTCCTTTGACCCAACAAGCGCCAGAATTTCTTTACCGGAGTCCAGCGCGACGTTAAATCGTCGGGCATAATACTCCGCCACCTTCTTCCTAAAGGCCTTGAATCCTCTGCCAATCGGGTAGCGATGATTGAACGGGTTCTCCGCAGCCCGCTTCAGCGCCTCTACAATTGGGGCTGGCGTTGGCAGATCCGGATCCCCGATACCCAGATTGATCACATCCTCGCCTCGCGCAATTGCCTCTTCCTTGAGGCGATCCAGCTCGACAAATAGATACGGCGGCAATTGCTTCAGTCGTCTTGACGTTTCAAATGTCATGCTCATTCACCTAATTCCTGGAATGAAAAACCACAGGTGGATTTGCCGCGATTAACGAAATTTCCACAAGCATATCCACTCCGGTATTCTGCTTAACTGAAATGCGAGAAGAAGATTTGTACCCTTTTCTTTAGCCTGCACCGTGTGCACGACTCGGCTGAAATAGAAGCTTTTCCGGCGGATAGTCAACGCCCATCAGGATCAGCCCGTGGGGAGGAACCGTCGAGACCAACCGGTGGCGCTTCTGCGTATCCAGCATCTGCTTTACCGCATCAAGGGAGATTTTCTTTCGCCCAACAGCAATGAGAGTCCCTACAATAATGCGTGCCATATTGTACAAAAACGAGCGACACGTAAGCTCAATATGAAGGATGCTCTCCTGGCGCTGAATTTCAAGTTTTTCCAGGGTCAGCACGGTGCGCCGGGCCGTGCACTGCTGACCGCGAAATGCCGCGAAATCATGGCGACCACGCAATATCCCAGCGGCTTCTTCCATCTGCTCAATGTCGACGCGATAAGGAACATGAGCGTAATAGTGACGCAGCAACGCAGGCCCTTCAGAGCGATTTATTATCTGGTAGCGATACCACCGCAGGACCGCATCGTGGCGCGCATGAAATCTCGCTGGTACTTCACATGCCTCCAGAATCCGAATATCAGCTGGCACG
>CAZVVA010000134.1:0-10722 GCA_964630455.1 uncultured Candidatus Sumerlaeota bacterium
CCTTTGATCTGCTGAACTTTAACCCTTACGATGCGGCGCACGCGGAACTCGCCCTGGAGAGCGTGCTTGTTGAGCGATTCGCTCTGGATACACTGGACGATTCAACGACTACCTGCTGGACTTATGATTTCGAGACGAGCCAGGAGTTCTGGTTCCCTGGTGATGGAACGCTCAGGTTTAGCAACCCTGAGTTTTTCTGGGATGAGGGAGCGCTGCGTCTTCGATCAATGACAAACACGAATACATTCGGGTTCTGGCACAATGATCCGATAGACATAATTATTGAAGCGGATCGTCTGTATCGGGGGACGTTTGAGGTGAGAACAGACGAACCGGACCGAAGCCTTGTGCCGCAGATGCGTCTGCGGTTCAACACCGCCAATATGCAAGCCGCGCGCACCCTCGAAATCTCAAGTATTGGTGATGGCGCCAACTCCCCTGGTACCATAAATACAATCTATGACCGACTCTACTTCTTGCCTCCAGCAAACTGCGTCGGTGAAGACTTACTCATTTCATTCGACATACTCAATTTCAATCCCGGAGACGCCCCAACTGCGAGTCTGATCCTCGACCGCGCAATAATCGAGACCCTCTCTCCGCCAGCCCTGCCCTGATCCGCCTCCGCCTTAGCTTCGGCGGACAAGTTTTGCACGCAGGGGCACGCTGCAGCGTGTGGGTACAGCACTGCACGACGGATATAGGACTACCCGCCGCGGCGACGAAGAATCTCTCACGATCATTTCATTTCGGAAAAGACATCTGGAAGGAATCTTTTTCGACTTGCAGGAGAATGTCAGCAAGCGGGCTGCCTATGGCTACTCTGCGTACGTAAGGTCGAGGATGGCAGGGTTGAAATCCAGACCGAGATAGCGACGCGTGAACTCCCGCGCCGCAATCTCTTCTACCAGGTTTTTGTGAGTAGATTGGGGCGTTTGCAGCTCTGAACGTGCGCAGCGCACGTCGTTAAGAAAAATGTGGAACAGCTCGTGGCAAACTGCGATCACGTGCAGCATATGAAGAGAAAGGGGAAGCACGGGTGCCAGCCGTTTTTTCAGCTGCGTAAGCGCGGTGGTATTCACACGAATTTTTCGCTGCTCGACGATTACCTCACTGAGCACCGCAGGTCGCCCGGCTGTGAGGTCGCCAAGATAGGTTTTGATCTGAATGTTCAAGTGCAGCGCCACATAAGCCACATTTTTTCGCCGACGCGGAGGCATCGAGCTCAGCACTCCATACAAATGGTCAAGACACTGCTCGGCCATCTGCTTGCCTTCGGCAATCAGTGCAGCATGGCTGGACGGATCCGGTGCACGCGTGGATGGATAGATCGAAATAAGCCGGCCATAGAGTGCATCAATGCCGCCAACATGCTCCGAAGAATTATTCATGCAGAGTTCCTTTTGGCGGGCCGTAGTGCGCAAGCCTGCGACGCGTGGCTATAAGGCCATTGCAGCGGCGACGTCGCTCCCGGCTATTCCCTATTCTGATCCAGAGAGCCCATCAGTCTCCACCTAATTCTCTCCAATGGCCTGCCGCCGTCGTGGACAAATGCTACAATCCACAGTCCGGCAAAGGAGCAGACCAGGCTCTTCGTGCAGCTTCTGAACCATCGTCTCTACAAGGGCTTTCACGTCAAGCAGCTGGCTTCGGCTTTTGCAAATCGTCACATCCTTCAGCGCCCCTTCTGCACGCAGGTACGGCTCGCACTGCGTAAATCCGCGCGAGCACCCTGGCACCTGGTACAGACGAAACTCCACGATTTCTCCTTTTTCATTCTTCATCGCTGCAATCTCGAAATTCTGCCCTGGTGTAAACGCAACTTCTAGATAGGGTAGCTCAGCCAGCACTTCGCACAGATGAAGGATCGAGTTGGTATCCTGTCGCGTACCCAACAACAGGATTTTTCCGCCATGGTGGTAGAATTTATCAAACGGCGAATTGCAGCCCAGAGGTGCACACTGTAGGTGATCACTCACCAGCTCCTCAGCCAGAGGTCCAAATGCAGCTGCGGAATGCGAGGGATGATCGCTGCGCAGCACACCGGGCATCTGGCGGAAGACTTCTGTCACCCGCCCAACGCGCGATGGTGACGTTGTCTTCTCGTATGGTGGCATGTTCCACATCGGCAGGGAAAACGTAAACGTGGGCATCATCAGCGTTCCGCCTGGTCCGATCGTCCTCAGCAAGGCGTTGATGACCGTTTGTGCTCCACCATGCACATAGCCCAGGCTCTTGAGCGAACTATGGACAATGAGATTATCGCCCTGCTGAATCCCTGCCCGTCTTAATTCCTGAATTAAGATATCTTCCGTGACAGCTTCATTCATGGGGAGGACTTCCCAAGTTTGCACCCTGGGTGCGCAGATGCTTCTGAAGCTGAGGAACATCGAGAGAGCGAGGTGTGGTATGGAGTTTCACGCAGAGTGACGCGGCTGCGCCTGCTGCTTCGCCCATTGCCATGCAGATGGGCTGAATGCGAATGGCCGACTGGCCTTCGTGGGTGCTGGAGACGCAGCGCCCGGCCACCAGAAGATTCTCGATCTCCCGGGGCACAAGAATGCGATACGGAATGTCGTACGCCAGGAGCTCAGGTAGGTGCTCCACTGTGCTTTGATCGCCTTTTGGATCATGAATATCAATTCCATAATTGCCGCGCGCAATTACATCGGGAAATCGGTGGCCTTGAATAACGTCATCACCCGTGAACACGTATTCCCCTAGAATGCGCCGACTTTCACGCACCCCGATGTGCGGCGCTGTTGCCACTAAATAAGCCTTCTCAAATCCCGGCAACTCTCCGAGCATACCCATTATTTGCCAGACCTGTTTGCGCGCAACAATTTCCGCCCTGGTCAAATCAAATGCATCCAGCGGACTGAGCTCGAGCACATTTGTTGTGTTAAACACAACCATGTCGTCCAGGGGAAGCGAAATGAAAAACAGTAGCTGAACCGCGCGATCCAGACGTCCTTCGTCGTGCGCTTTTCGTACTGCCGAGAAGAATCCCGCCTGGCACATCACGCCTGTTTCGCTATACGCAATCGTATCTGCATCCGGCCAGTGGAGGTACTCCTTCGGGTTATTCAGGAGGTAGTCCTCGACCCGCTGGCAATCTACACCTCCAACTATAAACATCAGCGTCATGGCCTGCGTGAGGCCGTCTGATGGCCGGCCCACCTCGTAAGGAGCACCAGCCAGCGCTGCTAGATCTCCATCGCCCGTTGCATCAATAAAAACCGGCGCACTCAGATTTAACCGCCCGCCTTTGGTCATCACCGTAATATGTTTGATAATGCGATCTTTCACCCGCGCCTTGATCAGGTAGGCGTGCAAAAGAAGCTCGACTCCTGCTTCCAGAGCCATCTCCTGGGCAACGCGTTTGTATTTTTCCGGATCGAATGACGCGTGCTTGAATCCAGCCACTCGTGTGAGCCGGTCGCAGAACTCCTGGAAGATGCCCTGGATTAGCTGCTCTTCTTTCGTAGCGTAGCGCATAAATGGGCCCACCAATCCCATAGTGGCAAGTCCCCCGAGGAAACCGTATTGCTCGACCAGCAGAACGCGTGAGCCATTGCGTGCCGCAGCCACAGCAGCCACCCAGCCCGCTGGGCCACCTCCTACAATCACAATTTCCGGCTTTCTGCGCCATCGACGTCTTGGTTTTGTCACTTGTGTGCTCATAGAGTTTTCCTTTATTCTAGAATAAGGTGCTATGCGGCACCAAGAAACCCACGAATCCCTTCGACAAAGCGAGCAGTGATCAGCTGGGGCCGCGTGATTGCGGTTCCTACCACCACAGCGTACGCTCCGAGTTCCAGCGCTCGCACCGCTTCCTCCGGAGTCGTGTAGCGTCCTTCCGCGAGTACTGGAATTTTAACCGCTCCGACCAGCTGCTCGAGCAACTCCAGGTCTGGCCTGGCGGTCATGCTGCTGTACGGCGTATATCCGGCGAGCGTGGTAGCGATTGCATCGGCACCCGCATCTGCTGCGGCTATGGCTTCTTCAAACGTTGCAATGTCCGCAACCACAGGCAGTTGTAGCGATGATTTCACCTCGCGGATCAGCACGTCTGCGGATTTTTGAGCAGGCCGGCGCCGGGAAGTAGCATCCAGCGCTATCGCATCTGCGCCCGCTCGCGCAGTTGCCTCTGCCGCCTCTAGTGTCGGGGTAATCTCCACCTCTGAGTTCGGATAGCTAACTTTGTTGATGCCGATGATTGGGATCGAAACTGCCTGTTTAATCGCCGCAATATCCTCGGGCGAGTTTGCGCGGATACCAATGGCACCGCCCATTTCTGCAGCTCGTGCCATCGCTGCCATGTGTGCACTTCCATGCAGCGGCTCAACTTCCAGTGCCTGGCACGAAACAATCAGGCCGCGTTGAAACCTGACCGTAAACGGCTGCTCAGACATCTGCGGATCCTTTCGATTAGCATGTCAGACAGAGCGTAGGAGAGGAGAACGTAGGGACAGATTATAATCTGTCCCTACAGCTAGCTACGAACAATCTGAGTGCCGATTCCTCTGTCGGTAAACAGCTCGAGAAGCAGAGCGTGTGGAATCCGGCCATCCAGAATGTGTGTTTTTCGGACGCCCGCATTCAGCGCGCGCAGGCATGCGCGTACCTTGGGAATCATGCCACCCCCGATTACCCCTTTTTCAATCAGCCCCTCGAGCTCATCTATCTGGATCGAAGGGAGAAGCGACGAATCGTCGTCGAGATTTCTCAGGATGCCCTTCACGTCGGTCAACAGAATAAGTTTCCGTGCCTTGAGCGCTATGGCCAGCTCCGCAGCCACTGAATCGGCATTAATATTGTATGTCTGACCACTGCTGTCCACACCAATAGGCGAAATTACAGGAATAAACTGCTTCTCGTCGAGAACCGAGATAATCTCGGGAGAAATCTGTGCGACTTCGCCTACAAAGCCAATATCTGCCGTTGCCTCGCCCGCGGACGACGGCATGGTATACTTACGCGCCCTGATTAACCCTGCATCCTTTCCACTCACCCCTACCGCTCTACCTCCCAGTTGATGAATTTGATTTACAATCTCCCCGTTGAGTTTCCCCGCCAGGACCATCTCTGCTACGTCCAGCGTCTCTGCATCCGTAACGCGCTGGCCTTCCACGAATTTCGGCTTCAACCTCATTTTCTTCATCAGATCAGAAATCTCCGGCCCGCCACCATGCACCACAACAGGCTTCATTCCTACGTACTGCATCAGGACAATGTCTTGAATAACGTTCTTCTTGAGTCCCGGGTCAATCATGGCGTGGCCGCCATATTTGATGACTACGCGACAGCCGCGGAATTCCTTGATGTAGGGAATCGCCTCGACCAGAATGTTTGCCCGCTCAATCAGTTCCGCCAGTGGGAAGTTACGAATACCTGCGTTGTCTGAAGACATCTCGAACCCTCAGCTTTCTCGTGGTTCTGACAATTGTGCATTCCGCCCTGGGCTATTTATGTGAGCCAACAATTTCCCATATTGTAGGGGCAGGCCTTGTGCCTGCCCTATTATTGTAGACAACGTCTACGTATGATACTCGGCGTTCAGCCGCACGTACTGTTCCGAGAGATCACACGTCCAGACCGTAGCAGTTTTAGTGCCCGCATTCAGCTTAATCTCTATGCGAATTTCTGGTTGCTTCAGATAAGTCTTCAGGACTATTTTGTCAACTGCTTGCGGCGATCCATTTGAAAAGAGCTTGTATTGGCCCAGCATGATGCCGAGCTTCTCCAGGCTGCATGCCACACCCGAGTAACCCACGGCGCATGCAATACGTCCCCAATTGGGGTCGCACCCGAACAGCGCCGTCTTCACCAGATTCGAGCGAGCTATTGCCATTGCGATTTGCCGCGCGTCTGCCACTGAACCCGCCCCGCTCACTACGATTTCGATCAGCTTGGTTGCACCTTCGCCGTCGCGGGCAATCTCACGCGCCAGCCACTGACACAGCTCGGTCAGCCTCTCCTCAAACGTACGATACGCACTGGAACCCGGAACGATTATTCTATTGCCAGCCATTCCGTTTGCGAGCACTACAACGCTATCATTGGTGCTCGTGTCGCCATCTACGGTAATGGCATTGAATGAAAGATCCACGGCCGTTCGCAAAGCCTGGCGTAGCGCATCCTGACTGATACTGGCGTCTGTGGCGATAAACGCCAGCATGGTAGCCAGCCGAGGATGAATCATACCTGCGCCTTTCGCCACACCGAGCAGGCTGAGTTGTTTTCCATCCAGTTCCAGCTCCAGGGCGTGCAACTTTGGCCGAGTGTCAGTGGTCATGATGGCATTGGCGACGTCCGGCCAGTGGTCCGGGCTAAGGCTCTGCGCTGCCGTAGAAATGCCCGTGCGAAGGCGATCCATCGGCAGGCGTTCGCCAATTACGCCAGTCGAGCAAACCAGCACTTCCTCGTCTGCGAGCCGCAGTGCCTTGGCTGCCAGATGTGCCATTGCCAATGCATCCTCCATCCCCTGGTCACCGGTACATGCATTCGCATTTCCCGAATTGGCAACGATAGCGCGAGGAGCTCGATTAAGCAGATGCTTTTGGGAGACCTGCACCGGAGCCGCAGCAAACGTATTGGTCGTAAACATTGCCGCGGCTTCGCATGTCTTCGCAGAGTAGATCAACGCAAGATCCCGCTTTCCCCCTGGCTTGATACCAGAGCTCACTCCCGTCACCTCAAAGCCTCTTGGGTAACCCACTGGCATAGAAACTCCTCTCAGCGCCTGTATTCCTCTTCGTTTCAAAATCGGAGTCAGACGACTGCCATTTGCGATGGCTCGCCTCTGGGATTAGAGCAGACCCGCGGTTTCTCGAAATCCACGCATCAGATTAAGGCAGTGAACAGCCTGACCCGCTGCACCCTTCACCAAATTGTCTATAGCCGTTAACACAATGACCCGCTGAGTCCGCGCATCAACTACCACGCCGATGTCGCAAAAGTTCGAATACGTCACAGCCCGCGTGTTTGGTAGTGTATTCACAGGCAGCACGCGCACAAATGGGGCACCTTGATAAAATTCCTGGTAGCACTTCAGAATTGCCTCTTCATCAACCATGCTTTTCAACTTCATGTAGATCGTGCTGAGAATCCCTCGATTCATCGGTACCAGGTGCGGCGTAAAGGTGATTTGCAACGGCACTCCTGCCAGCCCCGACAGCTTCTCTTCAATCTCCGGTGTGTGGCGATGCTGGACCACACTGTAGGCCGCAAGCGACTCGTTGCATTCGGGAAAATGTGTTGCTGGCGTAGGGCTACGCCCTGCCCCCGATACGCCGGATTTCGCATCCACTATGATTGACTGCGGATCAACATACTCTTTTCCCATAAGCGGCGCACACCCAAGAATCACACTCGTCGGATAGCAACCCGGCACCGCAACAATTCGGGCCTTTCTGATCGCTTCGCTAAACAGTTCCGGCAGCCCGTAGACCGCCTCTCTGCTCAGCTTCGGATCAAGGTGGCGCACCCCGTAGGTCTTTTCGTAGCATGTGACATCGTCAAAGCGAAAATCGGCGCTTAAATCCAGAATGATTTTCCCCGCCTTGTACAACGGCACGACATACTCCTGCGATACCTTGTGCGGCAGCGCGAGAAAGACAACATCAGTCTCCTGCGCAATACGCTCGATATCTGCTGGCGTAATATCCGCATCAAGCTCCCCTCGGAACTGTGGATACACAGATGAGAGCACGACCGGCTTCTCAAGCTTATCCGCCAGGATGGTAAGCTTTACCTCTGGATGGTGTTGCAACAGCCGCACCAGCTCAGCACCAGCGTATCCCAGCGCACCAACTATACCTACCCGTAGCATTTGTTATCCATTTCCATGTAGTTATGAAACACCGCGTATTCAACGGCACACAGCTTTTATGAGAAAACCCTCCCAGAATGCAACATTTTTTTCCTCAAGTCCACAACAAAGACAACTATGATACCACGACGGCACAACGTGTAATACAATCTAGAGACATAGGATGTAGGGGCGACCCGTTGGGTCGCCCCCAGTATATCAATAATCACAGCGTTAACTCTTTCGTCTTGTACGTTGTGTCGTAGTGGTTTATGCGCCTTAGGAGTATTAAGATTCTATTTTAATCGGTGTCTCTGAATGTCGAACTCTATGTCGAAGCCACTCAACGTGTCACCCTGCATTCAGACACGCCAGCGCGCATTCCAGGCCTCAGCATTCAGCCCAATACGTAGCATCTTTGGCTGTGCATCGGGATAGTCTGCGCGTTGCCCAAATACGTGGTATTCGTTGATATCATATGGATGATTAGCTTTCAGCACATAAAGCAGCACGTATTGCTCACGAAATCGATCGTCGCGCGCCGTATCTGCCAGGTGCCCGATCAACGGCACACTATTTTGCGCGTACAGCACCACATAGTCGGGATTTCTTCTCAGCAGCAACTCCGTAGAGTAGCCCCTGTGCGCGATCTCCACGTCCATCAATCCGAGCAGGTCAATAATACGATGGCGGGAATAGTAGCCGAGTTGGCCCATCTGATCTGCAGCAAGCAGTCCATCCGCAGGCAAGTGCTCGTGCAGCCAGCGTCCCACCTCACCTCCGAGAAGAACTGGCGGTTCAAGAAACCATTGCACACGCGCTCCAAAGTCCCAGCGCATGAGAAACTCCCACGTGCGCACGTGCACGCGGGTACGCGGTGCATCGAGATTCCTGTACGTGTAGAAATTCATGCCTAATACCGCCAAACACACCAACCCAAGGGCAATCCGACGCACTGCCAACTGTTCCTTCGCGCTTCGTAGCAACTCATGAATCAGCAAAATGACAAACGGAATCATTGGAATATAGTGGCGAAATGGCGCGGCGAAAATATCACCAATCGCAAGCGTATATAGTGTTACCGCTGCCGCTATTGCCCCCAATACCAGCAGCGTGCGTCTGCGCTCGGCAGACTTTTGTCCGATCGTCAAAAAGACCGGCAGCGCTACCAGTGGAATAAACGACCACGACTTGACGAACTGCCACAGCATACCGATGCTTGGCCGTTGCCAGAAGTACAGCGGCGCGGTCTTTGCATACACGGTGTTCGGAAACGGGTACCCATAGTAGCTCATGCGCCACAAAATGTAAGCGCTGAAGATTACAGTATAGGGAAGAAAGAAGCGCAGCATGGGTGCGATCGTTTGCCGTTCAGGTGTGCGTTTCAGCATTGCATTGTAATCAATCAGAAAGAAGGGAACCAGCACCCAGAAGTAGAGAAATCCTTCCGGCCGCGTGAGCGCCACAGCCGCAAACATAAATGAACTCGCCATGTACCGCCGCCGAACAAAGTAATATACTGCCACCAGGATGAGCAGCGCGTAGAAGCACGTTTCTAGCCCGCGGTCGCTATTGTAGTGAAGCATCGGATTGAAAAATACGAGCAGCGGCGCCATCAGATAGACAATTGGAATATCCTTCTGCCTTCTTTCGACGAAAAAGAAGCCAACGACAATGAGAATCAGCGCGTTCGCCAGCACTCCCAGCACCTTTGAGCTGTTGATCACCCCAAGGCCCACAAAACGCAATAGCGCCAGAAGCATCACCCACAGGAAGTTCGAATAGCCCTCCACTCGTTCGCCGGAGTTGTAAACCAAGCCCTCGCCTTCGACAAAATTCTCTACATAGCGAAAACTGATAAAACAGTCCTCACCGATGTGGCTAAATGTAACGATTGAATAAGGAACCAGAACAACGGCCAGTGCAACAACGATATAAATGTAAGTCCGTCTAGGAATCATACATGGATGACTTGAGCCGCACACGTCATGAATTCCAAAAAGCAGACGCGGAGCTTTCGCAAAGCCCAAGCTCAATGCTAGAGATTTCAGTCCACATTATATCAGGTTTGGGCATTTTTTCAGCCTCAATCGGGGTGTAAGAATACTCATTATCCATGACACGATTTCGTTTAGCAGGGCTTCAGCCCGCTCACTTTGCTTTGATATACTTAATGCAGCATATCTTTACAGCTGGTGTCGCATGGAGCTTGGGCATTTTCCATTATCATTTGGAGTGAAAGCCGACCACATCCACGCGATCCGGCATCGTTTAGTCCGCCTAGGCGGGCTCCTCTTTGCACCCGGCTTTAGTCGGGGTGTGGCAAGGAGAAATTAAAAGCCCCAAGCGCGCTTTAGCGTGGCTTATCGAATCCACGGGTCTAGCAGTACACTCCAGCAGCTAGTGACGCTGTCTATACACCACTCCTTCTCACGATTTGCAAGATGATTTTTG
Source organism: uncultured Candidatus Sumerlaeota bacterium (assembly GCA_964630455.1). Classification (GTDB taxonomy): domain Bacteria; phylum Sumerlaeota; class Sumerlaeia; order MWCT01; family JAUWMI01; genus JAUWMI01. The sequence goes on from CAZVVA010000134.1 coordinate 10,268, forward strand.
TCAGTCTGTCAAACTGCTTTCAGATAAGGGATCACCCAAGCCACCCGGTATTGCCTTGCTGATGTTTGGAGGCTACGCCACGTATTTAGATGCAGAGCTTAGGCTTAATCGGGGTTGACATCTCAATTTTTTTTAATGTATGCTTTTTAGGTTTTTCGGCTGGCCTTTTGCGCAGTGCAAGCATAAGATTTTGAATCAAGTCTTGTCTCAACTCACCAATTCTCATGAGAGGATAGCAGCTATGGATTACGGATTCAATGAACTGCAACAGATGGTCCGTGACTTGGCGCGCAAGATCGCCGAAGAACGGATTTTGCCCGAACGCGCCCGGCTGGACGAAGAGGAAGAGTATCCCGGGGAGGTTATGAAGACGCTCTCCGATTCCGACATGCTTGGCATCTACATCCCCGAAGAATATGGCGGTATGGGCGGCGGCTGCAGGGCGCTCAGCATTG
>CAZVVA010000135.1:0-10607 GCA_964630455.1 uncultured Candidatus Sumerlaeota bacterium
CGCTTGTGTAGTTGCTTCAACAAAAAGCCGCAATACCGGTTCGGTGCCTGACGGCCGCAGATGGATCCAGGAGTCCGAGAATTCCAACTTCAGTCCATCTAATCAGCTGCGCTTTCGTGGCGATGGAAACTCCCGCTCCACTGCAGCAAACAATTCCTTACTATCTCTGTGATCCAAACGCAGTTTCCGTTTAATCAATGCGTAGTCTGGAATGCTGGCATTTAGTGTGGCAATGGTCTGATTCGTCTCAGCCATAGCCTGGAGGATGAACGCCATGCCAGTTGTGGCGTCACGGCCAGGGTGAATCGCGGGGATGATTATGCCGCCATTGCCTTCTCCACCGATTTTGCCATGTACGGCGCGCAATTTCTGCACCACATGAGCTTCGCCAACCGGGGTGCGAAAGACACGAACATTATAGCGGCGCGCAAGGTCGTCAATTGCGCGTGTGGTTGACAGGTTGACTACCACTGGGCTCCGCGTCTTGCTCAGAAAATGAGCGACCACGAGGGCAAGCGTCCGTTCATCCCCGAGCGGACGGCCTTTGGCGTCAACAATTGCCAGCCGATCAGCGTCAGGATCCAGTGCAAACCCAACATCGGCGCGCCAACGCACAGTAGCCCGGCTCAGCTGACTCAGGTTTTGCGCCAGTGGCTCGGGCTCGTGAGGAAATAGTGCGTCGGTATCTGTGTTAATCGCCTTCACACGGCAGCCCAGTTTGCGAAGCAGTAGTGGCGCAATTACCGACCCAGCTGCGTTGCAGCAATCCACCACCACGCGAAAACGGCAGCGGCGTATGCGCTGCACAGCCACTGCTCTGAGCACCTTCTTAACGTGCCGATCAACCGCATTCGCATAGAGCCTTACCTCGCCCAGATCATGCAGCTTGGCACGAATGAACCGCTGCTGTGTATAATAGCGTAGCAGGCGACGATGCTGCCTGGGGTAGAGAAATTCTCCACTAGCAGTAAAAAACTTCAGCGCGTTCCACTCCGCTGGATTGTGACTCGCTGTGATAGCGATGCCTCCGTCGCTACGGAGCTCGCGCACCATCATGCCAATAGTGGGCGTCGGGCATATGCCCAGATCCATTATCGTATAGCCGCACGACATAAGTCCGGCAAAGACCAGCTGCCGTAGCATCTCGCGCGACAACCGACTATCTGTTCCTACTACAATCTTTTTTCCACGTAGCATAGTGGCATATGCCAGAACGTAGCGCAGAAAATCCTCGGGCACCAGGGACTCTCCGATAATCCCCCGGATTCCCGCGACACTGATCATGGGCTGTGGCGTTGCCATGGAACTGCCTCCACTATTATTGGGGCCGACACGTAAAAGCAGTCGGCTGTGCTTTGCTCTTTTCTTTGTGATGAACGCTCTTGAACTGACAGATGTACCTAATTAGGAACTGCAGAAAGGAATTTGCAAGCAAATTTCTTCAGGCTTTTGCTCAAAGGCTGGGGCCGGCTGGCAAGATGAAAACCCCGGCTTGGTGATGGTAGAACGAAGCCCAGTAGGGGCTAAACTGACTTGCGCATACTGGCAGGGAGAATTTTAAGCTGTTCACGATACTTGGCTACAGTTCGGCGGGCAATCTGAATACCGTGCTCCCGCAGTAACTCAGCCAAACGTTGGTCGCTATATGGTTTTGATGAATTTTCCTCGTCAATTAATTGGCTGAGCTGCTCTTTCACACTCCTGGACGATGCAGTTTCTCCGTCCCGACTTTTCAGGCCGCTGGAGAAGAAAAACTTGAGCTCGAACGTCCCTCGTGGCGTCTCTACGTACTTGTTCGTCGTCACTCGGGCTACAGTGGATTCATGCATGCCCACTACCTCAGCGATTTCGCGCAAGATGAGCGGCTTAAGGTGTTCAATGCCCTTTTCTAAAAAAGCCTTTTGGTGGACCATGATTGCTTCTGCGACCTTCAAGATCGTGTTTTTGCGTCTTTCGATATTTCGAATCAGCCAGACCGCAGCTTTGTACTTTGTCTGGGCATATTCCTTCTCTTCTGGTGAAAAGCGGTTGTTTCCAGAGAGCAACTTGCGGTAGAATGTACTGACCTTAAGGTGCGTTGATGACCCCTCGTTTAAATAGTAGATGTAGCGCTCGTCTATTTTTTTAACAACCACGTCGGGGTTAATGTAGTTAGATTGCTCCTTTGTCTTGACTCGTCCGGGTTTTGGCTCAAGGCTAGCAATCGTGTGAAACGCCTGGACAATGCTATCCTCCGTTGTGCCAATGGCTCGTGCAATCTCCGGGAATTTCTTGCGCTGGAGAAGAGCAAAATTTTCGTCAAGAAGCTGGTAGGGGAGCGGATCCTTGATACCCTTGTCAATCAGCTGGAGCCGCAGACATTCTTGCAAATCCCGTGCTCCAACACCCACAGGATCAAACGTCTGGATCGTGCGCAGAATCTCCTCAACCTTGCTCGGTTCCACGCTGAGCTCGCGCGCCACTAGGTCTGTTGTTATTTCCAGATACCCGTTGTCATTAATATTACCAACCAGATATGCCCCGATCTCAAAGTCTTTTCCCTCCAAGCCTGCGGTCCGCAGCTGCCACATCAAATACTCGTAAAGGCTGGTACGCGACGGGGTAAATTCGGTAAAATCCTTTTGCTCTTCGTCCTCAGCTGGAAAATAGACCTTGTTTTCTGCATGCTCGTAGTATTCGTCCCAATTCACATCTACCGCTTGAAATGGTTCATCCTGTTCTGTGCTGGTCGACTCAGATGGCTTCGTATCTAACTGCTCTTGAGAGGTCGCAACGGAGGGATTCTGGTCAGACGATTGCTCGGTTGAATCCTCTTCGTCTGTGGCTAGCTCCAGGAAGGGGTTCTCCATCATTTCCTGCCGCGCCAGCTGCTCGAGCTCCATAGAAGTCAGCTGCAGCAGCTGAATTGACTGCTGCATCTGGGGAGTCATCACCAGCCTTTGCGTTTGCTTGAGAACTTGATTCAGCGACAGCGGCATAGGTCCGATGCCTCAGAAGAGATAGACAAGCAGACAACAGTAACCTTCCAGAAATGAAATGTGAAAAAACTGCTCTTTTACTGACTTTTCTACTTAATAGGATATGATTATGAACATTCCGTGTCAACAGGAATTGAAAACCCTAAATTCTCCTGCTTGTGGAATGGTCACTTTCAGCTTGCAATCATGCTCTTCACGCGCTTAAATACTAATATTGTAAAGGTACCCCAGCGGGAAAACATTTTTAACCTTTGCTGAACGAGAAAAATATTACTTTTTTTGTTGACAAAACCACGAAGTTGCGATTTCTATTCTCCTTTGAAGCTCTATATTATGTGAATAAAAGAGTGCAACAAAAGGGTGCAAGTGTGACAAAAAGGAGATTCACTATGTTTGTATGGAAGCAGTCTCTTCGTATAATTCTGTGCGCAGGGGTCTTCCTCATGTCCTGCATTTGCGTTTATGGGCAGGAGATCATTATAGAAACACGCCCCGGTAGCCAGAATGTCCAGTGGTATGATGAAATATCAGGGAAGTGGACTGATAGCGTTGGGAAGAGCATAGCAAAAGGGTTGACACCTAAAGTTGGCTCCCGATTTGCTAACCTGGAAGATGCAGAATCCTCTGGGGCTCGTTTTATACCGAACCTGCCTACCGCAGGCTTCTATGAGGTCTTCGTCACATGGCCTCTACAGGGCAATGCCCTACGGGTGAAGTACATTATTCACCATGCGGATGGCGATTCTATTGTTTATATGAACCAGGATGGGTGGGGTGTTCTGACACGCGGCGCGGGAAACGGAAATACGTGGCATTCGCTGGGAACGTATCTATTTAATGCAGGAGAAATGGGCTATGTCGAGTTTGCAGACGAGGAAACTCAGGGGAAGCCAGACAGCCGCAACTGGGGCCGCGCATATGCTGATGCTGCAAAATTCGTCTTTGTTTCTTCTGCTCGACCGGTTGCCGCCGTTCCGCCCCCATCGCCTACTTTTGCACCAGTCATGCCCGCCATACCTGCAAGGACTCCCGTCCCTATTGTGACAATGGCGCCAATACCGATTCCTCCTGTGCAGCCCACAGTGTCAGAAGATTCGATCCAATGGGTCACGGACATCTATGAGGCACAGCGCAGGGCCCGGGCTGAAAATCTTAAGATTATGCTTTATTTTTACTCCGATAAGAGCCGGTATTGTCAACAATACGAAACCGAGACGTTGAGCGACGCCAGAGTTGTCCAACTTCTGAATAGCAATTATGTCTCCGTTAAATTCGATTTTTTGCGATTTTCTTCAGAAGCCTTCAGCCTTGGTGCCTATAAAGCTCCTACTTTTATTTTCTACGATCCAAACGGAAACCCAAAAGGCAAGATTGATACCTTTCTTCCAGCCCAGGAGTTCCTCGACACCATTCGGCTATTTTGACGCCCATAGCTCTGGCGCTCGCATAATCCCCTTCACTTACTGTATTCCGAGTGTTGTCTTAATGGCGTGCGTTTATAGTCTTGAATGGACAAGCACTGAACTTGAGTCTCCTCTTTAGGCTCCTCTTATAATACCTTACCTGTAATCTTTCCGGTTCCGCATTTAAATTATGAACATTTGGTAATTCAAAACTTAGGCTTGCAAATGTGAATTTGCAAGCGTTGAAATGCATCTATAATGCATATATATTTACCTTTTGTTTTTGTTTAAAGTCTGTACAGGCTGGTTAGAAAGAAAAGATTTTTCTTGACAAGTGGGGGTAAGTTAATTTTATATTTTACAAAACATGGGTTAGTGGCGCCACATTATGGCTGGTTTCTATTAGAATTCTTTAATAGTCTGCTTTTAAAATGGTGCATAAACGTACAGATTCCGTACTATTTAACATTTGGAAAGAGGGTCCGATATCGCGCGGCAAGCTTTCCAATTTGATAAATCTCAACTTGCCAACAATATCCTACCTGGTCAACGACTTACTTCGCTCGGGGGAAATCATCGAGGTCGGCTTTGCGCTCTCCACTGGTGGTCGCAAGGCTCAGCTTCTGGACGTAAATCCCAATTTTGGCCGTGTAGTGGCGTTAGAATTCTCCTCGAAAGGAATCATATCGGCCACCGCAGACTTGAAGGGCTGCATATATAACGAAAAATTCGATGCCTTTTCACCACGTGGTGGTAAGAATCACGCGATTGAACAAATCTACCAGGCAATTGGGCACCAGATCAGTTATATTGGCAGAGATGAGAAGCAGGAGGCCAAGAAGATTGGCGTTGGAATCTCCGGTTTAGTGGATGAGGATCGGGGCATCTCCGTTGGATTTCCACGCTTCGACGAGTGGGTTGAAGTACCATTAAAGCAACTCCTTGAGAAGAAGTTCGGCATTTCCACCATTATGGAAAATCATATCTGCGCTACGACCCTTGCTGAGAATATTCTTGGAAAATACAAGGAATTCCGTAACATTCTGTATTTTCACCTCGGCCCGGGGCTGGGGTTGGGAATTATTATAAATGGGAATGTCTATAAAGGTTCGAAGTTTAACGTGGGTGAATTCGGCCATACTACAATCGTTGAAAATGGCCCAATCTGCTACTGTGGCAACTACGGATGTCTCGAGACGCTGGCATCGGATTATGCCGTGATTGGCCAAGCCGAGGCGGCCCTGCGTGAAGGAGTCAACTCGCGTATCAGCGACTTCATGGGGAAAGATAAGAACCTCACGGCGCAGGCGATTTTCTCTGCCGCGGCCAGCGGAGATCGTCTGGCCTATCAGCTAGTTGAGAAAGCCGGCCAGTATCTCGGCACGGGCATTGCCAACTTGATTAACATTTTGGCGCCAGAGGTGTTGATTTTCGGAGGGAGCATGGCCGATGCCGGCGGCGAACTCTTGATTCAGCCCATTTGTCGCACGCTTAAATCCAAAGCCTTACAGCGCCTCGGAAAGGACATTCAGATTAAACTGTCGAGCTTTGGGAAGCAGGAAGGAATTATTGGGGCGGCCACACTCGCCCTTTATCATTATTACAGCAATCGCCAAAGCAAGGAGGTACGTTAATGGAGATTATTATTAGCAAGGACTATGACGAATTGAGTAGAACGGCAGCCGGGATTATACGCGATCAGGTCACAGCAAAGCCCAATTCCGTTCTTGGTCTTGCGACCGGCGGCACTCCGATTGGAACATACAAGGAACTGATCCGAATGCATAAGGAGGAAGGCCTGGACTTTTCGAAAGTTACCACGTTTAACCTCGATGAGTACGTCGGATTAGGGCCTACTCATGAGCAGAGCTACCATTACTTCATGCACGAGAATCTGTTCAATCACATCAACGTGAATCCAGATAATATTCATGTTCCCAGTGGCGTTGCACGTGATTTTGAAAGTTACTGTCAGTCGTATGAGGAAGAGATAAAGGGTGCGGGCGGCATTGACTTGCAGCTGCTGGGGATTGGTGGCGATGGCCACATTGCATTTAATGAGCCCGGTACATCACTCGCCTCACGAACTCATATAGAGACGTTGGACGAGCAGACCATCAAGGATAACGCCCGTTATTTTGACAAGCCAGAGGATGTACCGCGCTTTGCCATTACCATGGGTGTTGGTACGATCCTTGATGTAAAGGCCATTCTGCTGATTGCCAATGGAGAGAAAAAATCCGATGTCGTCGCCGCTTTTATTGAAGGGCCGATCACGTCCCAGGTGACCTCGAGTGCTTTGCAACTTCATCCGCGCGTGACCGTGGTGCTGGATGAGCCTGCAGCCTCCAGGCTGAAAAGAATTGATTACTATAAGTGGGCATATGCGAACAAATCCAAACTTGCAAAATAGCATAACATCAGGTGCAATGCAGGAGATTTCCGCGGGGAGCACGTGGGGCGTGCTCCCTTTGTTTTTACGATGGTTCGCTTAGTCGCTTTTCGAACCGTTCCAGAAGTGATGAACTCTGCCAGGCCAGACTTGAGAAAGAGGAGTGAGTTATGAAGAGTGTAGTTCAGCTTGTTGGCAACGTGCTTGAGGTCTCTGAGGTTGTGGCTGCGGTGAAGGCTGTGACAGGGAAGCGCGGCAGGAGTGTCCTATTCGGCGATGCGGTTCGTCCCTTAACGAAAAAGGAGATTGATGTCCTGAATTCGCAGGGTAACTATGCGCAGGAGTGGACCCAGGTTTTAGTGAGCAAGGAGTTTAATATTCACCGCATCTTCAAGTGCAATTTCTTTGGAACATGCGTGCTTGGGAATTTTACGACTCACGAGATTGCGGTAGCACCCGGCGCGAAACTGCCTAGTGGTCTTTACCAGAGCACAATCGTGAATGCGGAAATCGGGAACAACGCGTTGGTGATGAACGTCGGCTATCTGGCCAATTATGTCGTCCATGACGAAGCTGTTGTCGTGAATGTTCAATCGCTTTGCGCAGAGGAGGGAACTAGTTTTGGTAATGGCGTTGAGCTTCCAATTGCGATCGAGAGCGGTGGGCGCGAAGTTCTGACTTATGCCGAAATTACCATTGCCGTTGCGGAGCGAATCGCCACCTCGCGGAGCGACAAGGCTTTTCTTAAGGCTTACGCTGACTTCGTCAAACAGTATGTTGCGGCAGTGACGAGTAACAAGGGGATTATGCAGCGCCGGGCCATGGTACGCAATAGCGCTACAGTCAGCAACACTTTTGTTGGCACAGGCGCGGAAATTGACAATGCCACGCGCGTCAGCAACTGTACGATCCTGAGTAATGAGGACGAGAAGACGCGAATTACGGATGGTGCCTATGTGGTCAACAGCCTGTTGCAGTGGGGCTCAGAGGTAACTTCCATGGCGATTGTAGACACCTCGGTGCTAACGGAGCATTCGCATGTTGCGCGTCATGGCAAGGTGACGAACTCAATAATTGGGCCGAACAGCGGAATTGCCGAAGGCGAAGTTACCGCATCTCTGGTGGGGCCATTCGTGGGATTCCATCACCAGGCGCTCTTGATTGCCGCGTTCTGGCCGGAGGGCAAGGGGAACGTTGGCTATGGCGCCAATGTTGGCAGCAACCATACGTCCAAAGCGCCGGATCAGGAGATCTGGTGCGGAGAGGGGACATTCTTCGGTCTGGGGACCAACATTAAGTTCCCCTCTGATTTTACTAAAGCGCCCTACTCCATTATCGCCACGGCGGTAAACGCCTTACCGCAGCGCATAGAGTTTCCCTTTTCGCTTATCAACTCGCCAGCTGCCATGTATCCCGGCATATCGCCTGCGTTTGACGAGATCATGCCAGGATGGGTGTTGTCGGATAACGTTTTCGCGATTAAGCGCAATGAAGGTAAGTACATGAAGCGCAATAAGGCCAGGCGGAGCACATTCGTGTTCGAGGTTTTTCGCCCGGACATCGTTGATCTGATGATCGAGGGGCGTGCCCGATTGCAAAATGTGAAGCAGAAGAAAGATCTATATACTAGCAGAGACATTAAAGGTCTGGGCAAGAACTACCTCCTTGAGGCAAACCGGGTGAGTGGCATTGATGCCTACACGTTTTATATTCAATATTACGCCTTGCTCGGGCTGAAGAAACGCGTTGCCGAGACTCTTTCGCGGGGCGATAAAGCCGGCGTTGCTCAGCTGCTCTCCACGCTCTCCGACGACGCACGCTGGGAGCATGAGCGCAAGATCTTACAACGCGAGCTGCCTTCGAATGACGTTACCGCGAATCTTCAGCTGCTGGTAACAATGCAAGACAAGATTGCAAAGGATGTGCAAAGCTCGAAGGAGAAAGATGATAAACGGGGTACCCGCATCATTGCGGATTATGCTGAGGCGCATGCACCGGCTTCAGAAGATAGCTTTGTAAAAGAAACATGGAAAGTTACCGAAGAGCTGAAGAAGGAAGTAGAACGCATGGTCGCGCAGCTTGCTGCCTGATCTGCTAAAGTGCATGAAAAGAGGCAGCACCGGTATCGGTTGTGCACCAGGCTAAAACATCAGTTTTCCGTGCGGAAGGAATGCAATTGTTGGCGCTTCGAGCAATGCAGGAAAAGGACGAAGTGAAAAGCAATGGAAATTGATGTAAGAAATAAGTCAAAAGCCAACTTGATCACGACCTACCGATTGAAAAAGATCACATCTCGGGTGGTCGAGACCCTGCTGAACAAGAATGGAATGCCTGACGGTGAAGTGAGCGTAGTGTACGCGGACGATCCCGAAATTACAGCACTGAATGCGCGGTATCGCCGCGTTAGAAAGCCAACAGACGTCCTGGCGTTTCCCATGCGGACCGGGAAATTTGCGTCAATTCATCCCGCGCTGCTCGGTGATATTGTGATCTCTGTGCCAAGTGCGCGTAGACAGGCAGATCAGCTGGGTCATCCCCTGGAACGAGAGATTGTAGTTTTACTCATTCACGGCTTCTGTCACCTGCTGGGATACAAGCATGAAACTAAAGACGAAGCCAAACGTATGAAGACGCTAGAAGCGCAACTTCTCGCCCATATGGAAGAAGAGAATCTCTTATAGTTGTAGGGCCTTTCAAGCACACATTGTCAATCCTGCCGTTCTGATACCAAGCGTATTGTTTCCAGACACCGCGTAAGTGGTTTTGCGACGCACGATCGGTGATTGTTGTTACATGGATGAAACCTTTAAATCCGGGTATATCTCACTTATCGGTAAGCCGAACGTTGGCAAGTCAACGCTGCTCAATCGCCTGGTCGGCGAGAAAATGGCGATTGTGTCGGAAAAGCCGCAAACCACGCGCGACAAAATTCTCGGAATTCTTACCACAAACCACTACCAGATGATCTTTGTGGATACGCCAGGCGTCATTGTTCCTCGTGATACGTTTAATCAGTGTCTCGTGGATCGGGCACTGAGTGCACTGAAGGAAGTAGATCTGGTCTATTTTATTATCGAAGCTCATGACCCAGCCCCAGTCCCTGAAGGGCTTGAGGCGGCCTTTGAGAAGATCTCCTGCCCGAAGTTTCTTGTGCTTAATAAAGTGGATCGCATCGCAATCCCGTTTGATGTCGCGGACTACCAATTCCCCATTGATTGTCGTCTCTATGCGGAAATTATTCCAATTTCTGCCTTGGAGAATTATAACATTGACCTTTTGATAAACAAGACGCTTGAGTACATACCGGTTGGACCGCTTTACTACGATGCCGATCAGCTCTGTGACCGCGATCAGCGGTTCCTGGTTGCTGAAATTGTGCGCGAGAAGGTCTTTAACCTCACCGGTCAAGAGATTCCTTATGCAGTGGCCACAGAGGTTGACGAGTTTAAAGAGCGAGAAGCAGAGAAATATTTTATTCGCATTATGATTTATGTTGAACACGATTCGCAGAAGGGCATAATTATCGGAAAAGGCGGACGGCTCATCAAGCGGATTGGCCAGCTGGCCCGTGAGGAGATTGAGCAGTTACTTGGCGTACCCGTGTACCTTGAGCTTCGTGTGAAGGTACGCAAGAACTGGCGGAAGAAAGAGCATGAGCTGCGCCGTCTTGGCTATCTGACCAAGAGGTGAGAGAAACTGATTTTGCTCGGCTGAATTCAGATATTGTTAGAGAAATGTTTATAGTAACAGAATCTTTTACAACATGAAAAGTAGAACAAAATGGTCAAAATGATTTGTCATCCTGAGTCCGCCGTGGCGGACGAAGGATCTCTT
>CAZVVA010000136.1:0-10587 GCA_964630455.1 uncultured Candidatus Sumerlaeota bacterium
GGTGTGATTGACGAGGTGGTTGACTCAATTGGCCCAGAAATCAGGCCGGGACGCCTGGTACGGGTAATTTTTGAAACCGACTTTCTGCCCACGGATCCCATTGCGCTAAAGGCAGAGTATTATCCGCGACATCCTGTGGGATTGGCGATAAAAGAGGCAATTAGGGGCTTTTACAATCAGGGCCCGGCAGGGAAGCCTCGGGTAGAGAATAGCCAGGATCTTTACTATCAGAATTTACGCGAAGTGATAGCCGAATTCAACACACTGCGAGCTGCGAGGTAGTGTGGTGCGCATTGATCGAACCAATCTGATCATCTACACTGCCAACATCGTATTTCTGATTGTTGGGATCACAGTGTTGCTATTCCTGCAGCGCAGTTTTATTCGCGACCGCGATGCCTCGATTGAGAGTATTAAGGGAATGTTCAGTCGGGAGCGTGTGTTGAAGGGGCGAGAAGACATCGGAATAAAATTTTCCCAAATTGAAAGTATCGTAAAAATTAATCGCCGCAATATTTTCATCCGTGACCTCTACGTTTCCAAGATCATTGCCAATGTTGGCGAGCATTTGGTGCATCCCTTTGCCTACGCGGCGCTGCATTCTGATTGGCGCACACGGCTCAAGCAATTTCGCCGTGAAGCGCTGGTCGAGAATCAAACGGTCTACGGCTATTTGTACATTGACCTCGACGAGCGGCCAATCACGACAGTGCGGGTTGCTACAGTGGGGCTGTCTGTACTGCTTGTGGTGGTGCTAGTCTTCCTGATGAGTCGGCTGCGTACACAGGAGAAGGTAATTACCAAGACAACCGTGGAGCTCGAAGAGAAGCGTCAGGAGATGATCCGCCTGGAGCGACTGGCTCTGGCTGGTCAGCTCACAGCAAACATCTTTCACGACATTAAAAAGCCGGTTCTGAACATTAAACACGAGCTCGGAGACCTTGCCCGGCAGATGAGCAGCATACCGAATGGGACTGCGCAGCTCGAAGACATTCAGCGCCATGTGGATCTCTTCTTCGCTATTCTCCGCGATCTCAACATCGAGCGCTTCGTACGTTCTGGTGATCGAGAGAAAGAGTATGTGGACGTTAATGACATGCTGGAACGTGCGTTTCAGCTGGTGAAATATGAGCGTGGTGGAACAGAGATTCAGAAGCTCTATGCACCAGCACTTCCACCGATTCTGGCCCACCCGTATAAGATGATTCAGGTCTTCTCAAATATTATCCTGAATGCATTTCAGGCTATGGAGGGCAAGGGAACATTAACCCTGCGAACAATGCTGACCGACACAGGCATTCGCATCGAGATCGCTGACACCGGCCCAGGAATTTCACCCGATCACTTGCAAAACATCTTCACCCCGTTCTTTACCACTCGCAGCCAGCATGACGGAGCGGGGCTTGGCCTGTACATTTCTAAAAATATTGTTGACGAACTGCAAGGTGAAATTACGGTAGAGAGTAGTGAAAACGTTGGCACCTGTTTTACCATCGTTATTCCCGTCCCCGCGGAAGCGCCGACCACGCGCGAGTCGCCGGCCACCGCCAGCGGCGTGCCGCCAAAAACAGACGGAACAGCGTAAGCTCCCCTGGTGGTGTTGCGCTGAGCACAACAGGAAGTTATAGGTGAAGCGCTATGAATGGAGAACCACACATACTGGTGATTGAGGACGACGAGGTCTTTGCCCAGCGGCTGAAGCGCAACCTGGAATTGGAGCAGTTACACGTGGATACAGCCCATGGTGGGCGCCAGGGACTTGATCTGCTTAAGAAGCGCTATTATGACCTGGTGATCACAGACATAAAGATGCCCGAGGTAAGCGGTCTGGACGTATTGCGCATCATCAAGCAGGGGCTGGAACAAGGTCTGGACACAGACCTACCGGTGGTGGTGCTAACATCGGTGAATTCCGTGGAGACCGCAGTAGAGGCAATGAAGCTCGGCGCAGTGGATTACATCACGAAGGAAAGCGAGAAGGACGAAGTTCTGGTACGCCTGCGCAAAGTGCTGGAACAAAGCCAGCTGATCAATGAGAATCGCTATCTTAGAGACCAGGTTGAACGCAGCAGCGAGTTTAAGGAATTCGTAGGCGAGAGCCGAGCAATACGCCGCATCAAGAAAGAAATCGCCGAGGTAGTGCGGAGCACCGTCTCAGTGATGCTGACCGGGGAGACGGGTGTAGGCAAAGAGCTCGTGGCGCGGGCAATTCACCGGATGGGCCCAACGCCCCACGGCCCCTTTATTGACATCAATTGTGCAGCGCTGCCAGACGAAAATTTATTTCAGTCAGAGCTCTTTGGCCACGAAAAAGGTGCATTCACCGATGCCCATTCGCAGCGCAAAGGAAAGTTCGAGCTGGCCAATGGCGGTATCCTCTTTCTCGACGAGATCAGCGAGCTCTCGAAAGACTCACAGGCAAAGATTCTCAAGGCCATTGAGAATCTTGAGATCACTCGCCTGGGTGGCTCTAAGGTTATTCGCGTCAATTGTCGCTTTATCTTTGCGACGAACAAGGATCTGCTTCAACTGGTTAAGGAAGGGTGGTTTCGAGAGGATCTATATTACCGCGTCAACGTGTTTCCGATTCACATTCCACCGCTGTGTGATCGTAAGGAAGACATTTCTCCGCTGGCAAATTTCTTTCTCGATCATTTCTGTAGGAAGTATTTGAAACCACTCAAGACTATTGATCCGCAGGCCATGCATCTCTTGCTGTCATACCCCTGGCATGGAAACGTCCGGGAGCTGCGTAATATTATGGAGCGCCTGGTCATCCGAACTAAGGAGCAAACGATTTCCTACCACGATGTGCTCGAGTGTGGCATCACCAGCGCTGCTGCCAGCGAGTCGATCATTCAGATTCCCGATTCCGGAATCAAGATTGACAATCTGGAGAAGCAGCTGGTGATTGAGGCGCTGAAGAAAGCGAATTGGAACCAGAAAGCAGCTGCCGGGCTACTGGGTATTTCCGTGGATCGAATGAATGCCCGCGTTAGAAAATTCGGGATCAAACACCCTTCCTGGCGCGTGCACAAGTAGCCAGCATTGCACAAAACGACATTCTACGAATGTCGAATTGAAAATTGAAGAGTGCAAATTGCAGATTTTAAAATGGAAGAAAAAGCAACGGAACTTTCAGACAGATTATTAGATTACGGTGTTGAAAAGGAAGTAAATTTGCAATTTCCAATTTTCATTTTACAATTTTGGATGATTGGCTTGTGAAACTACCATGGCTACCATTCTTCTGCTTGGCGTAGGCCCTACGCCGTCACCAACACTCACCAGGCTATATGCACCTGGCCTGCGGCTCTGGATTTTCACGCGCACCCTGGCCGCTAATGGGCACAAGGTCATCATGGGAGAATCTCAGTTTGCCGGGGAAGCAGAGAAGGGAGAAACATCCTGCGAGCCCGAACCACTCTTTGCGAATGCAGTGCGAGTGCGGATGCCGTGCTTACCTGAAGCAGCAGCGCCAATGATTGAGCGCCTGGTGCAAGAGCATCAGCCAGCATGCCTGGTAGCGACCACAGACGTAATGATTCTTGCAGCATCTCTTGCGCGCGTTTCCCTACCGCGCTGGTTTGACTTTAACGGCCATCCGATGGCCGAGCGGCAGATGCAGGCCAGGGTGTTTGGAAGTGATGATGGACTAATAGACCAATGGCACTATGTGGTGCCAGCACTCCTGTGCGGGGATCATTTCTCCGTATGTTCACTCCCACAGAAGTATGCGCTAATCGGCGAGCTGGGCTGCTGCGGACGCCTTAACCAGTGGACGGCCGGCCATGACCTGGTAGACGTAATTGTTCCCGGCTATGTAGAGCAGCAGGTGTCAGTTCAGCGGAAGCCAGCGATCCGGGGGCCAATTGTCAGCCCGGAGGCATTTGTGATGCTCTGGACAGGTGGTTATAATACCTGGGTAGACGTTGAGACCTTGTTTCATGGAGTGGAATACGCCATGGCGCGCAGCACGACCTTCCATTATGTCTCCACTGGTGGTGCTATTCAGGGCCAGGACGAACAGACATTCGAGCGCTTCCAGAACCTGGTGGCGCAGTCGCCGCATCGCGACCGCTATCACTTCTGCGGGTGGGTGCCGCTGGACGATTTACAGAACTACTATCTTGACGCAGATGTAGCAGTCAATATTGACATCTTTTCGTACGAGGGTCTGCTTGGTGCGCGTAATCGAATGTTCGGCTGGATTCTGGCTGAGCTGCCCGTGGTCTCGACCAGCCTGAGCGAATTCCCACGGGAGCTGGAGGCACAGGGACTGATTTCAACATTCCAGATAGGCGATTCATGCGGACTTGGCAAGCTGCTGCTTCACATCGAGCAGCATAAAGAAGAGTCCCGGCAGAAAGCACGAGCCGCGAGAGAGTACGTGATCAAGCATTGTGCCCCTGAGAAACTTCTTGCTCCGCTCTTACAGTGGGTCAAAGACTCACAGCATGCCCCGGATCTTCTCCGACCCGCGGGAACAGGTACGGCAGGGAGCGCGCCATACCCTGACAATTCTCTGGCGAAGACGGTCATCCAGATGCTCAAACTGGCTGACCAGGTCGAAGAGCAGCAGCGCCGCATTCAGAAACTCTCCGCCGAACTGGAGCAAATTAAAGGTAAGCGTCTGTATCGCTGGTATAGGAAGTTCTTCGGACGCTGAGAAGCCTCTTACCGCAGTCAGATGAATCGGTATGGCCAGCGGGTGCGAATATGGCTATGGGCAGTAAATTGGGCGTTAGCCTGCTCCACGGCGTACTGACCCTTAGAGACTCTTTCACAATGTGCGCCTAAGGCGCATGCACGTCGTGCTGTTGTGATTTGATAGTGCTTTTTGTTATGTGCTTTTAGAAACTCAAAGAGCCCGTTTTTTGATCCCGGGAAGCCGTAAGCAAGAACTCTACGGTTAAAATATCTTCTAATCATGAAAGCGGGCTGTCTTAGAAAGACGGTTTTTGGGAGTGCGGCAGCGAAACGTAGTGGAGCTACCGCTTTGCTGTTGGTAAGCGCAGCTTACCAGAGAGATGCCGAAGCTACGCTTCGGCCCCTGAAAGCGCAAGCTACGCTTACGCACTCCAAAGTACTCATAATACGCTATGGGCGTTAAAACTGTAAACCTGATTAATCTTCGGGCACTTTGAGCTAGAAAGGAAATCTGTGAGCGGTTTCTTCAGAAGATTTCTTCCGCGACGTAAGACCCACTCGTCCCGGCAGGTTCCATCTCCAGAAATCCTGAATCTAGAATTAAGCTACGCATGCAATCTACGCTGCTGGATGTGTCCTCGTAGTCTCCCCGCTCAAGAACAGGGATTTCTGGTACCTCAGCTCTTCGAGAAAATCAAGCCTGCACTCAGTCGGTTGCGCTACGTCAGCCTGAGCGGGTTTGGCGAGCCGCTTCTCTATCCGCAGCTGCCCGAGATTGTTCGTGTCACCAAAGCCGCAGGATGCCACACAAGCTTTACAACAAATTGCACCTTGCTCAGCCGCGAGCTAAGCAAGGAGCTCCTCGCTCAGGGCATTGATGCGATGAATGTATCGATTGATGCGAGTTCAGCACAAACCTATGAAACTGTACGGGGTGCAGGTAGATTCGCACAGGTGCTCGACAATTTTCAGCAGTTTGTTGAATTACGACACCGCACGGGAGCACGCGTTGAGCTTCAATGGGTATTTCTCATGATGAGATCAACAATAGAGGAGTTACCCGGAGCAGTGCGGCTGGCAGCGGAGCTAGGGATTGATCGTCTGGTGGCGAAACACATGGAGACTGCAATTTCACCAGAGGATCTCGCTGAAGCGCTATTCAATACAGGCATAGCGCCGGATCTTGATGCCAAGATGAATAAGCGATTCCACGAGTGTGTCAACGCAGCCCGTAAGGAAGCCCGGCGGCAAGAAATAGCTCTCTTTGTGCACCCGCGCCGCTACAGTATTGATGGAACATGTCTGGCGCAGCCGCTGAAAGCACTATTTGTTGATTTCGAAGGGAATGTGTCGGCCTGCTGTTATTTGAACGTCCGCAACGTGCGGCCTTACATGGCCGAGCAACCTGTGGACACAGGAGTTATTGGCAACCTTTCAGAGCATTCGCTCGACCAATTGCTGCAGCACCCGGAGCATCTGGAATTTTTGCGGCAGTGGCAGCAGGGGGCGATCCCTGCGGTCTGCCGAGATTGTCTCCAAGTTACGCGCATGCGGCTACCTGATGAGGAGATATAGCTGTGTGCAGGTAATCTCCCGGATATCTCCTGTGTGAGACGATCGGAACAGAAGTAAAGAAGGCGCAGGGTGCAGGAGATACCGCAGCCGACCAACGTATGAACGCAAAACCAAAGCAGCCGTTATCAATACGCAAGAAACTCGCCTTCGCGGCGATCAGTATAGTTGTGCTCTGGGCTGTATGCGAAGTGTGCCTGCGCCTTGCCGGTATCGCAGTGTTTCCTACAACTCCATACGCCGACAGTTCGTATGAGGTCGAATGGGAGTTGAAGCCGAACTTTGACGGAACATGGGCAGGGGTCAGCATCAAGACCAACTCATTGGGATTTCGCGATGAAGAGATTCCCCTGGACAAGCAGCCGGATGAATTCCGAATCCTCTGCCTTGGCGATTCGGTAACGCTCGGGTATAAATTGGAAGAGCCGCAAACCTACGTCGCACAGCTCGAGGCTTTGCTCAATCAGCAGTACCGCCCACGGGGTTTCCAGGCGATCAATGCGGGCGTTGACGGCTACGCGACATTTCAAGAACTCCATCTCCTCCGGCAAAAGGGCCTGGCACTTAAGCCGGATCTGATCCTGGTCTGTTTCGTGCTGAACGACGTAACGGAACAGTTCCGGACAATGGCTAGCCTGGGAGGAGTGGGTCATTACGCAGGTGCTGGAAAAAAATCGCTCACACGTTCCATGCTGCGAGTGTTAAGCAAGAGCGCGATCTACACTGCAGTAAAGCTGGCGTACCTGAAGCTGGAGGGTCTGCGCCGCGCCCGACTGCAGCGAATCGGAAAGTGGCGCTATCGGTCGCTCGATGATATTTATAACGTAGCAGAGCTCTTCAAAGCACCCTTGCGACCGGAAATTGAGTCTGCATGGGAATTTACCAAGGCTCAGGTGTTGCAGCTCAGCGAGCTGGCGCATGAGAATGGTATCCCGGTGCTGATATTCGTTCCGCCGTATGCGGGGCAAGTGGGAGAAGAAGGGATCAGCATGAGACCTCAGAGTGTGCTGGCTCGGTTCTGCCTGCGCCACGAAATCCCGCTCTTTGATCTGAGTTCTGGATTTCTCGCGAACCCTGATCCAGAGGCACTCTTCCTTGACGGCAACCATTATAATGCCGAAGGATCACGACTAATTGCCGAAATGCTTCTCCAGAAGTTGACGGCTAATGATACAGTATTTGAGACAGGCGATGAGTTTTACGCAGCTTTCGAGACAGAGATGAAACAGATGGCAGGCGAAGGTGAAAGCTCCCAGACTGACAAGGAGAACTTATGAACACGACGGACATCAAATCCCTGATGGCGAGCATGACGCTTGAGGAGAAGATTGGTCAGCTCCTTGTGGTAACGTGCTATAACCAGTGGCAGGCAGAGGCGGAAATCGAGCGCTACAAGGTCGGCGGGTTTATGTACATGCGCAATGATGCCCTCAGCCTGGCCAAAATGAGCAACCACCTCCAGCATTGTTCTCCCATTCCCCTGCTGCTGTGTGCGGACTTCGAGCGCGGTACGGGAGGAACGATTGATGGAGCGACAGACCTGGTGAGTCAGATGGGGCTTGGTGCGGCGCGCGATTCGAAGCTGTGCTTCGATGTGGCAGCACTGACAGCAGAGGAGGCACGTCTTCTGGGCGTGAATGTGAATTTCATGCCTGTGCTTGATGTAAACACCAATCCGAATAATCCGATTATTAATGTCCGCTCGTTCGGTGAACACCCCGCACTGGTGGGCGAGCTGGGATGCGCTTACATTCAAGGAACCCAATCGCGCAATGTGCTGGCCGTAGCCAAGCACTTTCCCGGTCACGGTGATACAAAAACCGACACACATCTACACCTGGCCTTGGTGAACTGGGTTGAAGACAAAATCCGGGACGTGGCGCTACCGCCATTCCAGGAGGCAATTCGTGCCGGCGTAGACGGAATCATGCCGGGGCATTTGCGGATACCAGCGTTTGAGCAACAGCCGATTCCGGTAACGATGTCCCGGCGTTTGCTACAGGGAGTCTTACGCGATGAGATGGGCTTCAAAGGGTTGATCTTCAGCGATGCAATGGAAATGGGGGGCATCGTGCAGCATTTCTCGTCCGATGAGGCCGTGGAGCGAGTGTTTAATGCAGGATGTGACCTCCTGGTTATGCTGCGGGACAATGAGGAAGCTGCGGACGTGTTGCGCAACGCAGTAAAGCACGGACGCATTGCTGAAGAGCGAGTTAATGAATCTGTAGCGCGCATTCTTGCTGCCAAGGCGAAACTCGGGCTGTTTGACCAGCGCAAGGTTGACGTTGAGACAGTGTCGCAGCGCTTGAACACATCGCACGCGCAGGCCACCGCGCATCGGGCAGCCCTGGCTGGGATCACGCTGGTGAAAAATACGCAGGGGCTGATTCCTCTCAAGCCCGATACGAAGGTCGCTGTCATTGGCGTGTCGAATTTTGAAGCACCCAGGTCGCTCTGGAAAGATGCTGTGATCTTCCCCTACGACCTGATGCGCTTTGTCCCGCGGGTCAAGTCTCTCTATGCAGGAGTGGCAGACGACCCCTCTCAGGTACGCCGCGCCGTTGAGCTAGCTACCCATGCAGACGTCGTGCTGGTGGCAGCATTTATCAGGGTTATTGTTGCCCTTGGAAAAATTCGGCCGAACAAGCACGTCTGCCAGTGCGTGGCTGCCCTGCGAGAAACCGGCAAGCCAATGGGCATGATTAGCTTTGGCAGTCCGTACATCTTGCGCGACTTTCCGTGGGTGAATAGCTACATTGCAGCATACGGGAGCTCGCCAGCTACACAGCAAGCTACGGCAGAACTCGTGGCAGGCAAACAGCCATTCGGCGGGATTCTTCCCGTGACGATTGCCGAAAAGTACCCGGCAGGATTCGGTATATGCGAGTAACGCACTCGCGCAGAACACATCCTCAGAACCTAAAAAATGTAGGGGCGAGGTCTCCTCGCCCTGGGGCGGGGGAACCCCGCCCCTACATCCTGCACAATGACTATAGTGGCCACGCAGTGGCTCGCGAAAGATCGTGAAAATTGCCCACGCTAGCAACGACGTGCTTGCCTACATGGCGGGGAAATCCTGCCCCTACAGCGCAATAGGATATTTTCCCAATGCTTTCGTCGTCTCCACCATGGCCCGGTAGTTCTCCACTTTGACATAATCGGGCACGGAATTACTTGAGCCCAGGCAATAGCCCCCTCCTGGTGCGACCAGGCGAATTTTCTCCTTCACTTCTGCTGCAGTCTCCTCTGGCGTTCCTCGCGTAAGCGTATAGCCCAGATCCACATTGCCAATCACACAGAGGTTTCCTTTAACTCGCTCCTTCACCTTCACGATATCCATTGCTTTTGGCTCAATGGGGTGAATAGCGTTAACATCGCAGGCAATGATGTCGTCGAACACGTCCCAGAGTATGCCATCCGTGTGATAGAGGAACGGCAAGTTGTGCTGCCTGGCCAGCTTGCCAATCTTGCCAAGCCAGGGGAAGAAATACTGGCGCAAGACCGCGGGCGAGACAATAAGGCTGTTGGCGTACGCAATGTCATCGCTGTACCAGAGCGCAGCGACGCAGTCAAACGTCACCATGTTCTCGAACAGGTTGTAGACGATTTCGCCGATAGTCTGAAACATCTGCTCGATGAGTTCCGGGTTTTCGTAAAGCATCAGCGAGAAGTCCTCAAATCCCATCATCTCCCAGACCATCGTAAAAATGTCGCCATACTGACCAATCACCTTCATGGAATCGGGAAGAACCTGCGTTATGGTTTCGAATCGGGAGTAGTCTATCGACTCCGGGGCAGGCCAGCGGTAGCGGTCGAATTCCTCCCGGGAGGTAATAATGCCGCTATGTTCGCTGGCCCATTTGCGCTGCGTGCCTTCTTCTGCGATGGGAGTAGTTTTCCTGCCCTCGCGGGGCTGAATGTCTCCAGGATTCATGTTAATGATCGGTTGGAGCTTCACGTAGTCGTAACCCGCCGTGCGCCAGAACTCAACTTCGTCCGCCAGGCTCGTAATCCGCTTTTGCAAGTAACCTTCTTTGATACACTGCGCGATCCCCAGCTCAACCAGTGGAACGTAGTCCGGCTCACCACAGAGGAGCGCTGTTCGTAAGCGCTCAAAGTTCGGTTCTCGTTCCATTGTGCGGGTCCTTTCCGAGCGGGATAATTTTATCTCTTTCTATTTCGGCCAGGAGTGGCCAGTAAGTCGGAGTGCACGTGAAGAGCTGGCAACATAAGCGGCACGGGGTACATTAACTGAGGGGTCGGGGAGTTTTCCCTCCGACCCCTCATCCCGAGCGAAGCAAGGGATCTCATTTCAAGCCATTATAGAGATCCATCCACTTCGGATTCATTGATTCTATTAACCTT
>CAZVVA010000137.1:0-10371 GCA_964630455.1 uncultured Candidatus Sumerlaeota bacterium
GTGGTATTGTTCTTGAATTGATTGAGCGTCTCTACATTTAGGATACGGTAAACTTGGCGGAAGATATTTCGGAACCCTCGCTTGGGCACACGGCGCACCAAGGGCATCTGGCCTCCTTCAAAGGCGGGCCCTTTTCCTCCACCGCTCCGTGCCAGCTGACCCTTGCTGCCACGGCACGACGTCTTGCCATGGCCAGATCCCTCACCGCGACCCACACGCTTGGGCTTCTGTCGCTTGCCAGGATCTGCTGGGATGTCGTGTACTTTCACGATTTGGAAACCTCCTCAACTGCCACCAGATACGATACCTTTCGTACCATGCCCTTAATCTGTGGACTTGGGTCGTGATAAACTACGTGATGAAGGCGCTTCAGGCCAAGGGCTCGAATCGTACGCCGATGCTCGCGCTTGCATCCAATCGTGCTTTTGACCCACGTAATCTTCAGTTTCTTTGCCACGTCATTGAACTCCATAGAGTAGGAGCAGTTCATGAACTGCTCCCTACTTCCCATGAGCGCCAGCCCACAACATGGAGAAAAACGCTTAACGCCTAGCCCCGCTGCCCTGTAGGGTTCTAAGACGACGAGGGTTCTTGCTTCTCGTCTTCGGCCGGAGGTGATTCGAGCGGCGGGCTCTGGGGCTTGTCTTCGCCGGATACGGATGCTTGTGACTCACCTGGTGGCTGAGGCGTCTGGGATTCTGGGGAAGGAGAAATCTCCTCAGCCGCTGCCGCCGCTGGAGCTTCAACTTTTTCAGCGGGTTTAGGTGGCTCGGCAGCTTTACTTTCTTGTTCTGCCTCCGTTTCCACCTGCAGCCGTATCTCGCGATAGCGCGCCGCGCGTGACTTTCCCATAATCTCTTCTAGCGACTTGGTCCGCAGCTGGGCAACACGCTCCGGGCTCAGAAGCGATTTCAGGCCCTGCACTGTGGCCTTGACGATGTTGATCATATTGTTCGTTCCATGGCATTTCGTCAGAATGTCTTTGATGCCAGCCAATCTTACTACTGCCCGCACTGCAGCGCTGGCAATCAGCCCGGTTCCTTCACCTGCAGGCCGAAGCAACACACGCGCTGCACCAAACTTGCCTATGATCTGATGCGAAATCGTGCGGCCTACAACCGGCACCGAAAAGATATTCCTCTTCCCGTCTTCGATAGCTTTCCTGATCGCTTCGGGAACTTCGTTAGCTTTGCCAAATCCAATCCCCATGTGTCCCTTTTCATCTCCGACGACAACCAGGGCGCTGAAGCTAAAGCGGCGACCACCCTTGACGACTTTAGCGACCCGCTTCAGAGACACCACCTCTTCCTGAAGCGCCAGACTTTCAACGTCCAGTTCCGTTTCGCCCAGTAGTAGCGACTTCCCATGGAGAAGGTTCGTTAACTCTTTGTTAACCACAATGAGAGCCCCTTATTTAGATAATGTGTTGGTCGGCCGTGCAAGAGCGCGGAATGCATGTGATTATCGCACGTAGCCGCGCAGCGCAAGAGCCGTGACTAGAACTCAATTCCTTCGGCCCGCACAGCATCTGCCAAGGCTTTGACGCACCCGTGGTATTTATTGCCGCTACGGTCGAACACTATCCGGGTCACACCTTTGGCTTTCGCTTGCTTCCCTAGCGTTTGCCCAATTAGCCTGGCAGTAGCGAGATTACAGAAGCTTTTGCCCTTCGCCTTGAAGGCTTTGGTATTCGAGGTGACGAATACCAGCGTTCGCCCTTCAACGTCGTCCACCACTTGAGCGTAAAGGTGGCGTAAGCTTTTATAGACACAAAGCCGCGGTCTTTCTGGCGTTCCGCTGATTTTTCGCCGGATGCCCACGTGCCGCTTTTTGCGTGCCTGTTGCTTTGTTAGTCGCATGCTCAGCTAGGCTCCTGGTTGTGCCGACAGCAGCCCCCTCTGGCTCTTGGCCGCCTGCCTCAACTCACCGCCACGGGGGCGGTGTAATAGCAGGGCTACTTCGCCGCTGTCTTCCCAACCTTTTTGCGCACATATTCGCCCGCGTATCGAATTCCTTTTCCCTTATAAGGTTCTGGAGGACGGTATTTCCGAATCGTAGCTGCCACCTGGCCCACCTGCTGTTTATCAATCCCCTTCACGACAATTGACGTAGGTTTTGGCGTCTCAACCGTGATACCAGGTGGGGGAACAAACCAGATCGGCTGACTGTAGCCGACTTGAAGAATGAGCTTCTTCCCCTCCATCTGTGCCCGATACCCTACTCCAATAAGCTCAAGATCCTTCTGGTAGCCCTGGGTAACCCCTTTGACCATGCTGGCTATAAGCCGCTGGTAGAGCCCATGGAAGGCCTTACTGCGCCGATTATCGTCATGGCGCTTCACGCGAATCTCATCCTCTGCTTTTTCTACCTGGACGTGATTGTGCAGATTCAAGGAAAGCGATCCTTTTGGCCCTTTCACGGTGACAGTCCCCTTGCTCAGGGAGGCGTCAACGCCTTTTGGCAGCTTCACTGGTACTTTTCCAATTCGCGACACGATCAATTACTCCCGCGTCCGCCTATCCGCCTGAGGCGGAGCACTCACCAGATGTTGCACAGGATCTCTCCACCAATCCTGGCCCGCTTGCATTCCTGGCCAGTCAGCACCCCGCGCGAGGTTGATAGAACCGTAATCCCCAGGCCACCAAGCACGTTGGGAATCTCATCCTTCGACACGTACCTGCGGATGCCAGGTTTGCTCACCCGCGCCAGGCCATGAATAATCGGCTCATTGTTGGCCCCATATTTGAGAAAGACGCGTAGAATCCCTTGCTTCTTATCCCGAATCACCTTGTAGTATTTAACATAGCCCTCATCCTTCATGGTGCGGGCAATGGCGACTTTGATTTTCGAGGCGGGGATGTCAACGTAATCCTTCCGTACCATATTGGCATTCCGGATTCGCGTTAGCATGTCCGCAATTGGATCACTCAATGTCATGACTGTTGCTTAACCCCCTGCATCAAGTCCTTTACCGCTTAATCTGCGGTATTAATTATGCCAACAGGCTTTAAGTTATGGCCCTTCTTCTTGTACCATTGCCGAGGCGTGTTTGCACCCCTGCCTATTTTGGCAGGCAAGTCCTCACCAACTTGACTTGGTCACGCCGGGAATCTGACCACGACTGGCCAGTGTCCGGAAGCAGATGCGACACATATTGAACTTGCGCAAATATCCGCGCGCACGGCCGCACAGCGGGCAACGATTATAACGCCTGGTTTTAAATTTCGGTTTCTGGAGCGCCTTGACCTTCAGGCATAACTTAGCCACTAACCTTCTGCCTCCTCTTTTGATAATATCAGACGCTTGGGAATACGGCCATCACACTGCTTTGGCTATTCTCGAAACGGCATTCCGAATAGGCTCAGTAACTCCAAGCATTCCTCGTCAGTTCTTGCACTGGTCACCGTTGTAATATCCATACCTCGAACTTTAGATACTTTGCTATAATCTAACTCCATAAAGATGAGATGCTCTTTAATCCCTATACAATGATTACCGCGCCCATCAAAAGATTTCGTAGGCAAACCCCGGAAGTCACGAATACGCGGAATCGCCACGTTGATCAGCCGATCCAGGAACTCGTACATGTACTTACCCCGTAGCGTGACGAAGCAGCCGACGGGCATCCCTTCGCGCACTTTAAAGGCGGAAATTGATTGCTTTGCCCGCGTCGTGCAAGGTTTCTGTCCGGTGATAAGCGCCAGCTCTTTTTCAGCTGCATCGAGTTCCTTGATGTCGCGCGCTGCCTCACCAACGCCCATGTTGACCACGATTTTCATCAGGCGCGGCACCTGCATGACGTTTTTATAGTCGAATCGCTTCATCATCGCTGGGATGATCTCTTGCTTATAGCGTGTAAGCAGCCGAGGTTCCATGGACACCTGTACATCTCCTCAGTAGCCCGGATTATACCGGGGCACCGCATTTCTTGCACACGCGTATGCGTACGCCGCTCTCTTCACGCCGTGTGCCAATCCGCGTGGGTTTGCTGCACTTTGGGCACACCAACATAAGACTTGATAGTGTAATTGCGGATTCCTTTTCGATAATGCCGCCTGGCTCGACACGCGGATTCTTTGAGCGCTTGTGACGCTTGATGAAATTCACACCCTCTACGATTGCCTTGTCTTCTTTGGGAATGACAAAGAGTACCTTACCAGTGACTCCTTTGTCCTTCCCACCCGTCACCAGAACCGTATCGTTTTTCTTGATCCGAAATGTCATTGCTCTCGCTCTTCTAACAAAAGGACTCTGCGCAATGTGAGCCAGGCATCCGGTCTGCTCAAATCACCTCTGGGGCCAGCGAGATGATTTTCATGAAGTTCTTCTTGCGCAGCTCGCGCCCCACGGCACCGAAAATGCGCGTCCCCATTGGCTCGTTCTGATTATTGATGATCACCGCCGCATTTTTGTCGAACTTGATATAGGAGCCGTCTTCGCGGCCGACCTCTTTGGCTGTCCGCACGACTACAGCGCGCACCACTGAGCCTTTCTTGACCGTAGAGTCCGGAGTGGCTTCGCGCACCGACGCTATGATCACGTCACCAATTCGGGCATAGTGGCGACGCGTACCCCCAAGAACTTTAAAGCAGCGAATTTTTTTCGCGCCCGTATTATCTGCAACCTCCAGGACTGTATATTCCTGAATCATCCTGCACGTTCCTCACCACTCTGCACGGCCTGCTGCTCTTATCCCACCTGTTTCAGCACGCTCAGCACACGCCAGCGCTTTAGCTTACTCCGTGGACGCGTCTCTATAACGCGCACCATGTCGCCCATCTTACAGGCATTCGTGCTGTCGTGGGCGTAAATGCGACTGGTGCGTCGAATATATTTCTTATACCTCGGATGCTGCACAAGGCGCTCCACCGCCACAATTACTGTCTTGTCCATCTTATTACTCACAACTCGGCCCACGCGAATCTTGCGCTCTCCGCGCACCTTCGTCGGCATTTCTGTCCTCCTCTTGCCGCTTTCCTCCATGCTCTCAGCTGCCGATTCTGATTCGTTTCTTTCCACGTGGATACCTTTTCCTTTCACACAGCTCGGGCCGACTGATCCACAGCCCTGACCGCCGCGGCGGTGTAGATTAAAGACTGACTCCCTTTTCTCGCAAAACGGTCTTGACCCGGGCCAGCTCGCGCTTTTCATCTCTAATTTTTGTCACGTTCTCCAGCTCTTTGGTTGAAGCCCGGACACGCAGATTAAAGATGCTGCGGTAGAGTTCATCTGCTCGGCTCACTAGTTCGTCAACGCTCAAATCTCTTAAGACATTGGCCTTCGTCATGTCGTACCCCCTGCGTGTTCACGCATCACAAAGACCGTCTTTACAGGTAGCTTATGAGATGCCCGCCGCAAGGCTTCCCGCGCAATCTCTTTCCCCACCCCTTCCAGCTCGAACAGAATACGGCCAGGCCTTACCACGGCAACCCAGTGCTCAGGATTGCCTTTCCCTTTGCCCATCCGCGTTTCAGTGGGTTTCACCGTCAGGGGCTTATCAGGGAAAATGTTGATCCAGAGCTTCCCGCCACGCTTAACGTAGCGGGTGATGGCAATCCGCGCCGCCTCAATCTGGCGGTTGGTTAACCAGGCACACTCGGTGGCCTTCAATCCATACTCGCCAAAGTTCAATTCACTCCCGCGATATGCCTTTCCCCTGCGGCGTCCTCGCTGGACCTTACGATGTTTTACTCGCTTCGGCAGTAACATCTGGTTATTCCCTCTTCACTAGACGGCTGAAACCTAGGACGACTACCATGGCTGTATTACTCGGCTGCGGTATCCTCGACGGGTTTCTTCTCCTTCTTGAACACCTCACCTTGAAATATCCACACCTTGATTCCGATCATGCCGTATTTAGTTTTGGCTTCAGTCAGGCCGTAATCAATGTCAGCACGAAGCGTGTGCAGCGGAACGCGTCCCTCACGATACCACTCAGAACGTGCCATTTCAGCTCCAGCCAACCGGCCGGCGCAATTAATCCTAATTCCCAAAGCACCGGATCTCATCGAGGCCTGCACAGCCTTCTTCATTACCCGACGAAAGCCGATACGACGCAGCAGCTGCGCGCTCACGTTATCAGCTACCAGCTGGGCAACGAGTTCCGTTTTCTTGACTTCTTCGATATTAATCAAGATCTTCTTGTTTGTCTTTTTCTCCAGATCGCGCCTTAGATTCTCGATCTCGATCCCTTTGCGCCCGATAATAATCCCCGGGCGAGCGGTACGAATTGTAATCTTCGCACGATTTGATGCCCGCTCAATGTCAATTTTAGCAATGCCTGCGTGATAGAACCGACTCTTGATCTCTTTGCGAATAAAGAGATCCTCGTGTAATAGTAAGGCATAATCTCGCTGCGAAAACCAGCGCGACTCCCAGTCTTTGATCACACCCAGCCGAAATGATATCGGATGTACTTTTTGTCCCACAATCTTCCTCCACCTTTAGTCGCGTTGCTATACGCGCTCCTGTGACGCCACATTCTTGTCAGACCGTCAAAGCCTGTATTGTTTTTGAGCCGTGGATTTGCACGGAATTTCAGCGTTTATCCCTGTTCATCAGTGGCCTTATTTTTTTCTCGCTCTGCCCTTCTCAGGTCATCAGAGTAATGGAAATATGGCTGCTGCGCTTGCGAATCATGCAGGCGCGCCCCATTGCCCGCGGCTGATAGCGCTTGAGCACGGGGCCCCCGTCAACCTTGATCATGCTGATAATGAGGGAATCCGTATCCGGATGCTCCTTCTTATCAACGTTCGAAACAGCCGACTTTAACAGTCGCTCAATGATCGGCACTGTGGAGGGGCGCATGGTGAAGTGCAAGATCTGAAATGCTTGGGCTACTGTCTTGCCGCGAATCAAATCTGCTACGTAGCGGGCCTTTCGAGGAGGAACTCGAACATACAGTGCACTAGCCTCGCTGACCTGCTGCTTTGTCTTTGTACGCTTCTTTGCCATGCTCTGGCACTCCTACGGCACTTTACCCCGATTGCTTAGCAAGTATTGGCCACCGAGCGACCTATCTCAAGGTTGTAGATTTTGCCGTCTTCCCACCGTGTGCGCGAAAGATACGGGTAGGAGCAAATTCGCCCAGCTTGTGTCCCACCATGTTTTCATTAATGAAAATCGGCAAAAATTGCTTGCCGTTGTGTACAGCAATCGTATGACCAACCATTTCCGGAGAAATAATCGAGGCACGCGACCAGGTCTTGACTAGTCGTTTTTCACCTGTCGCTTCAATCACGCGAATGCGTTGCACGAGCTTCTCATCAATGTAAGGTCCTTTCTTCAGCGACCGCGCCATATGATTACGTCTCCTTGTTACTTTTTGCGTTTCAAAGTCCTGCGTTTCAAAATCATCTTATTGGACGCCTTGCGTTTCTTGCGAGTCCTAAATCCTTTTGTTGGTTTGCCCCAGGGCGTGCACGGATGTCGTCCCCCTGATGATTTACCTTCGCCACCACCCAGCGGATGATCAACGGGGTTTTTTGCCACACCTCGCGTACGCGGCCGGTTGCCAAGCCATCGGTTGCGCCCAGCCTTGCCAATGGTGATGTTTTCGTGATCAGGATTTCCCACCTGTCCTACTGTTGCCCGACACTCGCCATGAACCAGGCGCACCTCGCCGGAAGGAAGCTTGATCGTTACATAGCTACCCTCCTTGGCCATCAATTGCGCAGAGCTTCCGGCGCTCTTGGCCAGCTGTGCCCCTTTCTTTGGTTTTAACTCAACGCAGTGAACATCCGTGCCTAGGGGGATGTTTTTCAGCGGCAGGGCATTGCCAACCTGAATGTCTACATTCTCGCCCGAGAGCACAGTTGTACCAACCTGCAACTCGTTTGGCGCCACTATATACCGACGTTCGCCATCCCGATACTGTAACAGCGCGATGCGGGCCGTCCGATTCGGGTCGTACTCAATGCTTTTAACTACGGCCGGCACACCGTCTTTGTCTCGTCTGAAATCAATCACGCGATATTTGCGCTTATGGCCGCCGCCGCGATGCAGAATAGTTATGCGACCGTAGACGTTTCGACCAGCCTTTCTCGGCAAGGCCTCAGTCAGGGACTTCTCGCAGGTCTTGCGCGTAATCTCGTCAAACGTCGCGCCGGTCATCGAGCGCCGTGACGGCGTAACAGGTTTATAGGTCTTAATTGCCATCTGGTATCATCCCTATGTGTTCACGTCAGATCAAATCAATGCGGTCACCCTTTTGCAGAGTCACAATCGCCTTTTTCCAGTCCGGCCGCTTTCCCTCTTTGAAGCGAACTCGCTTGAGTTTACCCTTAACCCGCTGGGTATTTACGTTTGTGACCTTGACGTTGAAGCATTGCTCAATCGCCTTCTTGATTTCGCACTTATTAGAGTTGATATGCACCCGGAACGCATACTGCGCCTCTTCGCGCTCACTCAGATGCGTGCTGCGCTCCGTAATCACCGGCCTGATGATGATAGACCACGGATTCTTCATGCTAGCGATTCCTCGAGCTTCTTGATCCCTTGCTTCGTCGTCACGAGATTGTCGTTGTACAGAAGATCAAAGATATTGATGTTTTCGACCACGGAGACCGTGACATTCGGAAGATTCCTGCCCGCCAGCACCATGTTGCGTTTAACGGAATCCAGCAAAATTAAGGTCTTCCCCTGAATCTTAAGCTGATCGAGCAGCTCCAACAGGAGTTTGGTTTTGGGCTCCTTGAGGTCGACACTTTCAAGCACAAAGAGCTTATTGTCCGTGCGAAATGCCGTAAGCGCCGAGCATAAGGCCTGGCGTTTTTTGCGTTTGTTCATCTTTATCCGATAATCTCGAGGCTGTGGCCCAAAAGTAACGGCTCCCCCTCGCCATAATGGCGAACGGATCGAACCCGCGCGGGCTCGGCCCGTACCCTTTTGTCGCCAGGGCTTGCGCCCTCCGCCGCGCGCTTGTCCACGCGTCTTCGTCGACGCAGTGCCCTGATGTTGATTGGCCAGGTACTGAGTCAGTGCTTCGCGCACGGTGTGGAGGCTAATCTCAGCATTCACCAGCTCGTCTTTCACCTCCAGGGTGCCTGACTTCTTTCCTTTTGAGTCAAAGGTGTTAACCGTTGACATCCTGCAGTCTGCCTCCTCTTACCTGTAACAACCTGTTTCAGACAGGGAGCGTCTATCTTTATGCGCCTTAGGCGCATTTATCCAACCTTGGGTCTCTCGCGCTGTACCTTCACACTCTTGCGAATAAGGAGATAGCTATTCATGTGGCCGGGTACCGACCCCTTCAGCACCAGCAGATTCTTCTCTTTGTCCGTCTTTACCACCTGCAGATTCAGAATCGTACATCGAGAATTGCCCATGTGGCCCGGCAGCGCTTTTCCCTTAAAAACCCGAGAGGGGTCTGAAGAGCCGCCCATGGAGCCCGGGCCCCTGTGATACATTGATCCATGCGATTCTGGCCCGCGGCTGGAATGGTGACGCTTGACCGTGCCTGCAAAACCACGCCCTTTGGAAATCCCCATCACATCAACTTTCTCCCCTTTTTTAAACACCTCAACATCCAGCACCTGTCCCACTTCATACTTGCTCACATCCTGGATGCGAATCTCACGCAAGAAACGTACAGGCGAGACATTGCTCTTATTGAATCGTCCCATTTCTGGCTTGTTTGTCAGACGTTTGGGCTTCGGATCAAACCCGATCTGCAGTGCATCGTAGCCATCCTTGCTCTTTTCTTTCTTTTGCAGAATCGGGCACGGCCCGGCCTCAATGAGTGTGACCGGTACCAGCCTTCCGTCCTCATCAAAAATCTGCGACATCCCTAGTTTTTTTCCTAGCAATCCAAGTAACATTATGCAGGCTTTACCTCCACAAAAATTTCCCCTGCTCATGCCAGAGAACAAATCCTGTTCTGTTTCGTCTGGCAGCGCCCCTTCTCTCCGCACTACGTCAGCTTTATCTCGACATGAACTCCGGCTGGCAAATCAAGCTCCGTTAATGCATCGAGGGTCTTCTGGGTAGGATCAATAATATCCACGAGGCGCTTATGATTACGCATTTCAAATTGCTCGCGCGACTTCTTGTCTACGTGCGGAGAACGCAGCACGGTAAACTTGTTGATCCGCGTCGGCAGCGGAATAGGGCCCGCTACCTTCGCCCCGGTTCGCTTGGCTGTCTCAACAATTTCATGCACGGACTGATCCAGTAGCCGATGATCAAACGCCTTTAGATTTATACGGATTTTTTGCTTCGCCATAGCTGTCCTTGACTAATCCTTTCTCGCGCACGAAAGCCGTCCGGCTTGGGCTTTAAACCGCCCTGCTGGCCATGAAGACGCATGAATAAGCCAGCAAGCCTTACTCAATAACCTCAGTGATGACGCCAGCGCCGACCGTACGACCTCCC
>CAZVVA010000138.1:0-4385 GCA_964630455.1 uncultured Candidatus Sumerlaeota bacterium
AAGATTAACAGGATAAAAAAAATCTAAAGAATCCCATCAATCCCTGATAAATCCTGTCCAAAAATTAAAAACTGTATTCTTAACTTAAAAGAGAAGAAATTCTTCTCTAACGCAAAAGCGGAAATAAAAATGTCCAGCATTCTTTGGGAATGCTGGACAAGGATTTTGGTCTCCTACCTTAGCTAAGGGCGAAAGGAGCGGCACACATTCGCTGCCGTTTAATTAGTGATCTTCACGTCATCATAGAAATAGTCGGGCAGTTCCCAGTCGTAGTCAATCTGCTCATAGCGGTACTGTTCTTCAGCCGTCAGCATCGGTTCTTTAATAATATGCGGTGTGACAAACATTATCAGTTCCAGCTTGTCGGCTGTGTTTAGTGTATCTTTGAATAACCACCCAAATAGCGGAATCCGATGGAACCACGGTGCTCCGGTAGTATCGTTGCTGCGCTGCATCTTTTTTAGACCGCCGACTACCACGGTATCTTCGTCTTTGACGATTACGTTGGTCACTGATTTTCGGGAATCTATTTGTGGTACCATTGAATATTGGGTCGGGACCCATCTCCGGAGAATTCTCTGCTCGGGTTCGATCGTCATGCGGACATAGCCGTTATTGGTAATGTTGGGCGTAACGGTCATCTTAATCCCTGTTTCTTCGAACTCCACTTCCTCTGTTATAAATTCGCCCTGGTCGCTTTTTACGGCCTCAGTGTAAGGAAGATTCTCAACTATCTCAATGGTGGCTGGGACATTGTTCAGGGTAATCACCTTCGGATTGGCAAGCACCACAATTTCATTGCGATTTTCCATGGCCGAAAGTGTAAGATCGAGACTCCAGGTTTCGCCAAAAAGGTGCGCCAGCTTCCCAATATTCAGCTGCCCTGGACGTGCAAAACTTGGGTCAAAGAACGCTGCGGTGGACTGCGGGCCGGGTAAGCCTGTGAACGGATTAATTGGCGTGTCATCCCATCCTGCTGGTTCTGGCTCAAACTTAAGCAAGCCCCAGCTGATGCCCAGTGCCTTCTGAGCGCCTTCGCTCATATCCACCATCCGCGCCTCGATCATAACCTGCTTTTCCGGAATGTCGAGCTTGCTAACCAGATCCTCGAGGATCGCTACATTGGGCGGCGTATCAGTAATAATGAGTGCGTTGGTGCCGTCGTCGGACTGAATCTGGCCGTCTTCGGTAATAAACGGCTCCAGAGTTTCTTTTACGCGCCTGGCCTGAACCCAATTAACGGGCCGATGAACGGTTTTGAGCTCAATCTCCTTTTTGCGGACTTCCTTGCGCGGAACGACCCGCACAATGTTGCCTGGCTCGAGCACGAACGAGAGACCGTTTGTCTTGAGTATGCTGTCAAGGGCTGCACCAAGTGGGACATCTTCGAGGTGTACGGTCACGGTCCCTTTGACGTCCTTTTGCGACATAATAATATTAAGCCCGGTTTTTCGCGAAATGATGCGCAACACATTCTGGAGATCAGCATCCTTGAAGCTCAAGGTCACGGTTTGTGCGAAGATGGCCTGCTTAAGCAGCTCGGCCTCTGCGGTTTCGGCTGTAATTTCTTCCGCCACGCCTGTTGGAGGCACGTAGGGCTTAAACTCAGTGACCTGCCCAGGCTCCTCCGCGGGAGCAGGTGCAGGCACGGCCTCTTCGCTTGGTGGTGCAGGCACGACCTCTACTATTGGCGGTGCAGGTGGCGCTTCGACGGGCGCTGCTGTGGGTGCGGCAGGGGCGGCAGGTGGTGAGGTTACCTCGACTTTTTCACCTGGTGCAACCTCTTCCTTTGGTTTCTCAGCTTCCCCATTACCTTTCTTCTTGGCCCCTGCTACCTTTTCGTCTGCTGACATCGCCATCTCGGGAATCAGAGATTGGTCAATATCGGCAACAGCAAGTGGGTGAGTAGCCGGATCCATGACCACCGACTCAACCCCATCAACAAACGCCATCACCCTCTCTAGCTGGAGTGCTGAAACGCACGTGCCGGGCGGTTCTACCAGTGGTTGTCTTTGTTCCGTGGCATCACCTGGGTTGATCAGGGCGATCAATGGTAACACGAGCATGACACCGATCCATGCTCTCAGGCCTACGGTTCTTCCTTTCATTGTCCCTCGTTCTCCTTTCGCCGCAGTAATGTGCTATCGTGCTTCAACCACAACAGGGAACTTCCTACTGTGATACCGATAAACCACTTCCTTGTCCTTGATTTCGTCCACAACCACTTCATCATAATCAGGCACTGGTTCGCCAATTCGCAATATTGCATCACCGACCAGTACGACCGACTGCGTCGGATCTTGCTTATCGACAATTACTCCCGACGTATTAGAAACAACCCATGAGGGGAGTACCAGCTGGGGTCTCCGTACTCCGTCAGGGCCGTAGCCCTCAGCAAGCATCTTCTTCACTCGGTTGAGCTCAGTCCTGGCCTCCTTGATATGGCGAGATCCCGGATACTCTTTCAAGACCTCTTCCAGATATTTCTCAGCTTCTTGCAGACGCCCTTCTTTGATCTTCTCTTGCGCCATCTCAATCAATTCGCGCACGATCACTTCGCGGCGCACCCATGGAATAATCATCGGATCCGGCAGATCGCGCGGGTCATAAACAAACTTGGGCTCCTCACCGAGTAATTTCCGAACATCCTCCTTCGTCCTGAAGAGCGTCTCGGGCATTTCCGGTTCCTCGCTCTCCTTGCCCAGATCCTCCGTTTTCGGCACCGCGGCGTATGCCTCGACAGGGACTGCTCTCGTCGGAGAGGCGTTTATGTCTTGCACCAGCACGATTTCTTCCACCACAGTGGTGCCCTTGTCTTGCGCGCTTGCACCCATTACCAGCCCCAACATTAAAACCAACACTACACCAAATATCTCAGCAGTCTGGATTCTCATATCTCTGCTCCTCATATTGGAAAGTGACGACGTGCCTTTTTCCCTCTCCTCATTATCCTCCGCAACTCACTCAGGCGGCGGACATCTGCATCACACCACGTCTGACTCTTATTGCGGGTTAAACATAAAGGTAGAGATACGCAGCGACACCGGGTGAATACTTGGCCGTTTATCATTGTTCGACACACGAAAGCTATTAACCCGCATGAAGCGGTTCGGATTTTCCTCGATAAGATTCAGGTACTGGCCAAACTCGTGATACCGACTGCTGCACTCAATATCGTAAGGGATCGCAGTATAGAGCGTATGTTCCCCGTATGCTTGTGGTGTGATGGTTTGATTCTTCACCCCTGTGATACGCAGGATCTCAATTAATTCGTTGAGAAATCCAGGGGCATCAGGTCTGCTGGGCAGGCGCCGTGCAGCATCGAGTATCCCCTTCTCCATGGCCCTGATCATATGCTCCTGATCCTTGAGCGCCAGCATGGTGCGATAGTCTTGGTTCAACGTCTTGATCTCAGCTTGCAGTTCCTCGACCTTGTTGCTATTCACCTTGATCTTCGGCTTAATAATGGTGACATAGTAATAGGCAATACCTGCGCCAATAAGGAGGGCAATGAATACCCCAACCTGAAGCGTTTTTCTATCCTTATCCGTAAAGGTCATGATACGATCCCCTTTCTGGAAGCAATCCGCTTAATACCTATGTCCATTTTCAGCTGAATAAGGCAGTCTATTGCTTCACCGCATTGCCCAGGAGCTCAGCGTCTAATTAGAACTTAGTGGTCGTGAGGTTATGACGAAAACAAACTGACTCACCTCAACCCCTTGGACTAATACAGTCGGAATTTTCACAATTTTGATCAAATCGTCAAAATTTTCCATAAAACGCTGGGTTTCTCCACTCGCCGTCCGATAGGAATATCGCTGTAGCGCGTTCAAAAAATCCAAGACAAGCTGCAACCGCCTTTCGCTATTTTCAGCAAATGTAATACCGGTAATTCTTAAGGACTGTTTGATTATCGGCTTCTTCACTATCGAAGGGGGAGTGCCCTTTTTGCCTGCCTTTTCCCATTCGGCACGACGCTGCTGTGATTCGAGGGTCTCAACGTTATTGACGCTCTCCGTCATGAGGAGATCGGTGATATAGACATTGGGTGGAATTAGATCGGCCAGCATGTTGAGTTTTTCAGACCACAAGAGCCGATTGGTGGGATTCAGAGAATTAAGAATTTCAATTTGATTCGCAACCAGCATTTTGATATCTCTGAGGGACTTGTATTCACCCTCCAGGGCGTCAATTTTCCCTTTCACCTCTTCGTGCTCGCTAGTTGCTGTCTTGAGTGCATTGTCGCTGGCAGTCTTGGCCCGATACGCGAGCAGGCCTTCACAGACCACCAGGACGAATAGCCCAACTATCACTAGCATGACAATGAGAGAAGGTTTGGGTGCCGCAATCCTCTCTCTGCGCTTCTTTCCGGCCAATTCCGG
>CAZVVA010000138.1:4395-10350 GCA_964630455.1 uncultured Candidatus Sumerlaeota bacterium
GATCATCTACTCAACCACCTCTCTCAAGGCGAGTCCAATGCCAACTCCAAGCATCTGCTTGGCCTTGATCAACGCGTCACTGTCAATATCTTTGCCAACCACACTGATGCGCCGCAACGGGTCAATAATCTCTACAGGAAGATTCAACTCATTCGCAAAAAACTTGTCAATGTTCCGCAGTTTCGATGTTCCGCCACCGAGTACGATCTTCTGGACAACTCTCCCATTGGCCTGATTCTCAAAAAACTGTATCGAGCGCCGTATCTCGCTCAATAAATTGGTCAATGAATTCTTTACCATCTTTGCGGCAATGGCTTCCTGAGAATCTTCTCCCAGCTCTTCGCCGGTGATCTTCTCTACTGTTCCCCGAATTGTATCGAGCAGGCCGGATTCCGACGGGCCGCCCTCGGCTTCAG
Source organism: uncultured Candidatus Sumerlaeota bacterium (assembly GCA_964630455.1). GTDB lineage: Bacteria > Sumerlaeota > Sumerlaeia > MWCT01 > JAUWMI01 > JAUWMI01. The sequence goes on from CAZVVA010000138.1 coordinate 4,812, forward strand.
CTTCCTCGCTCGGAACGGATGCGCCTGCGGCAATCTTCATCTCCTCAGCCTGCACGAAGCTAATGCCTAGCCGTGACTGAATCGAGGTAGTAATGGTGTCTCCAGCAATAGAAATGTCGCGAGAGAAGCGTGAAATCCCACCAATATAGACGTTAATACTCGTGATCTCTCCACCGATATTAATCAGCGCAATGACGTCTGTGGGATTTGGTTGGTAGTTGACTTCAAAACAATTCAGGAAGGCAAATGAATCAACATCAATAATTAGGGGAGTAAGTCCGACAGCCCGGATTAGATCGATGTGTTCATTGACGAGTTCCTTTTTCGCAGAGACGAGGAGGACATCCACCTTGCCCCCTTCGCCAGCCTTGCCCAATATGACCGAGTCAATATTGACCTCGTCAATGTGAAATGGGATATATTCTTCAGCCTCCCATTTGAGAGCGTTTTTCAGCTCATCCTCCGGCATATCGGGCAATTGGATATACCGGACGATTATAGACTCACCGCTGACTGCGGTGATTGCTTGCTTTGCACTAATGTTTGCGCTCTGAAGCGCCTTGCGGACAGCGGCAATTTTCAGCTCCCGGACGCTTTCCGCTGCCGCCTTTTTATCCCCGCCGGGATAAATCTCCGCAATCCCAAATTTTTCTAATTCTATCCCTTTTCCTGACCGCCTTAACTGAACCGCCTTAACAATACTGGAGCCAATATCCAATCCCACAGTCGCTTTCTGCCAGCGCACCATCTTAGCCACCCCGTTCCGCTACAGTTTTCTACTGCTTCTGTCACGTTTGCTATCTGCATCATCATCTGCTGTGAAAAGGCGAAAAAAAGGATTTTTGACTCTACTTACCTAAAACAAGATGACCCTTACCCCAAGTGGCATTTCCTTTGCAAGCAAAAAATTACTATTCTTTGCATATCTGCTGCATTTATATACCTAATCAGGTGGGGTGTCTACCGGAAATTGCAGGGTATTTATGCGGAAACCGATGGTGAATTCCACAGGCAGCCAACCATCCTAGTGCTATGACACGCCTTTCCTTTTTACTGCACCTGCACAGAAGTTGACCCACCCTGCCAATTCTTTCATCCTTCTAACTCAAGCACCTGTACAATGACAGAGTAAACGGCTTCGAGATCCGTCTTTCCGATGCTATTGATAAAGCCCTTGCGTTCGCTGTTAATCTCCACGCTGGAATAAGTGGGTTTTGTATCCACGCAGACCTTCTGGTAGCCGTGTTCCTTTAACCAGTCTACACAATCCGTCCACCGTGGAAGCCACACCACTTCATCGGGACTATATTGCCGGTTACTTTTGTCGAAGATAATGGCCTGATCACATTCTCCCTGGATATCAAGTACGATGCAGACCTCTGATAAATCCTTGGTAAATAAATCCCCCATCTTGTAATCCCAGCGAAACCCGACAAGCTTCATCTGGTAAGCGATATCCAATATCTCCTTGTCAAACCCCTTGATTTCCATTCAGTGCGTCTCCGGTCGTATGTTCTGCACAAAATCGCCTGCCTGTCTTCTCACAATCTCTTTCCCATCGGAGAAGCCCGGTTCTCGCTTACTTCCAATGAATTACCTATAGCCTACCCTACGAGCGGATTGCAATAAAATTGAGCACCGTAGAGAAGCCTATATACGCGAGTCAGTGTCGGCAAATGCTTTTATGATGCAGAGACGTCCTAACCGATGCAAAACAGATTATTGTCGGCTAACTGAGTCATAGTCAAGATCTTCCGTTAACACCTGGCCTGGAACGCTTCGTGCTACCTCGCGGCCGGACCCTATGGCTAAGCAGGTCAGGCACATACTATGGAGTACTGGTTCCTCTGAGTTTTCCTTGACCAGCGCATTTTTTTCACTAGAATGGTCTTACTTTTTGTGGAGGAATGCTGCTGGATGAAGAAACTCTTTTATTTTTGGGGATGTCAAATACCGGCCCGGCTACCTTTCCTTGAAAAATCAATCCGCCTCATGATGCGACAGCTGGGCCAGGCAGTAGAAGATTTGCCCGGCTTTACCTGTTGTCCCGAACGCACCTTGCTCAAAAGTCTCGGCAGTGACGTCTGGGAACTCACCGCATTGCGCAACCTGGCCAATGCCGAACGAGCAGACCCTGAGGCTATATTGATTACGCCCTGCAATGGCTGCTCTTCTACGCTGAAGACCGTGGCGATTGAGCTGAAAAACAATCCCGCCAGACACGAGGCGTTTAATAACCGCCTGCGCGGGGTGAAATTGACCTACCGGGGATCCGCCCGCATAGTACATCTGGTCGAATTTCTTCACGACCACGTGACTACGGCAAAACTTGGCGAGCACGTATCGCAGCCACTGGTTGGGATGCGGATTGCCGTGCACCCGGGGTGCCACTTCAGCAGCCCAAGCCATGCAGTCTATTTTGACAATCCACTTCGTCCACAGAAGTTTGATGCAGTCATTGAGGCGCTCGGCGCTGAAGTGGTGGATTACCCGTTGAAGGATCTCTGTTGCGGCCAGGATCTGGCCAACACTGGCCATCCTGACGATGCCATCGCCCTCATGCGGACAAAGGTGCTGGATCTGCAAAAGGGTGAAGTTGATGCGCTGGTAGTCTGTTGCCCCGCGTGTTTCATTCAGTTCGACCACAAGCAATACTTGCTGAAAAAACAGGGCGAGGATCTAAGCATGCCGGTCTTTTTTGTTTCCGAGCTCATTGCCTTGGCTGCTGGTGCGTCGCCTGACGACATTGGCTTGTCGCAACACCGCATGGATTGCAAGCCGTTTATCAAAAAGTGGCACGATCACCTTGCACAGCGCCAGGCTGCCGCAGAGGTGTTGGACCTTGGACTGACTCTGACATGCCTGAGCTGCCAGGCATGTGTCAACGATTGCCCAACTTGTCTCATCAACGACAAGTTCGATCCTCCGGCCATCATGACGAAGCTCCTGCAAGGCAAACTGGACGAGGTGCTTGAGGAGGGGCTCTTCTGGTTGTGCATGCAGTGCCATACATGCACGGAGATGTGTCCCCAGCGATTCGGCATGGAGACGGTGTTCACCGCATTGCGCGAGATCGCCGTGAGCCGGGGCATAATGCCAAAAGGGACAAAAATGGGGTTCGAGGCGTTTGAGAAGAGCGGCATGCTGGGCGATCCGGCAGCGGAAAAGCAACGCAAGAAGCTGGGTCTTGATCCGCTTCCCAAGAGCGGATACGAAGAACTCATGAAACTCCTGAAGCGAGAGAAATCCTGATGGTGAATCACAATTACCAGCATGAGAGTTCGGGCTGCGGCCTGGTCGGCATCATCAGCACTACAGGCAAGAAGATGAGCGGCGAGCAGGTGCTGCGCGCGGTGGCGATTCTTCACGAACGCGGCAACGGCCTGGGCGGCGGATTTGCCGCCTACGGAATCTATCCCAAATACCGGGATTTCTTCGCCTTTCATCTGCTTATGGACTCGGCTGAGAGCAAATCTGCAGTGGAAGCCTACTTGCAGGAGCGCTTTCTCGTTGAGCACGGCGAGGAGATACCTACCCGCAACCCATCTGAACGCTATCCAAACTATTCGGGAGGCCGCAATCTGGAAGAGATCCTGCCTGAGATCATGCCGTCGCTGCTCTGGCGATATTTTTGCAAGCCAAAGCGCCCGGAGAATTCTACCGATGGTCTGACTGACGAGGACTATGTGGTGCAGGCCGTCATGCACATAAATGAAAATATTCATGGCGCGTTCGTGATCTCGAGCGGTCGCAACATGGGCGTCTTTAAGGGTGTCGGCTATCCTGAAGACCTGGGGCATTTCTTCAAGCTCGAAGAGTATGAAGCCTACATCTGGACTGGCCATGCACGCTTCCCCACTAATTCGCAAGGGTGGTGGGGCGGAGCACACCCGTTCACCCTGCTCGATTGGGCCGTGATTCACAACGGCGAGATTTCCTCCTACGGCATTAATAAGCGTTACCTGGAAATGTACGGCTACAAATGTACCCTGATGACTGATACCGAGGTGGTGACGTACATGCTGGATTTGCTGATCCGTAAACATGGCCTGCCAACGGAAGTAGCGTTGCGCGCAGTTGCTGCGCCCTTCTGGAAAGACGTTGACCGGATGCCCGCAGACGAGCGCAAGCTTCACGAGGCGCTCCGCATGGTCTACGGCAGTGCACTGCTCAATGGCCCATTTGCAATCATTTTTACCCACTCGCGCGGCATGGTCGGCATGAACGATCGCATCAAACTGCGGCCACTCGTGGCTGCATGCAAAGGTGACATGGTATATATGAGCAGCGAGGAGTGTGGAATTCGCGAAATCTGCCCGAACCCCGAGCGCGTGTGGAATCCGCGTGCCGGGCACCCGGTTATTGCCCGGCTTGAGGATGGTGTCAAATGAATCAAAATAAACGTGGCCTTATACCACCAAAATTTAAACAGGTCATTAACCGCGAGCTCTGCCGCCGATGCAAACGCTGTATCCTGAGCTGCGGCTTTGAGGCCCTGAAATTCGAAAACGGTGTGATCGGCATCGCGGGAGAATGTGTGGCATGCCATCGTTGCGTTACCATGTGTCCCGAGGGAGCTATTACTATTCAGAAGCAGCCACTGGATTATCGCGATAATGAGTACTGGACCGTGGAGATTCGCGAAGAACTCTACCGCCAGAGCGAAAGTGGTGGCGTGATCCTGGCCAGCATGGGCAACGATAAACCCTTCAAAAGCTACTTTGATCATCTGGTCCTGGATGCCTGCCAGGTCACCAACCCCTCGATTGATCCCTTGCGCGAGCCTATGGAGCTGCGCACGTACCTGGGCCGCAAGCCGGAAAAAGTTACTGTGGAGAAAGACAAGAAGGGGAAATTCCAGCTGAAGGGCAAAATGCCGGCGAATCTTCTCCTTGAAACTCCGATTATCTTCGGCGGTATGTCGTACGGCTCAGTTTCGTTGAACACTCACAAGGCCCTGGCAATGGCAGCCAAGAATTGCGGCATCCTGATGAATACCGGCGAAGGCGGTCTGCATAAGGATCTCTATCCCTATACCGACAACATTATCGTCCAGTGTGCCTCGGGCCGCTTTGGCGTGAACGAAGAGTACCTCAAACGCGCTGCTATGATTGAGATCAAGATCGGTCAGGGCGCTAAGCCCGGTATTGGCGGCCACCTCCCCGGAGAAAAAGTTACCGCGCCAATTTCTGAAACCCGCATGATCCCCATCGGCACCGACGCGCTGTCTCCAGCACCGCATCACGACATCTATTCAATTGAAGATTTGCGCCAGCTCATCTTCTCGCTCAAAGAGGCAACTGAGTATAAAAAACCGGTCTGCGTGAAGATCAGTGCTGTGCATAACGTGGCAGCAATTGCAAGCGGCGTTGCGCGCGCAGGTGCGGATGTGATCTGTATAGATGGATTCCGCGGCGGCACCGGCGCTACGCCCAAAATGGTACGCGACCACGTCGGCATACCCATTGAGCTGGCTATTGCAGCAGTGGACGATCGGCTGCGCGAGGAAAACATTCGCCACCAGGTCTCCCTGATCGCA
>CAZVVA010000139.1:0-9800 GCA_964630455.1 uncultured Candidatus Sumerlaeota bacterium
GACCCCTGACAGTGGTTTACACCCCGAGGGGCTTCCTCCCACACGCGGCGTCGCTGGGTCAGGGTTTCCCCCATTGCCGAAGCCTCTAGACTGCTGCCTCCCGTAGGAGTCTGGGCCGTATCTCAGTCCCAGTGTGGCTGACCATCCTCTAAGACCAGCTACCCATCGTCGCCTTGGTAGGCTTTTACCCTACCAACTAGCTAATGGGGGGCGGGCTTATCCCAAAGCGACAGCTCTAATCGTAATAAGAGCCACCTTCAGTCTTGACATCCGGAGATCCCAAAACCACATGCGGTATTAATCCCGGTTTCCCGGGGGTATCCCCCACTTTGGGGCAAATTACCCACCTTGTACTCACCAGTTCGCCGCTTTACTAGGCTTCACTTTGAGAAGCGAACTCCTCAAAGTTCCACCGTTCTCGCTCGACTTGCATGCCTAATCCACGCCGCCAGCGTTCGTTCTGAGCCAGGATCAAACTCTCCGTTAGGAAACTCTATTCAAACAGTGAGTTTGAAATTACGTTGGATCATACAGGGAACCACGTCAGACAAGCCAATGCCTGCCATCTGTTTAGCTTTTCAAAGAGCAAAAATTGAAGGCTACTCCATCCTTCAATTCATTTAGTCAAATACTACTTTTAATGAAATGCCCCTTGCGTGTCAAGACCTTTTTATCAAAATAACGCACATTATCCTGTTTGCATTAAACCCAGCCGATGCGGGTGAATATGAATCTCAAGCACATAGACGCCTATCCGTGCCGGACACTGACTCTGCTTGCCTTAGACATAGGCGTTAAACGCCACCGGTCTTCGAACGCTAAAAGCAATGTATTTTCTAATATAGCTTAGTAGTGGTTGTAGAGGCCTTTCGTAATTTTTCCCGAGGGATAATACCATTGATCAGTAATCCAAAATCAAATTGCAGCATTACCTGCGCAGGTGAGAACGCTCTACACTTTCTGTAACTGGTTTTCTAAATAAAAGCGGCAGATATAAACTGACACGCAGAAGATGCCTCGCCTTATCACGCATTTGGCCGTCAGAAAGTGAACTATAGTCTCGTGTTAGCGTTATAACTTCATTGTAGCGGGCTGCGTTATAATGTCACTCTGGTCAGGTGCAACAATACCCGGCATGGCAAATAGACAAAGCACAGACAGTAGTAATAAAGGGCTTGGTCGTTTCATTTCTTCAACCTCCTTCCTGCCCGAGGAGCTATTTTCTCCTTTTGCAGGTTGTGAAGCCTACCATTCAGAACAGCTTTTTCCTGCTCGTTAATTTCAGACGCACAAACGCGGTAATATTCGTCAACGAGCGCCTCGCATTCCTTCACCTTAACAATATCTTTCTGGGCCAGCTGCATATAAACTCCAATAGAATGTTCATACATAGCTTTTCTGTAGCGTCCTTTGTAGCTATCGAGTACGTGGCGACATTCCTTTGGAAGCCTTTTCAACAGCTCAGAATTGTCCCCGGAATCCTGAAAATACGTCGACAAAACGGTTGGCGTAAAACCTGCGTCTGGAAATTCGCTTATCAAAACATCGAGAAACTGCCTCGATGTCGTGGTAGAACCGTCGCGCCAGGCTAGCACCGAAAGTCTTAGCGCGCACGCTCCCCCATATTCCTGAGCCATAGCAGCGTCATCTTTTGCATCCCATTCCTTTCTTTTTTGTTGGATTATTTTCAGCGCCTCGGAATAGAACTGCTTCTCCTTTTCCTTATTTAACAGAGAGCTGTAAACCTGTCCGATATTATACAAAGAAACTGCATAATATATATTGTCGGAATTCCTTTCAGCAAAGTTTTCAAAACTCTCGATAATTTCTCCAAGCGCTTCGGAATTTCCTCGCGCCTGGCTCCATTCCTCGCAGATTGACTCGTATTCGGCCCGCAATTTAGGGTCCGTATAGTATCCCGAATCCGCACCTGCTTGAGCAATAAACAGAAAACAAAAAAGTACTACTACGGTAATAGAAACATGCCGAGTTTTCATGTTTGATCTACCTCCATTTTGAAATCCGTTCGCTTAAATCAAAAACAATCCCAGTCAGAAAGGGCATTTCAGCCTCACCATATAACATGGTCATTCCGGCACAATACACATCCGCGACGATACATTTGGGTAAACATTCAATTCCGAGTTTAGCTGCGACATATACTGTGCGTTAATTGGAGTATAATAATAGGTTAATTTGTCATGGGTAAATGGATTCTGGAACTGTTGTGTAGGCCAACAGGCTGTATAGTGTGCTAACTGGCAGACATGTATCCTGCTGCTTGGAAATTCCTTTTTTTGCGCCCAGCCTTTGACACTTGGATCACGGATTTCATTATAAGTTTCGTAGTGATAATAATAATACTCACATTCAATCGTTTTCGTGTCAAGACCTTTTTATCAAAATAACGCACATTATTCTGTTTGCATTAAACCCAGCCGATGCGGGCGACCATGACTCTCAAGCACATAGACGCCTATCCGTGCCGGACACTGACTCTGCTTGCCTTAGACATAGGCGTTAAAGAAAGCTAAGCTTTGAACCTTAAAGGCAATTTGCTTTCGTTTGCCTTTTACCTCTGCTGCTGCCGGGGCTGGCATCAACTCGCTTCAGGCACATACATTCTAGCGAACCTTGTGTCGCTTATTTACCGGTATTCAATTCGCAATTCAGAGCAAGAAACGTAGTGTTGATTCTTTCGCCGTGACCGTAGTGTCGTAGTGGTTAAAAAGATTAAAAAAAACCACGCCGGCATGAAGAATTCAGCAGTGCATTTCGTAGCTCTTTCTCCAAAGAAAAAGGCTGGGTACCCAAAAGCACCTTGCGATAGTAGTAAAATCGCGACGAAAACAGTTGAAAATCCCATCGTCCCCAAATATAGACATAACCAGTAGTATTATGCTGTGCCCTGCAATGGAGTAAAAAGTGGACACTTCTCTTGGAAGCGCCGGTGCAACCATGGATTTGCGCAAACTCCTCCTTCACATAAAATCGCTCGTGTGGTGCCTGAACAAAGCTCAGCAGCACTATAATCTTACTCTCATCACTGCATCACTGGAAAATGGCAGAGTCATTGATGCATTGCGAGATACCAACCTTGGCGACAATCTCGCCTACCTCCTCAGCACGTTGACCGACCGCCGGGACATCCAGACACTTATCGGATGCCTGCAGCGGGTGCCTGCCAGTACATCCGCGCGTCAAATTGACGATATGCACTACGAAGTTGGCCACTATCTCCAGACTCTGGAAGACGTTGATGACGTTCCCGGGGGCAGCTACGGCATTATTTCCTTCCTGGGAGGCAAGCTAAAAGGGCTCTTCTATGTGGAGAACAAGGGGCTGGTGGAAACAGTGATTTCCACATCAAATGTGAGGGTTATTTACGGAACCAGAATTTATTGACACCTGCCAATAGGTTTTCGGTTGCTCCTGGGAAAAGGCCTGCCTTTATCGCATGAACTCCTTAGACCTGCATACTGAGAGCTACAGATTCAAACTGCTCAAGCTTATACCGCTTTGCATATTATCGATTTTCGCATAAATAAAGTAATGCCCAATGCCCCTGAAAGCCCGATTTTTGCGCGATCGCTAAGCTTTTAACTGTACCATTACTTATGCGAAGATCAATAAATGTCCGTAATTCGCAGCAAATCTAGGTATAACCTATGTTTCCACATCCATTGGGCAGACACACAGGTCTGCCCCTACTTCATGCACCCATTTCACCGCTTACTGGATGAAGCCGCCAAACGGCGTGTAAAATGACTCCGTAGGGGCGAGCCTATGTGTTCGCCCTTTTTCTTCTCTGATTTTCGGTCGTTTATTTTGCAAATGGGTATATGAAGGGTCTACTTGCGTGGTGGCGCCTTCGCGTCCTCTATGGCAAAACTGAGTGTCACCGACTGGACAACATCCTTGAGATGAGAGATAAAGACATCAGCAATGTCCGGATCAAATGCCTGACCACGATTGTCTTTCAGCACCCTGATCGCCTCGGTGGAGTTTATGGGAACCCGGTACGGCCGAAGCGAGGTCATTGCATCATATGCGTCCGCCACTTTTAAAATGCGTGCACCGATCGGGATGCCTTTACCTTTCAGGCCACGCGGATAGCCGGGGTAGACGCCGCTGGTCTTGCCGTCGAAGCGCTCGTGATGGTGAAGCACTACCTCCCGAATATCTCCCAAATAGTCGAGATTGCGCAACAAGTCGCTTCCCACCACAGGGTGAGTTTTAATGATGCGATACTCGTCATCGGTCAGTGGTGCATGTTTATTAAGCAGCCGTGTATTGATCGAGATTTTCCCAATGTCGTGCAACAATGCTGCTACAGCCACTGTTTGCATGAATGAGCGTTCGAGCCCAAGAATCTGACAAATTTTCACCACATAATTCATGACCCGCCGCGAATGATCGTAAAAATAGGGCTCCTTGTCGTAGAGGACTTTCAACACGCTGGCAAGAAAATGATCCCATTGCTCGAGAGCTTCCAGATCGCTTTGAGTCAGCACGGCCAGCAGATCCTGCTGCTCTTTGTCTTCCTTTCCCACGTACATAGCCTTATCCGCATCAACCAGAATACTATCCACATTGAATGCATGCGCCACCTTCAGGCCAATGGTGAGAGTGAACTTGCGGCTCACCTCCGGCTGGAACTGGTTGCGCAAGACAATGGCCTTTTCAATTCGTTCCTGAACCAGTCGCGCCTGCTCCTCGCTGGTATTGGGCATTAGCACCACAAACTCGTCGCCCCCATAGCGCGCCACGATATCGGTATCCCGTACAATTTCCATGAGCAATCGTGCCACGTCTTTAAGGATTTCATCCCCGGCAGGGTGGCCATACAAATCGTTAGTTCGCTTGAAATCCCGAATGTCAATCATGAGTAAGCTCAATGGCTCGTGGTATCGCTTAACGCGAGGCACTTCGCGCTTTAATGCCTTGTCAAAGTAATAGCGATTGAACACTTCGGTCAGCCCATCTGTCTCTGCCAGTTGCTCAATCTCTTGATAAAGACGGGCATTCTCGATCGCCAATGAAGCCTGAGTCGCAAAAATTTCCAGGGTCTTTAACCGATGCGGCGTCACCTGTCCACGATTCGTCTTATGATCCGCTGTCAAAACCCCCACTGCTTCGCCTTTGGATTTTAAGGGAAGATATACGACCTGCCAAACGTCATGTCGCTCGCGGATAACCATGGTAATTCGTTCGTCGCTCTGCACATCTTTTATGAATTGCGTCTTGCACGTTCTAACTACTACCGCCATCACGTCCGTTGAACTTGCCACCGGATAGTTAATCAGACGATAGGTATCTTCATGGCCTTTGGTCATTGTTCCCTGGAGGGTGCCCGTGGCTGTATCCACCAGGGCAATAACAACGCGGTTGAATCCTAACTTCTGCGTGACAGCGTCGACAATTGCCTCCAGCACACCCTCAAGTTTCTTATGCGATTGGAGAGAGGCGGAAATCTGGAGAATTGTTGACTGCTCCTCGAGCTCCTGTCTGGTCAATTCGTAGTGATGACATTTGTCCAGTACCTCTCCCACTAGCGCCCCCGCAGTCTCCAGCTCTGCCTGAAGCACCCCAAGATCACCTCCCCACCCTGTGCTCAAACTAACCTGAAGCACTCCTGCGGTCTGGTTATTCTGCCGAATGGGAACAAGCAGCAAGAAAGCAGGCACATGCGCAGGCGCCTGAATCCGATGCTGCTGAAAAAATTGACCCGCGTCTTGCCTCTTGAGAATAAGCGTTTTCTGGCATCCTAATCCGTAGCTGACCAAATCGTTTGCGCGTTTAGACTTGCTCGTGTAGTATGAAAATGTCTGCGCCGACCGGGGAAACAGAAAATAGAATTCCTCGTCCTCAGCATCGAGAATTGCACTCTTAAGATCCTCAAATCCCTGGCCCACGAGGTCGCGAATATGCTGATCAAGTGCCTGCACGAGTTCCTGATAAGCCAGGCACCCGCTAATAGCCTCGCGAAATGCTGCAGCTTTCTCTGATACATTGCTCATTAGAGCACCTACAGTTTGCTCAGAAAATCGCCCTGCCCCACAAGCCTTTACAGTATATAGTATATTACCAAATCCTAAAAACAACAAGAAAACTCGCTGTGCGCCTTGCTACATCCCCTGTTCTTCAACATGCCTGCAGCGCACTTCCCTGAACTCCTCTTACGTCACAAACCGCTCAAAAACACGCCGCGCAATCTCGAGGTAGATGATCAGCCCGGCCACATCCACGGTCGTACTAATAAACGGTGCCGACATTAACGCCGGATCTAGCCGCAACATCTTGAGAACAAAAGGCATCACTGTCCCTGCCAGGTTCGACACGGTGACGACCACTCCCAGGCCCAGGCCAATGGTAAGCGCAATCAAGATAGCCGGCACTTGCTCCCCCGGAGGAATAAACAGCCCGGCCATCACGAAGAGAACAGAACTCAGAACAAAGCTGAGGGCCAGGCCTACGAAAATTTCGCGCCGGACCACTCGCAAGATATCACCCAACCGGAGATCGCCTGTTGCCAGAGCGCGAATAACCATCGTTGATGCCTGCGTTCCGGTATTACCCCCTGTTGCTATTAAGGCCGGCAGGAAGAAGAGCAACGGCAAAACAGTCTGTATGTCGAGGGAATAGTGCTTGAGCACTATCGCCGCAAGTAGTTCAATAAACAGCAACGGAAGCAGCCAGATCAAGCGCCGCTGCACCATGCCTGTCCAATTTACTTCCAGGTAGGCATGCTCGGTTGGCACCACCGCTGCCAACATGTGAATGTCTTCAGTGGCCTCAACATCCATGACGTCCATTAAGTCATCAACGGTAATAATGCCAACCAGCTTGTCATCCCGGCCAACGACAGGCAGGGCAAGCAGGTCATATTTCTTAAGGAGATTTGCCGCCTCTTCCTGATCTATCGTTGTGCGGACGCTGACAAAATTCTTGAACATCAGCTCCTCGATGCGAGTCGCCGGATCCGTCAGCACCAGATCTTTCAGCGAAACAATTCCAAGGAGTCTCCGATTCTTGTCTATCACATAGCAATAATACACAGTCTCCTTTTCGAGTCCCACTTTGCGGATATGCTCCAGCGCCTCGCCCGCTATCATCGTCACCCGTAAATCAATGAAATCATTGGTCATCAGCCGTCCTACAGATTCCTCCGGATAGCCAAGCATTGTGGTAGCGAGCTTGCGCTCCTCTGGTGAAAGCAAAGCCAACAGCTGATGCGTGACCTCAGCAGGCAATTCCTCTAGCAGCTGGGTCCGATCATCGGGTGACATCTCTTCAAGCAGCTCCCGGCAGGTATCCTTACCGAGAGACGAAAGAAGCGCCGTTTGCTCCGTCACCGACAAGAACTCAAAGACGTCAGCCGCTTGTTCTGTGGGCAAGAGACGAAAAATCAGGCTCCGTTCCTTCTCTTCGAGATCTTGAACAAGATCGGCCAACTCAATGGCGGGAATCTCCGATAGCGCCTCTTTCAAGGTGCGGTATTCTTTTTTTTCGATCGCTTCTTGAATTGTGGGCAGCAACAATTTGCCTAGCATGCTCTCCACCTTCTTCCCATAAACCAGATCTCTCCATTCTTGCGAAAATTCCGCTGTTTATAAATCAATACACAGGTCTCATGCAAGTGAAAAAAGCCCGGACACACGGCAGCTCAGAGTGATACTTCATGCAGGAGCATACGTATCAGCGGCGCCACACGAACTTGGTCGCCCTTATCGGGTATTGGTTTCCATCGAACAGTAGGGGCGTATTGCAATACGCCCCTACAACTACCCTCAGCGATTCCGTTCGCACCCCACCGATAAACAAAGGCGCTGAGATAATATCCTCAGCGCCTTATGCTGTGTACTGTCAATGCAGTGTTTGAACCGGAGAATTTAGGAAGTGGTTTTGCGCGTCGGCTGCCCTGCTCTCTTAGCCTGTGAGTTTTTTGCCGTCGCCTCCTTCCAGTAAGGCGAGATGGCACGCAATTGTGCAATAACCTCCGGCACTACCCGTATGACCGTGTCAATTTCCTTTTTCGTATTGTAAACCGAGAGGCTGAATCGAATTGACCCGTGTGCAAAGGTAAATGGAATCCCCATGGCGCGCAGCACGTGTGACGGCTCCAGAGAGCCGGACGTACATGCAGACCCTGAGGACGCAGCGATCCCATGGCTGTCCAGCAAGAGCAAAATCGCCTCGCCCTCTACGTACTCAAAGCTGACGTTGGTAGTGTTGGGCAGACGATGCGTCTTGTGTCCGTTCAGCTTAACATTCGGGATTGATGTAAGCAGGGCTTTCTCGAGCTTGTCTCTTAGCGCCTTAACCCGCGTATTCTCCTCGTTGATATGTGCCTCAGCCAATTCGCACGCTTTGCCCAGCCCAATGATCCCTCCGGAGTTTTCTGTTCCACCCCGCCGCCCACGTTCCTGGTGTCCGCCAATCATAAACGGCTTGAACCGCGTTCCCTTGCGAACGTACAGTGCCCCCACACCCTTAGGGCCATGGATCTTATGGCCTGAGAGCGAGAGCAAATCAATCGAACTCGTAGCTAAATTTACCGGAATCTTCCCCACCGCCTGGACTGCATCTACGTGAAACATAGAGCCTTTTTCTTTCACAACTTGTCCGATCTCTTCGATCGGAAATATCACCCCCGTCTCATTGTTCGCGTACATAACTGACACGATCGCCGTATTCTCGGTTATCGCCGAGCGCAACTCACCCAGGTTTAACATCCCTTCGCTATCCACGGGCAGCTCAGTCACCTGATAGCCGCTCCGAGTCAAATGCCGACAAAGATTCAGCACTGCCGGATGCTCGACCTTCGTAGTCACAATATGCCTTTTATGCGGATACGACTCCAGGGTGCCACGGATCGCCGCATTATCCGACTCCGTGCCACAGCTCGTGATTACGATTTCCGTAATATCGGAGATGCCGAGCAGGCTGGCGATGCGTTCCTTTGCTCCCACGATCTCCTTCTCGACCTGGCCGCCAAACGTATGCATACTCGCTGGATTGCCATAGTATTGAGAGAAATAGGGCAGCATGGCCTCCAGGACTTCGTCGGCCACGCGTGTGGTGGCGTTATTATCCAGATAAATTACACTCATTGGGTCACCACCTCCACGTGCAGCGCATCTGAGACAAACTCGCGCAACTTCTGCTCCACGTAGCCCTTTAGCGTCACTGGCGACGCCGGGCATTCCGCGCATGCCCCGCGTAGGGCCACGAGCACTTTGTCGCCCTCTACGTCAATCAGCTCGATGTCGCCACCATCCGCACGCAATGCCGGCCGAATCTCACGTTCCACAGTATCCTGAATCAGTGCAATTTTCTGAATATTCGTGAGCCGCTTCGGCTTCTCTGGTCGTTCGCGCCGCTCAGCAGCCTTGACCTTCCACACGTCATCAATAATGTCCTCAATTTCACTATGACAAGCGCCGCACCCGCCTCCAGCTTTGCAATAATGCGTTACCTGCTCGACCGTCTTCAGGTTATTCTCTCGCACCACCCGCCGGATCTTATCCTCTGTAACCCCAAAGCAGCGGCAGACCAGCTTGCTGTGATCTTCCTCTTCAGGGGTTTTGCGCGTCTGGCCCCGATAATTTGCCAGCGCTGACTCAAGCGCATCGCGTCCCATCACCGAGCAATGAATCTTCTCCTCCGGCAACCCGCCAAGTGCCTCCGCAATGTCCTTGTTTGTGATCTTCGCCACCTCGTCAACGTGCTTCCCGATAATCATCTCGGTCAAGATCGAGGCCGACGCGATGGCACTCCCACAGCCAAATGTCTTGAAC
>CAZVVA010000139.1:9810-10273 GCA_964630455.1 uncultured Candidatus Sumerlaeota bacterium
GGATCTTGAGCATATCGCCACATGCGATAGACCCTACTTCCGCCTCGGCGTCGGGCTTTTCAATCGCCCCAACGTTGCGCGGGTGCATGAAATGGTCAATGACTTTCTCGGAATAGTTCCACATACGACCTTCCTCACAGACGAAAAAAATTGATGCATAAGCGTCCTTATTCGCTTGTCAATTACAAACTTCTTTTTACCCTGTGGGAAAAGTAAATTCAAGCAAATTCCCGGTCTCACAGTCTATAATTATATGCATCGCGTCGGCTCGAGACTGTAATCGGGCTTACAAACTGTTCTGCCCAATCGGCGATCTGCACATGCAGGATGCCGCGGATCAGTGACAGAGCGGCTGTCCGACAAATAGGTTTCCCCCAAAACAATTTTGGGCTCTTTGTCAAATGAGTTGGCATGTAGGGGCACGCCGCGGCGTGCCCCTACAAAATCTTTCGCCTTTTAATGC
>CAZVVA010000140.1:0-5339 GCA_964630455.1 uncultured Candidatus Sumerlaeota bacterium
GTAGTAGGATGAATCTTGGCGAAAAGATGGGGGAGATTAAAGTCTCGGCCCATGGCGAAGGAGACGCGCGACGAGGAGTAGATCGTAGCATTCAGGGCGCTCATGGTGGACAAGATGCCGCCGATGAGAAAGATCACGGCGCCGAACGGCATGAATTGCTCGGAGGCTCGAATCATGGCTAGCTCTTTCTCCGCACTTAGATACACCCAGCTCGGTACGGCGCCGGACTGCACGGCGCCCAGCGCAACAAAGGCAACCAGCAGGTAGAGCGGAATAACAATGACGAGTGAAAGAATGATCGAGCGCGGGATGTTGCGTTTGGGATTCTTTACCTCTTCGCCACACTGGGCGATGATCTCGTATCCTTCGAAGGCAACAAAGGTAAGGCCCATGGCGATGATGACACCGCCCATGCCGCGTGGAAAAAATGGCTGGAAATGCCCCTGCCAGGCGATCTTCCCACTGAACATGAAAGCCAGCCCAAAAAGGATAAACAGGCCAATGACAAGAATCTTGAGCGAAGTGACGATCGTTTCTGCAATGCCGGTTTCTTTTGCGCCGCGGAAGTTAATGTAGGAAAAGAGGGCTATAATGGCCACAGCGAGTAGTTTGGATGAGAAACTATGACCATGAGAGGTTAGGCGCAGGGCTTCGAACCACTGGGCAAGGGGAATACCGAAGCCGTGGATCAGTTCGGTCAAAAAGGCTCCGAACGCTATAGCATACAGACTGCACGCTACGGCGTGTGCGAACCAGCTCATCCAGCCTGCGAGGAACCCGTTGGGCTGAGGCAGCCCCTCTTTGACCCAGAGGTAGCCGCCGCCTGCTTCAGGAAAACAGGAGCCGAGTTCTGCGTAAGCAAGCGCCGTGAGGCCGGTGACCACGCCATTGAAGAAGAAGACCAGGAGCAGAGCAGGGCCTGCCAGACCAGCCGCAATGCCGGTAAGCACGAAAATGCCAGCGCCAATCATTGCGCCTACGCCGATCATGGTGACGTGCATGAGACCCATGTCGCGGGTGAGGGCAACGGGGATCGGTTGTTGAAATTCGTTAGGGTGGTTTTTTTCGTCAGCCATGAGTTCAGCTTGTGTAGCGCGATGCCTGATTTGTGCTTCAGACACTCAAAGTGCTTGCTCTTATCTCCTTAACCCTTTTTTCGGTGTTTTGTGTGGAAGAGATAGTGTGCCTGGACTCAAAACAATGTGCATAATCGTTAGTGCTACGCTGCGATACGCTGAAGTTCAATTCTCCTGGCCGAGACACAACTGGTGAAATAAAAAAATCGACTTCAGTCAAGTCGATCTTTTTCCGACATTGAATGCAGCAAGATTGCAATTGGCGGCGCAGTGAAGTGCTCAGCGGTTGACCGTTTCCCGGAACGCCTTGCCAGGCTTAAAATAGGCAGTTTTCTTCTCCGGGATATGGATTTTTTCGCCGGTGCGCGGATTGCGGCCATTACGGGCATTCTTCTGCTTGACGATGAAGGTTCCGAAACCTACCAGCGAGACCTTTTCCCCCCTGTGCAGAGCATCTTTAATGGAAGCGAGAAAAGCTTCAACTGCAATGGTCGATTGCTTACGTGACAATCCTGTTCTTTCTATTACTTTGTTTGCAACCTCTACTTTTGTCATTTGGATCTCTTCTCCCGTTTCTTAAACTGGCAGAAAAAAGTCACATAATCATATAAAGAATCACCCTTGTGTTGTCAAGACCAAATATTTCAATCATACATAGATTTATTTAGAGTGCCTCGTATTCTTCGACCTGCCGGCTGTGGTACTTGGCCGCGAATTCCTTCTTGTCCCAGGAAGCGTTAAGCGCGACCCGATAAGAAATCAAGCCCTTTTCGTAGAGCTGGCCCAGGGAGTTGTTCATCGTGACCATGCCCTCTTCGAGCCCGGTTTGGATTGCCGAGGAGATTTGTTGAATCTTACCTTCGCGAATCAGATTCTTTACAGCCCTATTACAGATCACTACTTCGCGAGCTGCCACGCGTCCACGGCGATCCTTGAGTGGGAGCAGCTTTTGCGAGATTATGCCTTCAAGTGATACCATCAGTTGTGCTCGAATTTGTCCCTGCTGATGGGGAGGGAAAGAATCAATGATGCGGTTGATCGTTTGGGCGGCTTCGCCAGTATGAAGAGTGGAAAAGGTGAGATGGCCTGTCTCAGCCAAGGTGATCGCGGTTTGCATGGTTTCAAGATCGCGCATTTCGCCCAGCAGGATGACGTCAGGGTCCTGGCGGAAGGTATGTCTCAGCGCAGTTGAGAACGAGCGCGTGTCGAGGGCAACTTCGCGCTGACTTACCATGGCGTGCTTGTCGCAATACACAAATTCAATGGGATCCTCGATGGTGAGGATATGGCAGCGGCGGTTGGCATTGATATGGTTAATCATTGCGGCAAGGGTAGTGGATTTCCCGCATCCTGATGGCCCTGTAACTAGCACCAACCCTTTATTCAGCTCAACGAAGTTATAGCAGGCTTTGGGGAGGTAGACTTCCTCCATAGTAGGGATATGATCCGGAATAATACGGATGGAGGCGCAGAAATTGTTGCGCTGGAGGAAGAGATTAATTCGCATGCGGCAGATATGTGGAGCGCTGAAGGCAAAGTCGAGCTCCTTATAATGTTCGAATCGCTCAATCTGCTCTTTTGTTAGCATTTCGTAGACGGCTTGCTTAATTTCTTGGTCAGTAGGGACTGGCTGTTTGATCTCATAGAGCTCGCCGTCAATGCGCAGGCGGGGCGGGCTGCCTCCACGCAAGTGGAGATCGGACGCACCTTCTTCAATTGCCTTCTTAATAAGCGTTTCAAGAGCCATGAGGATTATCCTTCCTTGCAAGGGTCTTCAGTCCATGAAGACCAGGAGCGGAACCTGCCAGGCATCAAGCATTTTTGGACTTTTTAACAGCGACTTGTGAATATATGAAACAAAGGACGCACAGAAAATCAAATAGAAAGTGCACATCTGTTCTGAGACAAGAGCAGAGAACCAACATGTGCGGAGTTGGCCTTTCACGCAGTAGGAGGCAGACAGTACAGCGATGGCATCGTTGTGAGCCGAGACTCTCATGTGCCCTGCGGCGGGTTTGTCTGAGGGCTGATCTTCTTAATATTCACCTGGGTGATCTTGTGCTGATCCATTTCCGTGACTTGGATCACAACGTTGTCGTGATAGATCTTTTCGCCAACTTTTGGCACCCGGCCCAGGCTGCTGTAAACAATGCCACCAATAGTTTCGCAGTTCTTTTTCGGTAGATTGAGGTGCAGGGCTTCATTGAGGTCATCAATATCCAGTCGTGCCTCGATGCGAAACGATCCGTCAGCTTCGGAAATGATTGCGGGAGTGGCTTTGTCAAACTCATCCTCAATCTCGCCAACGATTTCTTCAATGAGATCTTCCCGGGTCACCCAGCCGCTGCATCCGCCGTATTCGTCAATTACAATCGCTACCTGAATACGCTGGCGGAGAAATTCCTGGAGTAAATCGTCTATTCGGGCCATTTCGGGGATGTAGTAGGCAGGCTTTACAAAAGCATCAAGGGGCTGGCCCTGGGTTGCGGCGGCCAGGACATCATAGATGTCAATATAGCCGATCATATTGACAATGCGATCTTTGAATACTGGCAGACGCGTAAAGCCGGTTCTCCGCGCAAGATCGAGTGCGCCATCAATGGTTGTCTCACCCAGTCGGACGGCAACGACGTCAACAAGCGGTTTCATGACCTCTCGTACCAGGGTTTTTTCAAGATCAAAGATGCTTTGGATCATCTGGCGCTGGGTGGTTTCGTCCCGTTTGGTTTGTATCCCATCACCGATCAGAGATTTTAATTCTTCCCGGGTAAGACGATCGCGCACAGTGCTCTTGCGAATGCCAAAGGGGAGGAGCAGGATGTAGGCAATTTGAGTGAGGACCACCACCACAGGCCTGAGCAACGCGGAGAGCGCGATCAGGGGCTTGATGATAAGGAGCATAAGACTGTCGGCCCTTGTGCGGAAGATTTGCTTGGGGAGAATTTCGCTGAAGATCAAGAAGATGGGTGTCATTACCAGGAGTACGAGGAGCTCATCAGGCGGGATATAGCGGGCCAGCTGCTCTTCCCAGCCCTGTGACACAAGGAGTTGATGAAACAGATTCCTTGCAACCAGAGCACCGAACACTGTACAGATGTTAGTCCCTACCAGTGTCACTGCCAGGACGTGCTGTGTATCGCTCAACAGGCCCAGGATTTCTTTGGCGCGCTTATCCCCTCGGGTCTGCATATTCCGGATTCTTAAGCGATTAACGGAGATTGCAGCGGTCTCGGATCCAGAGAAGAATCCGGAAAATACAACACACCCCAGAATGACCACGATATAGAATATGATGATTCCCGTCATGGTTGTTCTACACCGTCCGGTTCAGATGTTGTTAGCGGCGCTTGAAGCGTGAGATGTGCTACAGCCACGCGATTTCTTCCCATCTTAACTATGCGAAACAGGGCGTTAGGCAGCACGACCTCGTCGCCGGCTTTGGGGATGCGCCCCAGGGTGTTTATGAGGAAGCCGCTCACAGTTCGTCCCATGTCTTCCGACAAAGCGAGAGGCAGGTGCTCATTGAGCTCGCTGACTTCCATTTTGCAAGGAACCAGGTATTCGTTATGGCGGAGCTCCTGAAAGATTTCATCTGCTCGCGATTCCGTGCTTTCGCGAATGGTCCCGACAATTTCTTCCAGCAGGTCGTGCATTGTCACAATGCCAGCAGTACCTCCATACTCGTCTATGACGACAGCAAGGTGGCGACGCGATTTTTTGAACTCCGCGAGGAGATCAGTAAGCCCTTTTTTCGGCGGCACGAATAGCGGAGGCTGCAAGAGTTTCAGATAGGAGGTGTCCTGATTGAGCAGCAGATGCTTTGCGTGCAGTATGCCGATTATGTTGTCGAGATTCTTATCGCAGATGAGTACGCGGCTGTGTTGACTGGCTTTCAATTGGGCGAGCAGTTCCTGTTGTTGGGTAGTGCTCAGGAAATATTCAATCTCCGTACGTGGGGTCATAATCTCTTCGACCGTGGTCTGGCCAAGTTCAAAGATACTATTGATCATTTTCTGTTCATCTTCTTCCAGAAGATTCTTGATCTCACCGGTAGTCAATAGCGCCTTGAGTTCCTCTTCGGTGACGAATGTTACGTGGGGGTCCGACCTGATGCGAAGAATTCGGAAGAAGAGATCAGAGACAGCCAGTAAGGTTTTACGCACCGGAATTATCAGACGGGAGACCAGGAGCAGGACGGGTGCGGCGCGGAGGGCAATCGTCTCTGCGCGCTCTATAGCCAGGGTCTTGGGAACGATCTCTCCA
>CAZVVA010000140.1:5349-10227 GCA_964630455.1 uncultured Candidatus Sumerlaeota bacterium
ATATAGGGGTGTGGGGCGAAGTAACGCTGGGCCAGGGCGCCTGCCAAAAGGGTGGCCGTAATGTTAACGAACATATTGGCGAACAGGATGGTGGTGAGTGTGTCCCTGGGGCTTTGAAGGAGCCACTGGATTGCGCGAATGCCATGGCGGCGCTCGCGTTTCAGGCGGTGCAATTGAATTTTGTCTAGTGAAAAGAGTGCTGTTTCCGAACCCGAGAAAAATCCCGAAAGGAACAGGAAACAGCCCAGCGCCAGCCAGAGCGACATCGAAGTGCCCCCGCCAATCCAGGCCAACTCGACGCTATCCTCGCCATGACCGAGCAGTCCGTATTTGTGAACGGCTTCGGAAATGCTGAGCGTCAGCCGACCGATGGGGTCGCCGTAGGTTTGAGGATCAACATCCAATCTGAACATTCACCACAAGGGTCAACTCAGGCCAACCCTTCGTGACCAGACCGTATCCTGCCGGATAACAATTGACAGAATTCCCTTTGTCAACCAAAGACAACAATAATCATACTATAGACAAGGAGCGCAATTCAATAAATTTTGGCTCTTCCGTTTCTATGGTGGGTAGGGAGACGGCGGAACTTGACGCAATGTACTGTGGCTATTGATTTTACCAGCTGTTTCGCGGACCTTGCTGATTCTGCTGGCAGAATACTCCAGAGCTGGAGAGTAAGGCGGCGCTCCGTCGTCATAGCTACCTTCTCCAAAACACGAGCAAGGTCGCGCGGGTTAGTGGTTTGGCTGAAGGCCAAAGAAGCAAAGCACCCTTGCCCTTCACGCCACGACCGCGGATACTGCCAGGTTCTCTATCCAGGTTGACCCTGTACAGATCCGGAAGATCCTAAATTCTTAACTTCGCCCTGCTGGCTTGTTGTAAAGTGTAAAGATGAGGGACTTTTTTCGTCGTGTCCCGGTGGATCTTGAGACGAAAGCATTTTTGCAGGAACAAAATACGTCCCATGGTGTCTCAACAATATAGCAGGCTCAGCAGGACGCTGGCGTGCATTATTTGCTTTGCATTCTCTCCGGTGGTATGATGGGATATTTGATCGGTTTATCGATTTGAGCAACGGAACGCTGATTTCCATGAAAGGGGAGAGAGAATGCGACTGAAAGAAATATGCGCATGGGCGGTTCTTGTAGTCTGCTTGGCCTGGCTAGGTGGATGTGGGCCTCGGTTTTTGATTCCAACCTTCGATACGGCGCGTGATCAGTTGATGTTTGCCAGGGCACAAAAGCAGAATCAACTTATGAGCACGGATCCGAAGAGACGCAACCGACAGTTGCTATCAACTATCCGGGAATTTGAGGAGGTTATTAAGCGATTTCCCGATGATACTGTTTATACCCCACCCGCCTATATTGGCATGGGGGAGGTATACTATACTTTTCGCCAATACAAAGATGCTGTGAAAGTATACCGCGCTGCTCTGAAGAAATACCCTGACCAGGAGGACATCCAGCTATTTGCCCTGTATGGGCTGGCATTATCCCACGATCGCCTGGGCATTTATAAAAAGGCTCAGTCTTACTATAAAGAGGTTATTGACCGCTTTCGCCATGACGAACGCGAGGAGATTCAGGAGATTGTTCGCGAGTGCGAGATTCTCTATCGTCAAGTGCGGACCGAATAATCCTAATGGACACAGGAGGCAGAAACATGAAGCGAGCCCTATCTATTTTCGTGCGCCTCGGCGTTGTTTTCCTCGTAATGATACCCTTGTCTGCCAGTGCAAAAGTTGATCTGGTGACGATTCCGGGCCGCGACAGCGTGCAGATTACGATTTATAACAGCGAGGATTTGACCCTGGTGAAGGAACAACGCCAGATGACGTTCAAGAAAGGGTTGAACCAGATTCAATTCAGCTGGGCGGGAACCTTGATTGATCCTACCTCGCTTAACCTGGTGTTTAAGGAGCATCCTGAGCAGTTTCAAATTCTCGACATCACATATCCAGCGCATACAGCAAATGTCTTGATCTGGAATGTTGAGTCCAGCTACTCGGGGCTGGTTCCCATAGAGATCACCTACTTTACGAGTGGGCTCACGTGGAGTGCGGACTATGTTGTGCGTGCGAATCCTGAGGAAACTATCATGCGGCTGGAGAGTTACGTTAGGGTGACAAACCGTAGCGGCGAGGATTATGAGAATACCCAGACGCGGCTGTTGGTGGGCGAGATTCATCTGGTCGAGAAGATTGCGGATCTGGCGCGAGCGGGCATGAGGGAGATGAAAGAGCGGGTTCTTGCGGCAAGGATGGCCAAGGCCGAAGTTGTATCGGAGGAGGCTTTTAGGTTGGGCCGGCCAAAGGAGATTATTAAAGAGGGGATTTCTGAGTATTTTCTCTATACCATAGAAGGGCGCGAAACTATCCAGAATGAATGGGCAAAGCGGCTCCCATCGTTTGCAGTGGATGATATTCCCTTGACGCTGACGTACGAGTATGACGATGCCAAGTATGGCCCGAATGTGATGAAGTTCTACAAGCTGAAGAATGATGAGGAAGCGCATCTGGGAAAAGAGCCTCTGCCCGATGGGGTGTTTCATGTGTTTAAATCCGACGGGAGCGGCGGTCTGACATATATTAACAGGTACCAGAGCAAGTACATTCCTGTTGGCGAAGACATTGAGCTGAATCTTGGCCCAGATGGGCTGATTACGGTTGAGCCCAAGCGCATGAACTTTCAGCGCAAGGAGATTGTATACGACTCGTGGCGCAATGTCCGCGGGTGGGATATAATAGAAGAGTGGAAAATTGAGATGCGTAATTCGAAGTCGGAGGACGTACCGCTGGAGCTTACCCGCCATTTTCAGGGTGACTGGGAAATCAAGTCCCCAGAAAATTTCGAGCGCAAGGATAAGAATACGATTCAGTACAAGGTTGTGGTTCCGGCACTGGGAACACGGGTAATTCAGTATACGGTTACCACGCATCACGGACTCAGGTCGAAACAAAGATAACGAGATAAACAAAGTAGGGAGCACATTGCGAGCATTCGTAATGTGCAAGGATGCGGATGATCGAGGAGAAAGGAGCAAGAACCATGAGACGTATAAGCGGAGTGCTGATTATTCTGGCTGTTATCTTACTGGTATTGCCTGACAGCGTATCGGCGCGCGTTAAGCTGGTGACATTGCCGGAGCGCGATGTTATCGGGATCGCGCTGGATAATCCCAATTATACGCTGGTGACTGAAGAGCGAGTCATCACGTTGCAGTCGGGCATCAATAAAATTGATTTTTCCTGGCAAGGGGTCAGCATTGATCCCTCATCAATTCAATTCGAAATCCTCTCGCATAAAGATACGGTCAAGATGCTGAACGTGAGCTATCCACCGAACGAGAATGCCCTGGTGTGGGAGGTCTACAGCCCGCAGGCAACGGAAGAACGCATTCGGATATACTATTTGATGGGCGGGTTTGGCCGGGTTGTTTCATACCGTGCGGTGACGGATCAGGAGGAGAAGCAGGCGATTATTGAGTCGTATTTCAGGCTGCGCAACCAGAGCGGGGAGGATTTTACCAACGCAGGGATTCGCGTAGGCTACGGCGCAGAGTGGGAGAAAAATTTGAGAAATGGCGAAACGCGCGAGATGCTATCGTTCCAGAATCCCGCATTGCCAGTGAAGAAGGTCTACATCTACAAGCCAGCGGTTGATGACAAAAAGGTGCCACTGTATTATGAGTTGCGTAATGATATAGAGAGTGGTCTGGGGCAGTTCAAGCTGCCGGGAGGAAAGGTGCGGATTTTTCAGCGCGACAGTTCAGGCGCCACGATTTTTATCGGTGAGGATTGGATGCAGGATACCCCTGTAAAAGAGAAGAGTGAGCTGTATCTGGGTGTGGCACGTGACGTGGTGGTCAAACGCAGCATCATGAGCGATAAGCGCGACCGCGTTGTGCGCAATAGCAACAAGAACGTCGTGCTGTTCGACCGGATTGTGAACATTCAGTACGAGATTGAAAATTTTAAGAAGGAACCCGTAACGCTGAAGATCGTTGAAACTGTGCCGGACTACTGGAAGATTGAAGAGCTGGCAGGGCCAAGCGTGCGTCACGAGAAGAAAGATTCAGAAACGCTTGAGATTTTTGTCGATCTTCCGCCAAAAGGGGAAAAGCAGGTAGTAAATTTCGTCTATAAGCAAATTAATCAATTGCCGTAACACTATGGGCAACCACAAGGGCTGAGCGCTCAGACCTCTTCCCGCCTCGCCGGTTGATACAGGCAGAAGGGTTCCTCAGCCAGGAAATCACTGGTGGCAGCGTAGGCACGTGCGCGGCACCCCATACAGACCCGCCGATATTCACACCGCCCACATTTTCCCTTCAGAAAATCCGGATCGCGAAGTTTCCGGAATACTTCGGCATTCTGCCAGATTTCAGCGAATGGTTGAGTCTTGATGTTACCAGCTGAGATGGGCAGATAGCCGCAGGGGAAGACTTCGCCCTGGTGTGAGATGAAACAGATGCCGGAGCCTGCGAGGCAGCCGCGTGAATTGGCTTCCATGCCAACGGCCTGTAATGTCAAGCGTTCGCTCCTGGCGCGCTGACGTATGATCCGCTGGTAGTGCGGAGCGCAGGTGGCTTTGGTATGTATGGTGCTGCGCTTGGAAATATCGTAGAAGTGGTTCAAGACATGTTCGTATTGCTCGGCAGAGAGCATCTGGTCGTCGGCGATCTCAACCCCGCACCCGACCGGGACGAGCATAAAAATGTGAAATGCATCTGCACCAAGTGTTTCGGCCAGGTGGAACAATGCGTCGAGTTGATTGACATTGTGACGGGCAATTGTGCAATTGAATTGAACGCTGACGCCGTGCTCTTTCAAATGGCGAATCTCCCCTTCATCTTCTAATGATATTTCAGTAA
>CAZVVA010000141.1:0-10227 GCA_964630455.1 uncultured Candidatus Sumerlaeota bacterium
CTCAATAATATCCCGAGCGCTGGTTTGCGTGGAACGCTTTTAACAATTTTCTGTGAGAATCTGGAACAGTATGTCTGACACTCAGAAACAACCGGTACGGTCTGCCGCCAAGATTACCCGTCTCATTAGTGAAAAGTGTCGTGATGAGATGCGCGCGGCAATTGCAGATAATGGAGGTAATGAGGTCTTTTTTATCGGCAAGGTCAATGCTGAGCAGTGTATAATTGAAGTTGAGCCCCACGCCTTTGGCAATCAAAACGCAGTTCCCGTGCTCCTCCAGCTCGCCCAGCCGGGCGACATCGTGATTCATAATCATCCCGATGGCCCTCTGGATCCCTCAGACGCTGACGTTGGCATCGCCTCTTCTCTGGGAAGTATGAACATTGGATCATACATCATTGACAACAAGTGTACACGCGTCTACGTGGTTGTGAAACCAGTGGTCGAGAAGCGCATTGAGCCACTCAGCCCCGACGAATGCCTCTCGCTCATCATCCCGGAAGGCCCGCTCGCCCGCAACTTTCCTGAATTCGAGTATCGCCCGCAGCAGTACGATATGACTTCGTGTATTGTAACGGCCTTCAATACAAACGCCATTGCGATAATTGAAGCAGGCACCGGCACGGGAAAATCGCTGGCCTACCTGACTCCAGCGGTGCTCTGGAGTCTGAAGAATCAAGAGCGGGTTATTATCTCAACCAACACCATAAATCTCCAGGAGCAGCTGATTCATAAGGACATACCCCTGCTGCAGAAATGTGCGGAACTCAAGTTCACAAGCGTTTTGATGAAAGGGCGCAACAACTATATTTGCCTTCGTAAGGCCGCTTATCTCAAAACCGAGCCCCTGGCTCTTGAAGATGGATCGCTGCGGGTGGGGCTCAATGAGTTGATAGCGTGGGCAGACAAAACGCAGGATGGAAGCCTGGGAGATCTCAATGTACAGCCGAACGAACGTCTCTGGGAGCAGCTCCAGAGCGAGTATGACAATTGTCTGCGTATTCGCTGCCCGTACTACGAAAAATGCTTTTTCTACGCAGCGCGACGGCGTGCGGCACGCGCTGATATCCTCGTAGCCAACCATCATCTGCTCATGGCCGACCTTGCCCTGCGCCAGGAAACTGACAATTACACCACTGCGGCGATCCTTCCGCCCTTTGATCGTATCGTATTCGACGAGGCGCACAACCTGGAGGACGTTGCCACCTCTTACTTCAGCCACCGTATCACCCGACGGGGATTGCTACGGTTTCTTGGCCGCCTGGTATCAAGCCAGAAAGAGAATAAAGGCCTTCTTCCTTTTCTCGCGAAAAAGCTCTTTGCCCTATCGAAAAAGGAGCAAAAAACCGCGACCACACAGATACTCGAGGCAATTCACAATGAGATTATACCTGAACGCCATGCTCTGCTTGAAACCATTAACGCGGCCTTTGACCACGTAATCGAGGAATTACAGGAATACACGAAAGCAAGCGGACAAACAGCAGAGCACGACATAAAGCTGCGCGTGACTGAAAGCATGGCCTGTTCGTCGTTCTGGAACACAGCCGTAAACGAGGCGATCAAGAGCATAACAGCAGGGATTACCGCGTTTACCGGCAAGATCAAGGCGCTGCTCAAGGCCACGGCACAGTTGTCCGAATCGGCACGAGAAGACCTGGCCTCGCCCCTGCTTGACTTGCGCGCCCAGGCGCTCCGCCTGGAAAATGCCGCAGCCAAACTCCGCTTCTTCTATTCGCGCAATGAGGCCTTTTGCCACTGGTTTGAGTATGTTGGACCACAACAGCAAAGGCCACCAATCCTGCGCTTCTATTCAGCGCCCATTGACATAAGTCAGAGCATGCAGCGCGCCGTCTATGAAGCACACAAAACCATTGTGATGACATCAGCCACCCTGACTGTAGATAACAAGTTCGATTATCTCCGCAACCGGCTGGGCTTACAATCCTATCGGCTGCGTGACCATACAACGACAGCCGGCAAAAAGCGTCCAACCTCGCAATCACCCAAGCACCGCAAACCCTCTCGATCCGGAACTCTGGAACAAACCGGTCGACTCATTCTGCTCCAGCTCGATACCCCATTTGACTATGAACAGCAGGCCTTCGTAGGCGTCCCGGTTGACATCCCTGAGCCAAACACCCCGCGCTACGCCGACCGTTTAAAACAGCTCATCGTGAAGTCAATTGTAATTTCCGAAGGCCGGGCATTCGTGCTTTTTACCTCTTACAAGCTACTCAACGCGATGTACGAAGCCCTGAGTCCCATTGCTCATACACTTGGATATACCTGCCTGCGGCAAGGAAGCGAAAATCGCCATCGTCTCCTGAGCAAGTTTAAACAGGATGCCTCCTCCGTACTATTTGCGACCTCAAGCTTCTGGGAAGGGGTGGACGTTAAAGGTGAATCTCTTCAGTGCTTGCTCTTGACCAAACTGCCCTTTCAAGTTCCTTCTGAGCCAATCCTGGAGGCTCGTGCGGAATTCCTGGTAAAGCAGGGCAAGGATCCGTTTTATGAGTTGGAAGTTCCCCACGCTGTGATCAAATTCAAACAGGGATTCGGAAGGTTAATTCGGAGTCGCACAGACCGAGGCGCCGTGCTGATTTTAGACC
Organism: uncultured Candidatus Sumerlaeota bacterium; assembly: GCA_964630455.1. Lineage (GTDB taxonomy): Bacteria > Sumerlaeota > Sumerlaeia > MWCT01 > JAUWMI01 > JAUWMI01. Next base: position 2,613 of record CAZVVA010000141.1, read on the forward strand.
GCCGCGTCATCACCCGACAATATGGAACGATTTTTCTCCACTCATTGCCGGCGCGAAAAGTGTATCAGTGCAATGAAGAGGACTTGTTTCGCGAAATGAAGATGTTCTTCGGCCGCACGTAGCCCATAAATACAGAACCGTGCCCAGCGCCCCTCCAGATGCCTACACGCGTCGTTGCTAAAATTACCGACACGGCTTACCCTCCTTGGTTCTTTGCGGAGGAGCCAATAACGTTCTGCATGTTTGCCAAGTGTCGAAAAGGCATTTGGACAAAGCGAGCCGCCTCCATTGGCTGTTAGGCGAAGGGCCTGCTGAGCTTACACTGTCTCAAATTGCAAACTCTTTAACATTTCCAATGGGACACGCTTGCTCAAGCCCAGTATCTCAATCCCAATAACATTGTCATTGGCGTCATAGTCAAGAATCACGCCCGGTTTTACTTCCTCGGAGTCAATAATTGCTGATTCATTGAGCCGAAAATATAAAGCGTCATTTTTGTGATCTACTTTTAGTTTCATGACAACCTCCCTAATCTGCGATCAAAGAAGAGGGTTACGATTCTCAGGGGCTTGACATCTGGATCCACCACGATACGTAAATATCGCCCCTCATACTCCTCAATTGCTCTAATGTAATGAACCGTACCATCTTCCCTCAATTCTTTCTTCTCAGGGTCTCTCATGACCAATTTCACCCAGGCTTCCCGGATGTTCCGTTCCTTTAGCGTATGGTAAGCGTGCTCGGAAAACTCGTACTCTATCACGGGACCGACTTTTCTAATAACGTTGCGCCGTCAATGGATTCTGAAACCAGCAACCTCGCCCAACGGCAATACCACTCTTATCCTTATTTTATTTCTCCGCACAGGAAAATCTTCATCAATCTCCTTAATCACGCCATTCCCATGGTAGCGTGCATTCTTAAATATGACTACCACTTCCTTGCCAGGCCCCATTGACTCTCCTTACATTTAGCGTCTTTGCCGGCCTAGCCTTCCTCTTCTTTCTTTCGCTCGGCCGCGTCGGCAATAACCTTTTCCTGCAGGTTTGACGGCACCTGCTCGTAGTGCGAGAATTCCATCTCGTATACGCCACGTCCCTGAGTCAGCGACCGCAACTCCTTGGAATACGCAAACATCTCGGCAAGCGGAACCTGTGCCTCAATTACAATCTTTCGCCCATGCACGAGATTACCCATAATGCGCCCACGTTTCGCGCTCAAGTCGCCCATCACGTCGCCCATGAAGTTCTCTGGCACTGTAACTTTCAGATTCATAATCGGCTCGAGCAGAACAGGGCTTGCCTCGAGCGCCATTTTTTTAAAGGCCATTGATGCGGCAATCTTGAAGGCAATGTCCGACGAATCTACGGAATGGTGTGAACCATCATAGCAATCGGTCTTAACGTCCACTACCTTGTAGCCGGCAAGAATCCCCTTCTCCATCGTTTCATTAACGCCTTTATGCACTGACGCTTCATACTTACTCGGAACCACTCCGCCAACGATTTTCCACGAAAATTCAGAACCGGTTCCGCGAGGGAGGGGCTCCAGCCGCAGCCAGACGTCTCCATACTGGCCGCGCCCGCCTGATTGCTTCTTATATTTGCCCTGTCCCTCGGATTTCCGGGTGATAGTCTCTTTGTAAGGCACGCGCGGTTCCCCTAGATCAATATCGACGTTAGAGTGCTGGCGCAGACGGCTCACAGCTACATCCAGGTGCACGTTACCCATACCGGAGAGAATTGTCTGCCGCACTTCCACGTCCCGGCGCAGCGACAATGTGGAATCCTGTTCAATCAGGCGATGCATGGCGAGGCCAACCTTCTCTTCATCTGTCTTCGATTTGGCCACTATCGCCATGGAATACGTCAACGGAGGCAATGCCGTTGGTGGATATTCAATCTGATGGCGCAGCTCACAAAGCGTATCATTCGTCGTGGTGGCGCTGAGCTTTGCAACGGCCCCAATGTCACCAGCGGCCAACTGGTGCACGTTCTCTTGCTTTTTGCCCCTTACGCAGAGTAAGTGGCTGATCCTTTCTTCCGTGCTCTTGTTACTGTTGTAAACCACCGAGTCGCTGCTCAGGGACCCAGAAATGATTTTAAAAAAGCTCAACCGGCCCGCATAGGGATCAGAAACCGTCTTAAAGACAAATGCGGAAAATGGCTGCGACACGTCATAGCGGCGCTCCTCTTCCTTGTCTCCCTCGGCAACTTTTCCCACCATTCCAGGCCGCTCAAGGGGTGATGGAAAGCAGGACACTACAAAGTTCAGCAGACTCTCTACTCCTAGCGAGCGTGCCGCTGCCCCGCAAAGCACCGGGAAGAGCGTGCCTGCCATCATCCCTTCCTTCACTCCCCGCCGAATTTCCTCTTCGCTCAGTGGCTGGTCATCGAGAAACTTCATCGTCAACTCGTCATCGCCTTCAGCCGCGGCCTCGACCAGTTTGGCGCGCGCCGCTTCTGCCTCTGCCCTGAGTGCTTCAGGTATCGGCCCGCTCGTGGCCTTTCCACCGTGCTCCTCTGTAATCATCTTCATCTGGAGAAGATCAATCAAACCCTCCAGCTGCGCTTCCTTGCCAACCGGAAGCACGACCGGCACAGCACGAACTCCAAAGACGTCCCGAATACTCTGCATGGTGGCCGCGAAATCGGCTCGCTCCTTATCCAGCTTATTCACAAAGAATGCCCGTGGCACACCGTATTCCTCCGCGTACTCCCAGGCAAACTCCGTGCCCACCTCAACGCCCCCTGTGGCGTCAAGCACGAGTATCGCTGCGTCAGCCACTCGCAGACAGCTCTTAATTTCGCCGATGAAATCGCGATACCCAGGAACATCAAGCACATTTATCTTAAATTCTTTGTACTCAACCGGCAGCACAGACGCATTTATCGAGAGATTTCGTTTGATTTCCTCCGGATCATAATCTGAAATGGTATTGCCTTCATCCACGCGCCCAAGCCGATCAGTAAATTTCAGCGCATAGAGAAGTGCCTCGGCCAGAGTTGTTTTCCCCGCGCTAGTGTGACCTGCCAGTGCCACGTTGCGCAGCTGTTCAGTGGTGTACTCTTTCAATGATCATTCCCTCCTTAATTACCCCTTCTCACTTTGCCACCTGAGTGGTCTTATACAGAATCTTTCGCTCCTTTTTCTCCTTATCTGTGCGCAGTCCCTTCCACTTACTGTATTCGTAGATCAACGGCGTGGCAACAAAGCTCGACGAATAAGTCCCAATAATGATCCCGATCAGCAACGTCAGCGCAAAATCGTTTAGGCCTTTCCCTCCCAGGAAATACATAGCCAGAATAACCATCAGCGATGTCCCGGAAGTAATAAACGTCCGGCTGAGCGACTGATTAATGCTCATATCGGCAATTTCGCGAAAACTCTTGCCAAACACTGAACGCATGTTCTCTCGAATCCGGTCAAATATCACAATCGTGTCATTAATCGAATAGCCAATCACCATCAGCAGGGCCGACACCACAGTTAGACTGATCTCACGATTAAGCAGTGTGATGAGGCCAAGCGTTATAAAAGAATCATGGAGCAAGGCCACGACCGACGCCGCCCCGAATGCTAGTTGAAACCTGAACCAGATGTAGATAAGAATACAGATGCCCGCAATAATCACCGCGGTGAGGGCAATTTGTGTAAACTCCTGTCCGATCTCGTTGCCAATGCTATGCGTCCCAAGAACAGTGAAACTGTCCGCGCCAAAATAATCTCCCAGTGACGTCTCCAGGATATCCTGCGTCTTTTCAAGATCATTGTCTATGAGCTTGATGCGAACTGAATATTCATTCTCCCCTGCCACCTTCTGTACCCGCTCACCGCTGATTCCTGCTTGCGTCAGGGCCTTTCGCACCTCACTCGTAGATGTCGTCTCGTGAAAGACTACATCCGAAACCACGCCGCCGCTAAAATCCACCGCATAGTTCGGCCCCTTATTCGCTATCAGCGTGCCCAGGCACAAGATAAAAAGGCACCCTGACAAGATGTAACCTGCATGTCGCAGACTGAGAAACTTCACGTTTACGTGCCGCAAAATCGCCAGCCAGCCCACATTAATTTTGTTTCTCACGCCCACCCATAAGTCTGTAAGCGAGTGCGTCACCGTGAGGCCCGTATAGAGATTAGCCAGCAACCCGATGGTCATGCATAGGGCAAAGCCCTGCACCGATCCTTCGGCAAATTGCAGCAAGACGAGTGCGGCAATGAGCGTGGTCATATTCGAATCAAGAATAACCCTGAACGCACGTCGAAATCCATTAGAGACTGCAGCCTTGATCGGTTTTCCACCTTTCGCCTCCTCTCGAACCCGTTCGTAGATCAAGACGTTCGCATCTACGGCCATGCCAATGGTCAGAAGAATGCCGCCAATACCGGAGAGCGTCAAGGTGGCTCGTGCCATTGCCAGCACCGCGAGAATGAGCAAGATGTTCAGGAGCAATGCAAAATCAGCAATCAGCCCCGCGCTGGCGTAGTAAAGAATCATGAAGACGACCACAAGCGCTGCCCCAAAGACTAATGCCTTCACGCTGCTTCGGATCGAATCAGTGCCCAGAGTTGCCTCGACTGCCCGCTTCTCTTCCGGCTTGAGCTCTGCTGGTAGTGCGCCTGCCTTGAGTATCAGGCTGAGCTCCCGCGCTTCCTCCATGGTGAAATTGCCGGAGATGTAGCACATGCCATCCGGAATAGGATCCTTAATTAGCGGCGCAGAGTAGACGTGGTTATCGAGAATAACCGCCAGCCTCTTGCCGACGTTATTTGTCGTTATGTCGCGGAAGTCTCTGGCCCCCTGACGGTCAAACTCCAGCCAGACTTCAACCGGGCTCTCAAGCGACACCTGGTTATAGTTGACCCAGGAATTCACCAGATTTTTTCCAGTAATTGCCGCTTTATCGCGCACTAGAAATGGCACATCATCCTGTGTGGTGGTCACTCCGGTGTCAGAATCACGACTGGTGATTTCTCCCTTCAAAAGAATATACCCGGCCGGAACAGTCGCATCAGGAAGCAGATTCCCCCTATCATCCACAAGCGTCTGCGCCATCTCGTCGCTCTCATCGTGCAACAGACGAAATTCCAGCGTGGCGGGTTTGATAATGTTCCGAACGACCCGCTCTGGGTCACGCTCACCCGGTAGCTGAACCCGAATTCTATTGGCACCCTGCTTCACCACTGATGGCTGGGTCACACCCAACTCATCCACCCGCTGGCGAATCACCTTCAAGGCACTGTCAATGGCCTCCTTGGCATAGTTCTTCGCCACCTCCGGACTCAACGTTAGCTCGAGACGTCCTTCCCTCAGATCCTCAACATCGAACGACTCAAAGTAGTCCTGAAAATCATCCACGATATGCGCCGCAGCACGGTAATCTCTCTGATCCTCAAGCGTGATCAGCACTAAGTTAATCTCCTCTCTCAGCTCAAGCGTAGCATCAATATCGTTGTTCTGGAACGTGCGCTTCATCCGGTCGCGAATCATGCGCAAGCGATCACGCGCCGCCTTGTCTAGATCAACCGAAAGCAGTACGTCCACACCGCCCTGCAGATCCAGGCCCAGCTTGATGCTCTTGTCGCGCAGCTTTTGCAAGTATTTTTGCTCGCCCAGGTCGTTAAGTAGTCCGAGAAATTCCTCACGCTTCGCAGGAACCACCTGCAGCTGATCCAACATGGCATCGCGCTGGCTTACAATATCCTTAACAGCCAGAAGCTCATCCATCTTTGCCTCAAAGTCGCGCCATTGCCGATTGGTTTCAGGCTTTGCCGCTTGGAAGTACTCCGGAAAATTAGTTTCCAGCAGCCTGAGCGCATCGCGCGGCTCTGGCTTCGTTGTCACCTGGATAAGGTAACGTGCCGTGGGATAGATCAACACCAGGCACACCAGTGTAACCGCAATGATAAAAAGAATTCTCCAGTTCAACTCCTTCGGCATTCGTCCCTCACCTTTCCGAACAGTTAATTGACAGATTCCGGTGGGCTGGCCGGTTTCCCTCGATCATCCACCCATTTCGCACAGTTCTCTTCATGGCATTATGCAATGCATACCGCACATGCAGTATTTGTCGCAACCGCTGCCGATGCGCGTGAAACCTTCAACGGGATGGAAATCGAGAGGTAGACGCCATCACAACAACTTGATGTCGTTAATAATAAGCCCGAAATCACAGTTCAGGTAATTTGCTGAGCGCCGCGAGATCGTCATGCGGGACATAAATATCTCAAAGTACTCCATAACCTGCGAAATGTCTGTGTTGATCTTCAGCTTCAATGTAATTAAGTGGCTCTTCCGATCCACCACGACTTGCGATTCCTCGGCTGCATAATTCACCCGGTCATGAATGTCAAAATTAATCATTCGCGGGTTGCGCACCCGACTGCGCAAGACGTCCGACTTGTCGGCAATAATCAACGCTGCACAAGGATTGTTAACTGGATCCCCGTCGCTCTCGTCATGATTGCCAATGGCACCCATGATAATGGTAATCTCCTCCATCGCCATTCCCATCTTCATACGAATATCGTAACTCAAGAGTGCGCTGACGTAAGCGTGATTGTGGCGATGTACCACATTGCCAATATCGTGCAGGTATCCGGCAATGCCTGCCAAATGCGCCTCACGTTCAGGCAATTCGAGTTCTTTGATGATCTTGTAGGCGCCATCCGATACCCTGGTCACGTGATTAATTCCGTGGTCCGTGTATCCGATAATGCCCAGGTACTCGTCAGATTTGTTCACCAGTACCTGAACCTCGGGATTCGTCTTTACGTCATCCATTGTGACCAGAACTGGCTGATCAACACTGGGCTTCACCTCAAGATTATCCATCTGAGGCATCTGAAAGGGGTTTTGCTTCTTCATAGTCTTATTCACACGGAAAGGCAACACGCCACCGCGAGGCCGCTACCTGCATGTGTGTGTAAAAAATCTGCTTGCCCGCACATCATGCGTAGAAATCAAGCGGCACGTGCTCACTTTTTCTTCTCCTCGCTGGTTGCCCGAGCTGCCTCCTTTTGTTTCGCGTCTTTTCCTTTCTTGCTAATACTGGAAACTGAACTTTTGGTGAAATTTAACCTGACATTCTTCGCCACTTCAACAGTCACGACGCTCGCATTGGTGTCCACATCCACCACAACGCCGTGAATGCCCCCAATGGTGACCACCTTGTCACCCTTTTTCACGCTTTCAAGCATAAGCTGACGCTGTCTCTGCTCGCGCTTTTGTGGCCTGATAATAATGAAATAAAAGGCCAGCGCAATGGTGCCGAACATCATGATCATGAGCGTCATACTCTGCCCAGAGTCCTGCTGGGCAGCCGCAGCCATCACCAGTCCTGATAAGTATTCCATAATGCTCCCTTTGCTTGCGAAATGTCCGGTGAGGGATGTCCACCTTAATCCTCAAGCCAAAACGAAAACAGACGCTAACACCACATCCTGCCGCTGTCAATGAAATTAAGAAGGGCTCTTTGTCAGATCAGTTAGCAGAATAAAGGCTTAACACATATAGCAACTCCAGTATCTTTAGACTTGCATAACAAATTCCGCTCCTTGCCGAATCCCTTATGTTTGACCTTCTGTATAATAACCAGCCTTTGATGCTTACTAT
>CAZVVA010000142.1:0-9638 GCA_964630455.1 uncultured Candidatus Sumerlaeota bacterium
GCCTGGTGGTTGAGCTGCTGCAAAAGGAGACTTTCTATAGCTCCGCCCACCAGATTATCTTCGATGCCATCATGAGCCTGTTTGACAACGGCGTAGCTGTTGATCTCACTACCCTGTGCGACGAGCTGAAGCGCCGCAACGTGCTCGATGCTGTGGGCGGGCCGGGCTATCTCGCTTCACTCGAGCAATTTGTGCTTTCCACCGCCAACATTAATCACCACGCCAAAATCGTCTATAATAAGGCCAAGCTCCGCAAACTCATCCAGGCCTCTGGCACCATCCTCGAGCATGCCTACAACGAAGCCTACGAGGTCGAAGAAATGCTCGACCGCTCAGAAAAATTGATCTTCGACATCTCTCAGGAGCGGGCAACCAGGGATTTCGCTCACATCAGCGATCTGACCGCTGAGGCCATAGAAGAGATCAACATCCGCTATCACAGCAAAATGGAGGTAACAGGGCTGGCCACCGGGTTTATCGAGCTGGATCAGATGACTTGCGGGCTACAAACATCCGACCTGATCATCATCGCTGGCCGGCCATCCATCGGAAAAACGGCGCTTAGCCTGAACATCGCCACCCACGTGGGCCTGCGACTGAATCGCCCGGTAGGCATCTTTAGTCTCGAAATGGCCGCCTCGCAAGTTAACGCCCGGCTCTTGTGCTCACTTGCCCACGTTTCCTCCGGCCGCGTGCGCACCGGCTACGTCTCCGGCTCGGAACTCAAACGCCTGACCGACAAGGCCGGTCTCCTCAGCGCTGCTCCCATCTATATTGACGATACCCCGGGAATGTCAATTCTCGAAGTCCGGGCCAAGGCTCGCCGACTTAAGGCAATTGAAAAAGAGCTTGCGTTGATCATCGTTGACTACCTGCAGCTGATGCGGGGCAGCGGCCGTACGGAAAATCGTCAGCAGGAAGTGGCAGACATCTCCCGCTCCCTTAAAAGTCTTGCCCGCGAACTCGAAATCCCTATCATTGCCCTCTCACAGCTCAGCCGCCTTATTGAACATCGTAAAGGACACGAGAAGCGCCCCATGCTCTCCGACCTGCGCGAGTCAGGCGCCATTGAGCAGGATGCTGACGTCGTCCTATTTGTACATCGCGAGCGCGAGACCGAGGAAACCGAGGAACTTGAGGACGAATCTGCACCAAAAAAATTGGGGCAGCTTTCCGATATCATCATCGGCAAGCAGCGCAATGGTCCACTCGGCATCGTCAGGCTCATCTTCTTCCCCGATTTCACTATGTTCGCAACCCCGCCGAAAAATCTCTAGTGCTCTAAAACGTTCAGGATGACGGGTCAGAAACTCTCCGACCCGTCAACTAGCTCAGAAGCACAAATGGGTATCCACCGGTCACGGCAGACCAACAGTTCCGGCGATGCCTTGCTTGGAATATCGGACACTCGGTCAGCAGCTAACATTGACATCTAGCCATCGACATTCTTATGACTAACACATTCTCCACATCATCTGCCCGAAGCCCCGCCTGCGTGGTCCCAGCGATCTTCTGTATTGCTATGTCGGTACTGATCTTCGAGGTGGCTCTGACTCGCATCTTCTCGGTCATGCTCTGGTACCATTTTGCCTATATCGTCATAGGCATCTGTCTGCTGGGCCTTGGGGCTGCAGGTTCATACCTGGCAGCGACGGATCTACTTCGCAAGCAGCCATCTCCTCTACCCACTGTGGCCCGCGTTGCAATTGCTTACCCAGTGAGTCTCATCATCTGCTTTCTCATCGCTACGCATATCCGGCTTGAACCGCTGGCACTGCTCAAGGAGCCGCGCAATATCCTCGCCCTATTTGTCATTTATATAGTGCTCTTCATTCCCTTTTTCCTGGCGGGTATTTGCCTGGGCTTTCTCATTTCTTACTATCCGCGCCAGATCAGCCGACTTTACTGTTTCGATCTCCTTGGAGCTGGCACAGGCGCCCTCCTTGCTGTGGTTGGCGTTAATTTTCTCGGCGCACCGGCTACACTGATCGCTGGTGCCCTGATCGCATCGCTGGCAGCCTATTACTTTGCACGTCTCGCCGAGCTCAAACGCCGCAACCTTATCTTCATCCTTTCGCTCATTATTCTTGGCCTCCTGATGTGGTTCACTCGCAACCCGTGGCCCATTCATGTCCCGCCAAGCAAAGAACTGGCTGGCTTCCCGCGCGATCAGATCGAATACTCAAAATGGAGCACGATTGCGCGGGTGGACGTAACCCGCCCCGGCCAGTTCCTGCCCACATTCGGCGGCGACACCAGCCCCCTCTTCATCACGAACTCTTACCCAGGCCGGTTCATAACGCAAGATGGCACTGCCCCGACTATTCTGTTTCGCATTGACCAGGATTTTCGCGCTGAGCTGCCATTTCTTGCCGCGACCACTCAGTCTGCGGTATACAAACTGATCTCCCGGCCCCGTACGCTGATCATCGGCGTCGGCGGAGGTATTGACGTCCTCGTTGCGCTCTACCATAATGTCACAGACATTACAGCTGTCGAAGTAAACCCCATTATGATTGACCTCATTACGCGGCGCTACGCGGAGTTCACTAACGGAATTTTCAGCCGTCCCCAAATTCGCTTCGTCGCCAATGAAGGTCGCCATTTCCTCGCCACCACGACTGTTCAGTACGACATTATTCAAATGAGCGGTGTGGACACCTATGCGGCACTCTCGTCCGGCGCCTACGTCCTGTCGGAAAGTTATCTCTATACGCTCGACGCAATACGCGATATCCTGAACCACCTGACACCACAGGGAATTTATAGCGTGACGCGCTGGTATTTCGATCCGCCGCGCGAGACCCTGCGCCTGGCTGCCATTAGTCTCGAGGCTCTGGAATCCATGGGCGCAGACCATCCGGCCCTGCATCTTGTCATTCTCAAAGGTACCCACTGGGGCACTATTCTGCTTAAGCGTCAGCCCTGGTCTGAGTTGGAACTCCAGCGTCTGCGTGACTTCTGCGCTATGTATCAATTCGACTTTTTCTACGACCCTGGTGTGCCGCAAGACAATGTCTTCAACACTTTCTTGCGCGCCTCATCAGAACAACGCGCGCGCCTCATCGCGCAGTATCCTTACGACATTTCTATAGTCACCGACAACGACCCCTTTTTCTTTCAATACTATAAATGGTCAGACGCACTCCGTTTCAAGCAGCCTAAAGCAGCGGACCTCGGCTATGGCATCTCTCGTCTCCCGCTTGCCCACTGGACTCTGATCATCAGCATCGTCCAGCTTCTGCTGCTCTCCATAGTGCTCATCCTTCTGCCGCTGCGTAGGCTCAGGCACGAATACGGAAAAACACAAGGCAAGGTGTCATTTCTTATCTACTTCAGCAGCCTGGGCCTCGGTTTTATCTTCATTGAGATCATTCTCATCCAGAAGTTCATCGTCTACCTGGGCCAGCCACTCTATTCGCTCAGCCTGATACTAGCGGCCATACTGGTCTTCTCCGGTCTGGGAAGCCTGCTGACCAAAACATTCACGCGCAATCTCTACAGAAAACTCCTATTCACGGTCGCACTGCTCAGCCTTCTCATCTGTTTCTACAGCGTAGGTCTGTCGTATCTCATTCACACATTCCTGAACATTCCCATGATTCTCAAAGCGCTAAGTTGTGCGGTTATCCTTTTTCCGCTCGGCGTCCTGATGGGAATGCCATTCCCCCTCGGGATCAAAATCGTAGCGCTGCACAACGAGCGGCTGATTCCCTGGATATGGGGGGTAAATGCATGCCTGTCGGTGCTGGGCGCGATGCTCTGCATCTTGTTGAGCTCCATCTGGGGATTCTCGGCTGTGCTGCTTGTCGCAGCACTTTTGTATCTGATCGGCATGCTGTGTCTTATGCGAACTCGCCGATTCCTGCTGACGCATACAAATACAGAATCACATAATTGAGGGGTCGGGGAGTTTTCTCTCCGACCCCTCATCCCAAGCGAAGCAAGGGATCTCCTTCAGGATAAATCCTTTCAAGCTATTATAGAGATCCATCCACCATATAACACACGATTATTCTTGTTTGATACATATCCTAATCTATTTCTCATATCATTAGTCATTATGAGCAGTCGGCGTTATAGAAAACTCCCCGACTGCTCACATAATTGAAAACTGGTTCTTCCGCTTTTGTGGTGGGTAGTGTGCGTTCCTTTGATCCTGCACGAACGAAAGCAGCTGGCATCTTGGAAGAGCAGAGCGTTCAATTGTAGGGGCGTTTAATTAAACGCCCCTACCTGCAAGCTGCACGTTGTGGGAGTAGTTCATGAACTGCCCCTACTGGCTCATTGCGCCAAAGAAAGAACCTTTTAATATTTACCCACCATAGCCAGATATTTGAAAATTTCGACCATCTCATGTCGCCCAAGGATTTTACATGTCACTATCTCTTGACACCCGAAGGAATTCTTTCTACCTCTAAGAGTGAAACATGAGGGACACGCCATAATGTTCGAATATCAAAAAGGCATTCATATTTGCGACACTAATCTCTGGCTCGATTCGCCCCGCAGTCGCGAACTCTGTTTCGTTTCGCACGCTCACCTGGATCACGTCCGCCGTCACAAAACTATCATCGCCTCCCGCGCTACCTCCCTTCTCTCCCAGCACCGCGTGGGAAAATGCAAAGTCATGGAACTCGACTACGATTGCTGGATGTCTCTCGACGCCATGCGCTTGAAACTCCTGCCCGCTGGCCACATCCTTGGCTCCGCACAAATACTCATTGAGAAGAAAGGCCAGCGTTTGCTCTATTCAGGGGACTTCCGACTGCGCCCTGCATTGACCGTCGAGCCCTTCCAGACTGAACAGGCTGACATCCTGATTATGGAGTCAACCTTTGGTCGGCCTCACTATCGCTTCCCTTCCCGCCAGGTCGTAGTCAATCAGCTGCTCCAGGCGATCACTTCCGCATTGTCCAATAATCTGCAGCCCGTGATCCTTGCCTACACGCTTGGCAAGAGCCAGGAGATGATTCGCATCTTCACCCAGGAGAAATTCCGCGTTGCAGTTACACGTGACATCTATTCCCTCTGCCAGCTCTACGGACAGCTGGGCGTGAAACTTGGCCGCTACGTGCCCTTTGACGGCCACCTGCCATCAGGCACTGTCCTAGTAGCGTCTCCCTACCAGCGAAAAACCCGCTCATTACGCTCTATTCCGCGCAAACGACTCTTCTACGTCTCAGGGTGGGCTATTGACTCGCGAGCAAAATACAAATTCGGCGTCGACGAAGTCTTTCCCATTAGCGACCATGCCGACCACGACGAACTCTTTGAATATGTTGAGCAGGTGAAGCCCCAAATCGTTTATCTCACACATGGTTTCCCCGAATTTATCCACTCTCTCCGGGAAAAAGGCATCGAAGCACATCCCCTCGTGCCACCAACGCAAACAGAAAATTCATAAGGCGAGAATGTTCAGTCTCCTACTTGCTTATTTATTTCGCCACATCACTCCCTGTCCTGTCCGTTGACTAACTGTTTGCGAACATGGTAACAGTAGGGCCAGCCTTACGCTCTTTTGCATTGACTTTTGCCCGGACGTCTTCTAGAAGGTAACGATTTTAAACAACGGAAAGGTAGATTTTTTTAAAATTTCCTGACTGATGGCGATTGTTAACTACAAACAGCGAGAGATTAATTGCAAAATTGTCTACGTCGGACCCAGCCTGGGTGGAAAAACCACTAATATCCAGTGCATCCACGGCAGGCTCCCCTCTGATCACCGCAGTTCGCTCCAGTGCATCAATACTGAGGGCGATCGCACGCTCTTCTTTGACTACTTCTCCCTTGACGTGCAAACGGTACATGGTATGGCAACCAAGTTTCTTGTCTACGCTGTACCCGGGCAACCGCTCTATCGCTCAACTCGAAAAATGGTACTTAATGGTGTTGATGGGATCGTCCTCGTTGCCGACTCTAATGCAAATCGTCTGTCAGACAACCTCGAGGCGCTCCTCGAACTTAAAGCCATGCTCGAAGAATATGGCTACGACTATTCCAGCATCCCTCTTGTGCTTCAATACAACAAGCGCGATCTGGAGAACACCACACCTGTTGGAGAATTCGAAACGATGCTTAATGATCGCAACTGTCCTTATTTTGAGTCTGTTGCAATCGAGAACAAAGGCGTAATTGGTACTTTTAAGGCCATATGCACCAAGGTCATTGAACACTTGAACGAGAGCCTGGGCGTATATTCAAAACCAAAATAGCTGGGCGCTCGGCTCGGATCCCAACCAATTGAAAAATGAAAGACGTTAGGTTGGGAATATGTCTGATGAAAATAATAGCTGTAATGAAAAACGATTCGCATTTGGCAAGAACTGGCAGCGCTTTTTATCAGTGCTCAATGAAGAACGAATCTCTTCTGCCGTGAAGTCGCTTAAGGATATGGTAATGCTCGATGACTTTAAAGGTAAGACTTTTTTAGATATTGGCTCAGGGAGTGGGCTTTTCTCATTAGCGGCTATGAGGCTAGGTGCGGAACGCGTTCATTCTTTTGATTGCGATCCCCAGGCAGTGGCATGCTCACTGGAACTGAAACGCCGGTATTGTCTAAATACCAGCAACTGGACAATTAAAGAAGGTAACATCTTGGACACCGGTTATCTGGCAAGCCTAGGCCAATGGAATATTGTTTATGCTTGGGGTGTTCTCCACCACACCGGGGCAATGCGGAAAGCGCTGGAAAATGTCATCGCATTGGTAAAAAATGGTGGATATTTGTTTATAGCAATTTATAATGACCAAGGTGGGGCCAGTCGGCGCTGGCTTAAAGTAAAGAAAATATATAATACGGCCCCTAAATGGGCTCGCCTTTTTATCGTTATTCCAATAATGCTATTCTTCGAATCAAAATATGCAATTATACACATGATTCGCAGTAGAGATCCCTTCAAAGAGTGGCGAGTTAAAAGCCAAAGTCGTGGAATGAGTAAATTCTATGACTGGGTGGATTGGATTGGTGGTTATCCCTTCGAAGTTGCTAAACCGGAAGAGATTTTTGACTTTTATCATTCACGAGGATTTATGATGGAGCGGATAAAAACCTGTGGCGGAAGTTACGGGTGTAATGAATTCGTCTTTAAAAACATAGGTTCTTTATCGTAATGCAGGGATGTTTGCTCATTATTAGCCAACTGACAAAAGTGACAAAGAGCCCTGTTTAATGAATCGAATCTTCGGAGGAACGGGTCATAACGATGATCTCGAACTTCTATAGCCTGTCAGAAGAAGCCATTAATACGATCACTCGGGAGATGCAAAAGATCCTTGAGAACACGAACGCCCGGTGTGTGCTGCTGATTGATAAAAGCGGCTATGTCATTGCCTCCGAGGGAAGCTTCTCGTATCTCCCGGCTGAAGATATAGGCGCGATTGCCGCGGGCTCTGTGGCTGCGCTTGGCACCCTGGTCAATATTGCGAATTCCAACGAAATGACTATCGATTTCCATAGTAAAGGAATTGATACCATCTATTTTGCTCTGATCAATAATCGCATCTTTCTTAACATTCTTTACGACTCCTCCATCACCAAAAAGAAAATTCGCGACGCCTCAAAGGCCTTTGTTAAAACCGTCCAACCTCTCCTCGATAAAGATGCCACTCAGCCCGTTAAATTACAATCCGTAGAATTTATTGAAGAGAAGCTGTCCGAACTTTTCAAAGAAGATGAAGACAAATAGCTCTCGCACCTCCTGAACCAGGCCTCTGATGTACGCACTGTGAGGAGAGTAGACAGTAGACAGTAGAGAGGCAAAAACAAGAACGAACTCATGCTTATACCCTATATCCTCATCCTTTCGCTTTTACTTTCATTTGTCTCCTGCGAACACTTCTCTGCCCAACGGCCACAGCCACGCCAGCCTGCAGGAAAGAAAATTTACCTCTGGTTCGATGCCACAGCTAATCTCCAGCGCCTGAGTTCGCGCCAGGGCGTTGCACGCGTTCTGGATCAGTGCGTGGATGCCGGTGTGGATTGCGTGATCGTGGATGTGAAGCCAATCTCCGGTCATGTACTTTACCAGAGCAAAGTCGCACCCCGCCTCACAGAGTGGGAAGGCTTCGTGTATCCGCAGGACTACGACCTGCTGGCCACCGTGGTGGATGAAGGCCATCAGCGGAAGCTCGAGGTATTCGCCGCCATGAACGTCTTTGCCGAAGGTCACACGCATTTCAAGGTCGGCAGAGTATACAGCGATCGGTCGCACTGGCAGAGCTATGACTACATGATCCCAGAGGGCGAGACGCAGGCACGTATTGCGCCAACTACTGAGGTGACAAAAAATCCCGCAGCCTTCGTTACCCCCCTCCTGCCCGACGTGTGCAACTATGAGCTGAGCATCCTGCGCGAGATTGTGACCAGCTACGCCATTGATGGCATTTGCCTTGATCGCGTCCGATTTGCCAGTCTGGCCGCTGATTTCAGTCCCGCAGCGCGTGCTGCATTCGAGAAGTTTATTGGTCATCCCGTTGAACGATTCCCCGATGACATTCACCGACTGACACAAAACCCTGAAGGGATAAAGCGCGAACCCGGGCCGCTCTATGCCAAATGGCTCTTCTGGCGCGCAAATGTCATCAAGGAGTTCTTCCTCGAGGCCCGCCGCGTTGTCAAAAACGCAAAACCCAGTGTGATCTTCGCCGATTACGTTGGCTCCTGGTATCCGAACTACTATGGAGAAGGCGTGAACTGGGCTAGCCCCAAGTTCCATCCTGAAAAGACGTATGCATGGGCACCGCCTAATTACAGTCAAACCGCCTACGCTGACCTCCTTGATCTCCTCTTCAGCGGCCTCTATTATTATGACGTCGAGGAGCAGGCTCCGCTCAAAAAGGGACTTCCCGCATGGCAGAGCGTCATTGGCGGAGCGCGGCTGACAAACCATGTCGTCCAATCAATAGTCCCTGTTATTGGTGGGCTCTACATTTTCCAGTACCAGAATCATCCCGATCAGTTCCAAAAAGCCATGCGCGCCGCATATAAGCATACTCAGGGACTCATGCTCTTTGACCTGGTTTACCTCGAGGAGTACGAATGGTGGGATCTTGTGAAGAAGAAGTAGGGGCGGTTACGCCTGAGGCGCACAAGTCGCGAACCGCCCCTACGTTCATCGGTAATTACAATAATCCTATATAAATGGTTTGGCATAATTATCCATTCGTCCAAATAGATATAATCGTATTGTTGGCCCAACCATCTCCAATAATCGGCAACAACCTTTCCAATCTCATTCAGCTGCATTTTTGCATCCAGAATATTCCCAAGTAAACATTCTTTGTTAAATGTACAAATAGTTACAAAATACGCCCCTCCCTGCGAACAATCATAATTCTTCAACCTTATGGACCGCCTATGATGTTTCCCTTTATCGAACTTCATACCAACGTAATCTCATTTGCTCGTATTACGCGAAGCGGTTCACGCATCGTCTCTTATTTTTCTTAGGGATTTAAGGCTAGCATACAATTTATCCATATCCGCAATGAGGCGTTCGCATGAGAAAGATTGCTTCACGCGGAGGCGACCGGCATTGCCCATGCGCTGCCGCAAGTCCGCATCTCCCAGCAGCCGCATAATTGCCTCTGCTAAGCCTATCGGGTCGCGCGGCTTCACCAATATCCCGGTTTCTCCG
>CAZVVA010000142.1:9648-10212 GCA_964630455.1 uncultured Candidatus Sumerlaeota bacterium
GTATGCGCGGCCGCTGATCGGTGATAGCTGGCCAGCGATCCCGCTGCTGAATGGCCGCCAGCGTTTTGCCCGGTTGCAGCCCATCTTTGCCGACAGGAAACTGCCGGCTTACGTGCCCCAGACAACGCGGTAGTTTGGAGCCGGTTTCAGCTTCTTGACGGATAAGCTCTTCTGAGCGAACCGCCAATGGTCCAGATCAAAGCCCGGTTTCTCCGTCTATGATTGCCTCGCCATTTCCTCCAACATCAGTCGCCACGATCGCATTTCCAGCAGCCATCCCTTCCAGAATTACGTTCGAAAATCCTTCCTCGTAAGAGGCCAGTACCTGAATGTCAAATACCCGAAGCAGCGCCGGAATATTCTGGCGACTGCCAAGAAACAGCACCTCTTTCTCTGCGCCGCACTCCGCCACCTGCGCCTTCAGCGCTTCCAGCATCCCCCCGTCGCGTCCCACAAAAATAAACCGCACCTCTGGAAACCGCTCCTTGACGCGCCGTGCAGCTTCGATAATCTCCTTATGCCCTTTGTAATGAATCAAATTCGCCACAACACCCACAACCAGGG
>CAZVVA010000143.1:0-10183 GCA_964630455.1 uncultured Candidatus Sumerlaeota bacterium
AAGTGGTGTCAACGTTCGCAGCAGGCGATCACTCGCTGATCGTGGGCCACGTGATTGACTCAGAAACTCTGAAGAATGTGGCTCCACTGATATTCAGAGCAGAAGAGTACTTCTAGTAACCCAGCCAGTCCAAGGGCGCTAGCCAGGATAAAAGGGGCAGCCATGAAAGCACGACACAAGACAAAAACCATGTGGACAGCATGTGGCCTTCTTGCGGCAGTCATGCTTACTTCGGGCGCGCTTTATCTGCGGGCACAGGTTGGTGGTGGGGAGTATAATCACCGGAAGGTCACTACTGCCCTGGAAGCCTATTTCATTGACTATAATGCCTATCCTGCATGGGAGTATAAGACCTACAAAAACCGGCTGGTTCCTACGTTTAAAAATACCTGTCTAACGACCCCGACGCCATACCTCCCCCGTATGCCTGTTGATATCTTTTCCTTCGACGAGAATCACTGGTATAGCTACTATTCGATAAATGCCAGGCGGGAGGGTGAGAGGTCGGGTTGGGTCCTCATTAGCGCTGGGCCAGACGAAGACTACGATATGGATTTAGTCAGGGAGTTCGATGTCAACTCAACTTTCACGGTTGTGCGAGCTCTGCTTCATAATTACGATCCGACGAACGGAACGATCAGTAGCGGCGATCTCATCACGCTGAAGCAATAACGCCGCTGTTTTTCCGTGGTTCACCTGCCTTATTCGAAAAAAAGCAAAAGCACTTTACTGTTAGGGACTCAAAGTGCCCGTTTTTTGAACGTAGAAAGCGCTAATAATAGAGTCTACGATAAAAACGATCTTGGAGTGCGGTAGCGAAACATGGTGTAGCTACCGCTTTCCTTCTCGTAAGCGTAGCTTACGAGAGAGACCGAAGCTCCGCTTCGGCTTATGAAGGCGCAAGCTCCGGTATAACTACGCTTGCGCACTCCAAAGGGCTCTTAGCACAATATGAGCGTTCAAACTCTACACCTGATGAATTTTCGGGCACTTTGAGTAGATAAGACAATAGAGCAAAGGAGATAATTCTAGAATGCTCAAACAGTTGCGATCCAAAAAAGTCATGAAGCGGACTCTTCAGGTCACCCTTTTTCTGATCATTCCATCATTTGTCTTTTTCTATGGCTGGTCGCAGAAAGCGAGCAACCGCAGCCCAGGGTTCTATTACGCACGGGTCAAATCCCCCGGCATAGGTCGCTGGTCCGACATCACAGAAGGTGAACTGCGTTTTGCGAAAAGCGATTTACAGACCCAATACGCCCAAATTCTACGCATTCCACCGGAAGTGTTTACCCAGCAGGGCATGGACAAGTACATTCCAATGTATGACATCATCCTGGAGGCAATTGACAATCGCATTCTCTTGAATTATTCAAAAAAAGCGGATATCATAGTCACAAATGAGGAGATTAAGAATTTCATTCGTGCCATGTTTCCCCAAGATACTGCGGCGAACCTGAAACGCTATCTCAACTATACACGTCAGACCGAGGAGGGATTTGTCCAGGCACAGCAGTTGAGACAAACCCTGGGCAAGACTAAGTATTTGTTTTTAGGCCAGGCCAAGGCGTCACTATTCGAGGTCTGGCAGGAGTATCTGATCTCAGAAGAGAAACTCAAGATAGACTATGTGCTGTTTCCCGTAGAGCAATACCGGGATAAGGTCGAAGTAGAGCCCGATGATCTCCAGGTGTACTTTCAGGATCATATAGAGAACTACCGTATCCCGAATCAGATGAACTACGCTTACGTACTGATATCCAAGACTGACCTCGAAACATCTGTCACCGTTATTGCGCAAGAGTTGCATGATTACTATGACCAGAACAAGACCCAGGAATTTACCTTACTAAAACGTCTGAAAGTGCGCCATATCTTTGTCAGCATAGCCGAGGATGCAGACGAAGAATCTGTAGCTGCTGCGCAGAAAAAAATCGCTGATATTGCCACGCAGTTGGAGCAGGGTGAGGAATTTGCCGCACTGGCGAATCAATACAGCGACGACCCACGCAATGTTGACCCCGAGAATGAGGAGGTAAAGCACGGCGGAGAAGTCGGCTGGATTAACGAAAAGAGCACCACATGGGGAAAAGCCTTTACCGATGCGGCCATCGCACTCAAACCCGGGGAAGTGAGCGAACCGATTCGGAGCCCCAGAGGCTTTCATATTATCAAAGCCGATGAGGTCAAAGAATCATCTGTGCAACCGTTTGAAGAGGTCAAAAATAAGATCCAGTCAATTCTGACAGACCAGAAGACCTCCGCTTTACTGAAACAGGAGGGGGCGAAACTACAGGAAGCCTGGCAAAAATACACTACACTCGAATCCCTGGCCCGTGCACTGCATTTGCCTGTTCACGAAACTGGCCTCGTGAATGAAAATACATTCTACTTTACGAAAATTGGAAGCCTCCTTGATTACCGCGACCTCATTGCTGATCTCGAGCCCGGTCTCATGAGCGATGTATTGGTGACACAATCGTCCAACGTTATCTTGCAAATTAAGCATCAGGAAAAATCGCACCTTCCGTTGTTCGAAGAAGTGGAAAAGCGCGTGCGCCGTGATTACCAGCGCCACAGTGCGGAAGAGCTGGCACGTAAAGATGCTGAAGCATTTGCCGAGCAGGTCGCATCGTTTGAGGAGATGAAAAAGCTGGCAGAGGAGCGCCAACTCAGCCTGGAGACAACTGAGGAGTCTTTTACCCGGTTGGAGCCACCTCCTGCTCTCAGTAATATCCAGCAATTTGCGCGAACGACCATACGTACCAAGATCGGTGCTATCAACGTCTCCCCTCTCGGTGTTGATGCGGATCACCCCGACGCTTTCGCAGTCTGGCATCTCAAGGAAAAACAGCCTCCTGATCGCGCCGAGTTCAAGAAAGCGCTACCGGAGCTCGCGCGCCAATACCTGGCAGCCAAGCGGCCTGTGATTCTCAACGAATTCCTTGCCGACGCCCGCAATCGCATGAAAATTGACATCAATCCCGAAATGCTACCCAGCGAATAATCAACCTGCGTCTACGCCAGGAAAGGCGCACAAGTCCTTACCGCCATGCCGCAGTGCGGAAGTCTTCCATCTTACTTCCTTTACCAAGATTTCAGCAGGGAAGGCGAACAGAGAACCACATGCCAGGCAAGTCTCTCTTGTAATGTTTTCTGAAACAAGAGATGTAACGTGCAGGTAAAGAAGTGTTCTAGCCCTTCACAGCCCCGAGGGTAAGACCGCCTATGAACAAGCGCTGCAGAAACAGGAAGAGCACAATGACTGGAACAATGGCAATGACTGAGCCTGCAGCCAGATAGTGGGTTTTATCCACAAACATACCGATGAGCTGGGCCAGCTTCACCGGCAAGGTGAATTTCCGGGGGTCGTTCAGAATAATCAATGGCCAGAGGAAGTTGCTCCAGCTGAATACGAAGACAAAAATGGCCAGCGTGGCAAGTGCCGGCTTGGTCAACGGGAACATGATGCGCCACCAGATGGTGAATTCTCCTGCCCCGTCAACCCGCGCTGCTTCTTCAAGATCTTTCGGAATCGTATGGTAATGTTGCTTGATCAAATAGACGCCGAACGCACCCACACAGAAAGGCAAGTACACTCCAGCAAGCGTATCGTTGATGCCAATCCTGATGCACAGGAGGTAAAGCGGAATCATGTAGAGCTGAAACGGAATCATCAGGGTGCTGAGGATGATATAGAAAATCAACGTGCGGCCGGGAAATGTGAGCCGCGCCAGTGGATAGGCGGCTAGTGAGGCGAGCAGCAGGTTGAGCCCGACACTTGCCACCCCCACAATTACACTATTGAAAAAGCTAATTCCTAGCCCCGCCGCTGTCCAGGCGTATATAAAATTATGCAACGTTATCTGCTCTGGAATCAAGCGAAAGGAGTAGATGTTTCCACCTCCGCGAAACGAAAGCGTGAGCAGCCAATAGAAGGGGCCGATCATAAGCACAGCAATCGCACACATTGCCACATAGCGCAGAAGAAGCCCAACTATTGCCAATCCGCCTGTGCGCCAAGGTGGCGTCTCTTCTGAATATAGCGGCTGGCGGCCGGCCCCAGCGGAGGCTATCGCTCTCATGGCATGGATTCCCGAGGTGGCAATGTAATAAAAAGCGCCACAGTTTTTCGTCTACCCATCTCCCTACCTCTTCTATTCTAGCTCTCTCTGTACTCGCGCCGCTGAATCAGCCGAATGCCGATGGCCGTAAACATAAGGAGCAGCACAAACAGCACAACTCCCATTGCTGAGGCGTAGCCCATATTCTGGCCTCCCTCGTGGTCAATGCCTACGCGGTAGAGATGGAAAACTAGCGTCGAGCTGGACCAGAGCGGCTTACCCATGGTCATCACATAAATTTCCTCAAATACCTGCAATGCACTGATAGAGGAAATAATTGCCACCAGCGAAATATAAGGCCATAGCATGGGAATCTTAACGTAGAGAGCCTGCTGCCACTTTTTCGCGCCATCAATCATTGCCGCCTCAATGAGCTGCGGCGGAATCGAGCGCAGTCCCGCAATAAAGATCACCATGTAATAGCCCAGCCCTTTCCAGATCGTCACGCTCATCACCGTATACAGCGCCAGTCCCATGCTGTTCAGCCAGGGTATCCCATTATCAATAAGGCCCATCTTCATCAGGAGATGATTGAAAAGACCGTAATCCTCGTGAAAAATGATCTTCCACGTGATGCCTACAACCACCATTGACGTAACAACAGGAATGAAATAACACGCCCGGAAGAAATTCATCCCTCGCAGCTGCGGCTCGACCACCATGGCCAGCCCAAGCGACAATACAATAATGATCGGCACCACCATGAGGTATTTAATGGAATTGGTAAGGGAGGTCCAGAAAATCTGGTCGTGAAAGAGGCGGTAAAAATTCTCTAGCCCAATGTAGTCTTTGCGCATCAGGGGGACATAATCGTAAAGACTAAGGCGAAATGCCTGAACAACAGGAAAGAAAATAAAGAGGCCCATCACGGCGAGGGTCGGCACGAGAAAGCAGTAGGCAAGCCCGATCTGCTTGAGCCTACTTACTGAGAATCTGCGTCCACTGCTCGGCCGCCTCATCCAGTGCCTCCTTGGGAGTCAACACACCGAGGCAGGCCTTTTGCATCGCTGTATCAATCGCCTCGTCCAGCTCTGCACGGCGCTCGAGAGGGGTTACCAGAATGGTGGCGTTGGGGAGCTGCTGAGCAGAGACCTTGCGCGCCTGTCCTTCGGGAGTGTCTTCAACATCAACAAAGTAAGGATCCTTGGCTGCCCAAACAACGGATGGTAAAACAGTGGCCAATTTGCAAAGCGCCAGCTGATTCTCGCCATTAGTGACAAAGGCAGCGAAATCGGCACTGACCTCTGGATACTTGGTCTCGCGCGCCACCGACACCACCATCAAATCCACAGGATACATCTCCTCCTTGCCCTGGAGCCGCGGCCCGATGCGGGTACGCTCGTATACCTCCGGTGCATCCCCTTTAATGAGCTTGAGAAACTGCGGGCCAGAGCAAAAGAAAGCTATCTTCCCGCTCTGGTAGAGCTCAATTGGTCGCCGATGCCGTGCAGTCAGCGCTTCGCGCGGCACGAGACCCTCCTTGTAAAGGTTTGCCCAGAAGCCCAGCGTCTCCACGCCTGCTGGTGAGTTAAAAATCGCACGCTTGCCAGTCTCGTCCACCAGCGGCACTCCATCCTGCAGCAAATAACCCTTCAGACTTCCTGCCTCCGTATATATTTGCAACGTCCCATATACGTCGGTCTTCTCCTTAATGATCCGGCAATACTCGGCCATCTCAGGATAATTAGTCGGCGGCTTTTCCGGATCCAGGCCGGCCTGGCGAAAGATTTCCTCGTTATACATGGTCACCACCAGCGCCAGATACCACGGAACAGCATAGGTAGTGCTCTTATAGTGGCATCCGTCATCGAAAATCCTGGGGAAGTAGCGGCTGACCGTCTCCGAAGACAAAACATCATCCAGGCCCAGCAGCACGTCACGCTGGCAGAATTTCAGCATCATGTCGTAGGTCAGGTTAATAACGTCCGGTGGATCACGACTGATAAATCGCGCCAGCAGCTTTGTCTCGTATTGATCTGCCGGGTAGTCGAGCCATGTGATGCTAACATCGGGATGAGCGGCTTCGTACTCTGCAATCAGGCCAGTAACGTAATCGTTGAACGTCGGCTGGAGCTGTAAGGTGAGAAATGAAATCGTTTTCTTGACCTCTGATCCAGAAGGGGGAGACGCTTCTTTCTGACACCCCGGTAGAATCATAAGGCCAAAAATCAAACACCCGGAAAGCACGTAGCTCGTAAACCTCATAGCCTTACCTCATGCTAAAAAACGCTATCAAAATGTACGCCTAAGGCACGTTAACCACCACGACACAACGTACACGACGGAAGAATTAATACTACACTCTCATATTCTGAATTATTAACGTAGTAAACGTCGTGCCGTCGTGGTTTGATATTTCTTATTGTTAATGTGTCTCTTAATACAGTGGCTCCCGCATGAAGGATTTAATGGCCGAAGATGTTGACTCCCGGAGCGCCTGAATTGCCTCTGCACTCATTCCACATTTCCCGACAAATCGAAGCCCTCAACCGACTCTAACCACCCTTTCGGGTTCTCAAAATACTCACGCGTCGCCGAGATCAGCCGCAGGTGTTCCTCTTCCTCACGCTCGAGAAAGGCGAAGAGCTCGCGTCCGGCCTCATCACGGACACGGCGTCGTGCGCTCTCGTAAAACGCCTTCCCACGCCGCTCCATTTCTTCCGCAATCTCCAGTGCTTTGCGACCCGATGTATCCGGGCCGATCTGAGATCGCACCTCCTGACTCAGACCGCGCACCACCGATTTAATATCCCAGCGCTCTGCGGCAATACCCTTCTCTGCCAGCGATTCCCAGGTCCCGTCCTTCATGAGCTTTTGCTCTACGCTCTGCAGCTTCTCTATGTGCTTCAGCTCCTCGCTAGCCAGAAATCGAAACATCTCCTGGCCCAACGGATCACCCGTTGTCTCAGCGGAACGGGCGTAAAACCGTTGGCCCTCATCTTCAAACTCCAGTGCATCGCGAATAATCCCTAGCGCCTTCACAGGTTTCTCTTTCATTGCCCTTGCTCCTTTACCGTGCACTCTCTTCAAATTGGGTGATTTTCTCCGTGAGAGCCGAGGTATGGCCAGCTCTCGTTCTTAGCAAATTGGCGAAACATATCTTGAATCTGCAAATCGTCGGTTTCTTCGGTATAGCGCAGATAATTAGCAATGGCGGTCTCCTCTTGCTCCAGAGCCGCCTTCAGGTTTTCGAGCGTCTTAATCATTCTCGCCCTCTCTCTCGCAGGAGCACGCCCCACTACATCCTTACTCCGTCAGATGTCGCTACCTTGCCCCAAGCATGCAAAACACGTTAAGGCGCAGTGAATTTTATCAGTATCCCTGTAGTTTTATATTCAAGTACTCTACCAAGACTTATGCAAGCTTTTTAAATCCTCTGTCGCAATGTCCATTCGCGAAAAAAGTTACAAATACCAATGTGCTGGTATTAAATAAAGAGAAAAAGCACGGAATTCTGTTGACTCGCTTACAAAATAGAGGCATTTTTGAGAATGAGAACACCTAACCCGAAATTAGGAGGGCAACATAATCCTAAAGGAAGTGGTGCAAATGAGAAAATCAATCATATGGATGCAGGCTGGAGTTTTACTACTGTACGCCGTAATCACCTGGGGCACAACTTATGCCCAGCAAGAGAAACCGCCCATGCCCGAGGCGGTTGAGATTTTCGTAACCGAAGCGAACGGCAAACCCGTGCCAGAGTTTGAAGTGATGGTGCTCGTTGTAGAGCGGATGATTATTCCAGGGCTTCGTGCCTGGCAGGCCGGCACTGAAGGCAAAGCACGTGTCGCACTCGACGCAAGGCTCATCATGGGCGGGTATCCTGATCTGCGCGTGGCAGTCAGGTCGAAGACCACTCCGTTCAAAGTAGTTGACTTCGCTTATGAGGAATTTGAGGACGGGCAGGTCAGCATTCAGCTTTCGCCACCATGTCAGTTGACGGTCGAGGTAACAGATGACCGGGGCGAGCCTACTGAATTCCTTCCCCGATTTATTACGCGCGAGTTCGTGCGGCAGGTCTCCGGCGTGAGGCGTCCTAGGGGTATGACCTTCTCCCTGGCCCAGCCGCTTTCTTCTCAACGCGGGAAATATCGCTATCCTGTCCCACGTGGAGAAGAGTTCTTCCTCCTTTTCTCCCGACTTGATGTCCCCTATTACTATCAATCCGGCCCCCACAAATGCAACGCAGCTGAGGACTCGATCAAGATTGAGCTTCCGGCACCTGGCGGGCTGATAGTGCGCTTCAGTGTGCCCGAAGGTGAAAGAGTTCCGGCGGGTTTTCTCACGGTGGGCACTTTTAATGAGGTGCTCAGGATAGACTATGCAGGGAATATTCTTCGTGAGCCCGTTCATGGCCCTGTTGAACACAAGATTCACGGCATTGCCCCGGGCCAATACCGCGTCCAGGTTGGGCTAGGCGAACGCTGGAGCGAGCTGCAAGCGGACTTTCGAAAGAGCACCACCGTAGCAGTTGAGTCAGGTACAACGGCTAGTGCTGAAATTGTCTACGCGCCTTTCAACATTGAAAGCTATAGAGGAAAACATCGCCTCTGCGGAACGCTCCACCATTCTGATGGCTCCCCATTGACCAACACAACGGTGACTCTGCAGGTCTACATACCTGAATATGGCGAGAAAACGCTGGGCCAGACTCGCACCGACTCAGGTGGCCGCTATTGCTTTGAGAACCTCAACCCTGAGGCCTCCGGTCGCTTCACCATAGCGGGCGGGCCCGTAGGCAATTGGCAAATGGAAACCGGCTCCATTCGATTCGCGTCCTTTAAGAACGAGACAACGTATGATTACGCTTTCAGCCCACAGGTCGGTAAAGTTGCGGCTGATTTTGAAGCTACTGATCTTCGTGGCAATCGTATCGCGCTCGAAGATTTCCGCTCGAAAGTCGTCTTCCTCAAATTCTGGGCAACGTGGTGCGGCCCGTGCAGGCCTGAGATCGCCGAGCTGGGCGCGCTGGTGCGTCGCCATGCAGAAGACGAGACCTGGAAGGACTTCGCCGCAATTACAGTCAGTCTTGATGACGACCGCGCAGGGCTCGAGCAGTATCTCAAGAAAAATAACCTCGAGCACCTTACTGTTATATTTGATGGCAAGGGTTGGGAAAACCCTATTGCTCGCCGCTATGCTTTACGCGGCATTCCAGCAACGTTCATCATTGATCAGAAGGGGAAGGTCGTCAGTCAGACGCGCAACATCCACCGAGCAGAGGGAATTATCGAGCGGCTCCTTAAGGGTGAGACAGTTGAGTATAAAGAGAATTCTCTGTGAGCGCGCCCCAAGGCGATCTTTCAATATGATAAAAGGAAAACACCTTCAAGGTGAACCTGAAAAGTGCTATGCCATTAATGTTACCGGCCGCAATAAAATCCGTGGCCCGGATTGTTATGCGCCTAACACGCTAGGTCTTCTTCTCGCCCGATGCGTCAATGTATGCCATCCGCACGTTGTGCAGCAGCTCGTTTAGCAGCTTGTCTTCATCGGATGTCAGATTTCCCTTTGTCTTCTGCTCCAGTACCCCTAGAATCCCAATGTGGTATTTAGCCAACGTAAGGTCACGTTCGTACTTTTCTGTAATCGGATTCATCACTTTTCCGAGAGAGATCAGCGCCTGCACTGCAAATGTCTCGATCAGGTGCGAGAATTCCAGCTCAGCCATTTCAACCGGCTGGGCAGCTCCAGCGGGTTTCTCTTGCTGCGCCTCTTCGCTTCGTTTCTTTGTCTGTTCTTCCTCAGCACTCATTTTAGCCAGCGTCCTCCTTTTAATCCACAAATCGCTTAATGTGTAATTTCCCTCTAATGCAGGCCTTGCCAAAGACGCAACAAAAATTTGCAACCCTTTGTGTAAAAATCACAGACACCCGATTGATGGTGTATGTGCCCAGACTAAGAGTACCTAACAAAAAGAACTATCAAACCACGACGGCACGACGCGAATGCGCCTTTGCGCATTAGGCGCATTAAGAATTCAGAATGTAGGCACGACCCGACGGGTCGCCCCTACTCCCGTCGTGTACGTTGTGTCGTAGTGGTTTATGCGCCTTAGG
>CAZVVA010000144.1:0-10132 GCA_964630455.1 uncultured Candidatus Sumerlaeota bacterium
CCCAGGAACTGATCACTGAAAAGATCAAGGAGCACGGTATCAACCGCGTGGTAGTTGCCTCCTGCTCACCGCGAACGCACGAGCAGTTGTTTCAGCAAACTATTCGCGAAGCGGGCCTGAATCCCTATCTTTTCGAGATGGCAAACATCCGCGATCAGTGCTCCTGGGTCCACATGGAACTGCCGCGCGAAGCAACGGAAAAGGCAAAGGATCTCGTGCGTATGGCTGTTGAGAAGGCGCGCTACCTGGAGCCGCTGGAGCGCCGAAAAACCAGTGTTACGTATTCAGCGCTTGTGATCGGCGGCGGCCTGGCTGGTATGACTGCAGCTCGAACCCTGGCCAACCAGGGTTACCAGGTAGCTCTGGTCGAACAGCAACCCGAGCTAGGCGGAAACCTTCGCCACATGTATCGCACACTCTCTGGCACCGACATTCAGGTCTACCTCAGGGATCTTATTGATGAGATCAGAGATCATGAGAAAATTTCTGTATTCACCTCAGCCTCTGTTAAAGCGGTTGAGGGCTTCATCGGCAATTTTGAGTCTACTATTGAATACAATGGAAATGAGACGAAATATCAGCACGGCGTGGTGATCGTTGCCACCGGCGCTGCAGAAAAGGTGCCGACAGAATACGACTATGGAAGCGATTCACGCATCATTACGCAGCGCCACCTTGAGCAGATGCTAGAGAACGATACGGCACCCGCGATGGAGAATGTGGTAATGATTCAATGCGTGGGATCGCGGACTGACGAGCGACCTTACTGCAGCCGCGTATGCTGTGCCGAGGCGATCAAGAATGCGCTTGCCATAAAGGCGAAAAATCCCGCAGCAAATGTTTTCATCCTCTATCGTGATATCCGCACCTTTGGCTTTCTGGAGCAGTACTACACACAGGCGCGCGAAGCAGGCGTTCTCTTCATTCGCTACACGCCCGAGAATCCACCGCGCGTTGAGCATAAAGACAACGATCTTTTTGTCATAACCGACGATCTCATTTTACACGAAACTATTGCCATCCCTGCAGACTTACTCGTGCTCAGCATGGCCACGGTGCCGCACGATGAAAACAAGCCACTCGCACAGCTGTTGAAAGTGCCGTTGGATAGCGACGGCTTCTTCATGGAAGCGCACATGAAGCTACGACCAGTAGATTTTGCCACGGACGGAATCTTTCTCTGCGGGATGGCACATGCACCCAAATTGATTGACGAGGCAATTGCACAGGCTGAGGCTGCCGCGGCACGCGCAGTCGTGGTTCTGTCGAAGAAGTTTATCGAAACGGAACCCGTGGTCTCGCACATTGATGAACGCCGGTGTAAGGCCTGTGGCCTCTGCGTGGAAATGTGCCCGTACAAGGCAATTGAGATTGATGAAGAGAAGCACGTGGCAGTGGTGAATGCCACTCTTTGCAAGGGATGCGGCGTATGCGCCACCAGCTGTCGTTGCGGTGCGCCGAACATTGCAGGGTTTACGAACGAAGAGATTGTTGCGCAGCTCCTCGCATTTTGACAATACAAGATTTCTCATTTCGGGGAATAGTATAAACCAGAAAGAAATATTGATGATGACTCGGCCTGGCGGAGAATTTGAACCAAAATTGATCGCCTTTCTGTGCAACTGGTGCAGCTATGCTGGCGCAGACCTCGCCGGCATCAGCCGGTTTCAGTATCCGCCAAACATCCGCGTCATCCGCGTACCATGTTCGGGTCGCGTTGATCCATTGTTCATTCTCAAGTCCCTGCAACACGGCGCTGACGGTGTTCTGGTTTCCGGCTGTCATCCGGGAGACTGCCATTACCTGACTGGAAATTACTATGCGCGGCGAAAATTTATCGTACTGAAGCGCCTGCTCGACTACGTGGGATTGGAAGAAGACCGCGTACAGTTCTCTTGGGTCAGTGCAGCAGAAGGAGAAAAGTTTTCCCGTATTGTGGCTGACGCCGTTGAGAAGATCAAAGCCCTGGGGCCGGCGAAACGTCTGGTCAAGACGTTCTCTTTGCCGCCAGAACTCATCCAGGCAGCACATCTGTAGGAGATCAGCAAACGCATGGAGTTAGAAAACCGGATAGAGCGGGAGCTTCGACAGTGCGCTCAGCAACTGCTGGCTGAGAATGTCGTGGATCTCATTATCGGCTATGGCCAGGGAACGCTGCCGAACCGCGTCACTCCAGTCTTTATTCATAACCCTCAGGACGCGACAGCGCTTGTATGGAATGACAAGTGCGAATTAAATTTGGTGAGCTATTTGCAGAGAATGCAATCAACCGGCAAAATCGGTATTGTCGTGAAAGGTTGCGATGCGCGAAGCCTGGTGGGATTGATAAAGGAAAAACAGATCAGCAAGGATCGCCTACACATCATCGGTATTGTATGCAATGGCATACTCGACACACGCGCGACCGGCGAAACGCCTATGCTATATGCCTCGTGTAAACACTGCGAGGTGAATGTCCCGCCGCTCTACGATATTCTGATTGGACCAGCGGATGAGATAAATGCTAAGAAACCTTCTGAACTGGACGCCGAGCTCGCTGCATTTGAAGCGCTATCTCCAGCCGAGCGATGGAAGGCACTCGAACAGGAGTTCAGTCGCTGCATTCGCTGTTACGCATGTCGTAATGCCTGCCCATTGTGTTATTGCGAAGAATGTTTTGTGGATCAAACGCAGCCAAAATGGATCAGCGAAGGCACGCATCCGAGCGACATTATGATCTATCATCTGGTACGGGCGCTCCACTCAGCCGGCCGCTGCGGCGAATGCGGAGCCTGCGAACGCGCATGTCCTATGGGTATTAAGCTGCGGCTACTGACCCGGAAAATCAGTCGCGACGTGGCTGAGCTCTTTCAAGATAAACCCGGCATTGATCTGGAGCGGCCGCCTGCGCTCCATACGTTCAGTACCGACGATGACAACAGCACGTTTTTGTAAGAAACCGGCGTGACAAAATGGCCAAAGATTCAACAAAGCCTCTAGTGTCAAAACTTCTGCCTAAGAAGAATCTTGAGCAATTTCTCGACGCTCTGCTTAAGCAATACGATGTCATTGCGCCAGTTGAGCAGAACGGATTCAGCCGCTACCAGAAGATTACGCGGGGCACAGAATGTTGCCTGAAGTACCGCCTGCCACGTAATAGTATTAAAGAATTCTTCTTACCGCAGGACGAGACGCTCTTCTTTTTCGAAGCAGGAACGGCCAGCCTTGGCGACGCACCGTCAGCCCAGCGAGAGCGGATCATATTCCCTGTACGGCCTTGCGACGTGCGAGCGCTAACGATTCTGGATGCGGTGTTCGATGACGAACAATTTACCGACAGCTACTACATCGAAAAACGCCGGAGAACGCGACTAATCGGCATGGCATGTCTTGAGCCGGATGATACCTGCTTCTGCGAAACATTCGACATCAATAGTACGGATGGTACTGGGTGTGATCTCTTCCTGACCGAAGTAGAGGATGCGTATGTTATCGACGTTTTGACCGCAAAGGGGAAAACACTTGTAGAGACACTCGCTGAGGCACCGCAAGAACTGATTCGGAAAAAGGAACAGCAGGTGGCAGCGCGGCGAAAGTCACAATCACTTGCGCTTGATAAAGTGCAGGATTTTCTTAAGCAATGTTTTGAATCGGAGTTGTGGGAAGAGCTGGCCGCGAAATGCCTCGGCTGCGGCGCATGTGCGTTTCTCTGCCCAACGTGCCACTGTTTTGACATTACTGATGATGTAGCAGGGAAGGTTGGCCGCCGCCTCCGTAGCTGGGATTGCTGCATGTTTCCTAAGTTTACGCTGCATGCATCAGGCCATAATCCGCGCACTAAGCACGCGCAACGCCTGCGTCAGCGCATCATGCACAAATTCTCCTATTTTCCGGAAAACAAAAGTCTAATTGCCTGCGTGGGATGCGGCCGCTGTGTGCTGGCA
Source organism: uncultured Candidatus Sumerlaeota bacterium (assembly GCA_964630455.1). Lineage (GTDB taxonomy): Bacteria > Sumerlaeota > Sumerlaeia > MWCT01 > JAUWMI01 > JAUWMI01. Next base: position 3,924 of record CAZVVA010000144.1, read on the forward strand.
TGCCCCGTGAATCTTGATATTCGCGAAATTCTTAGCACTCTGGCAAGCGCTACTCATCCTGCATCACCCTGCGAAGAATAGGTTTTGTTTTTGATCCCGTAGATTTCTGTGAGTCATCGGAAATGAAAAAAGTAAAACCGCACAGTCAGAAGAATCAGAATCAATACAAGCCATCTCTCTCGCGCATCATCGCCATCGAAATTGAATCAGCAGTGAAAGATACTCGCACGTTTACATTGGAGTTTCTCGATGATCCGGCGCGCAAGCAGTTTCAGTATCTCCCGGGTCAGTTTGTCGAACTTTCTGTTGCGGGTGCAGGCGAAGCACCAATCTCAATCACCTCCTCCCCCACCCAGCCGCATCCTGAATTTTGCATCAAGCGCATGGGAGTTGTCACACGGGCAATTCACAATCTGTCGGTGGGCGACACGATCGGTGTGCGCGGTCCGTACGGAAATACTTTTCCTTTGGAGACAATGGAGGGTAAAAATATTATTTTCGTTGCTGGCGGAATTGGACTGGCTCCACTTCGTTCGCTGATCATCTACATGCTTGATGCGCAGCATCGCAACCGCTATAAAGATATCACTATCATTTATGGTGCGCGCTCTCCTGGCGACCTCCTCTTTAAGCGCGACCTCAAGCAGTGGGCCGAACGCCAGGACGTCACATATCACGAAACCGTTGACAAGGCCGACGAAACGTACACAGGTAAAGAAGGATTTGTGCCGCAGCTCTTGGAGGAGGTGGCGCCAAAGCCCGCAAATGCCATTGCCCTGACGTGCGGACCGCCGATCATGATTAAATTCGTACTTCAGGGCCTGACCAAGCTGGGCTTCACGCCCGACCAGATCATCACAACCCTTGAGATGCGCATGAAATGCGGTATTGGAAAGTGCGGACGATGTAACATTGGGCCGTATTACGTTTGTATTGATGGCCCTGTTTTCAGCTACAGGCAGATTCTCGGGATGCCACAGGAATATTGATCGGCTCGCTCCATCTCGCTGGACCGACTGCCAGAACGTCCAAATGATTGACAAACTGCGAGCCACTCTGCTACAGAAATTCTGATTCACATTCCGGCTAAAAGGAGACCGAACAATGGCAAAGGTGCAGGATTACAATATGCCCGATGATCTCTACTATCATAAAGATTTCTGCTGGGCACGCATAGAAAGTCCGGATTGTGTGCGCGTAGGGCTTAACGACTTTGCCCAGGCCCAGGCCGGTGATATTACCTATATTGACCTTCCTTTTGAGGGCGATGAGGCAGTCCAGAATGAAACCTGTGGCAAGATGCAGTCAAGCAAGTGGATCGGCAAGCTGATCGCACCGGTCTCTGGCGAAATTACGGAAGTCAACCTCGAGATTGAAAACCAAGCCACGCTGGTAAACGAAGATCCCTACGGCAAAGGATGGATACTTGCTATTAAGCCCACAAACCTGGATGAAGAACTCAAGGGCCTTTGCAAAGGTGACGCAGCTGTGGCGTGGCTCGAAGCGGAGATCGTCCGTGTTGAGAAAGAAAAGGCCGAAGGAAAAGACTATGCAAAAGAATAAACTTGGCGACCAGATTAAGGCCATTGTCGGCCAGGACTATTTCTTCGATTCATACGAAGATCGCCTATGCTATTCCTATGATGCTACCATCGAAGAAGCAATGCCCGAGGGGGTGGCCATGCCAGGCTCAGTGGAGGAAAATGCCCGCCTGATGACGCTGGCAAATACAGAAGGGTTTCCTGTGTATCCGCGTGGTGCTGGCACGGGCCTGAGTGGCGGCTCGGTTCCGCTCAAGGGCGGGCTAGTTATGGTTCTCACCCGACTTAATCGTATTCGGGAAATCAACCAGCAAGACCTCTATGCAGTTGTTGAGACAGGAGTCATTACTTCCGCCCTCCACGAGCAGGTCGAGGCACTTGGACTATTGTACCCACCGGATCCCGCCAGTATGAACGTTACCACAATGGGCGGCAACGTGGCGGAAAACGCAGGCGGCTTGCGTGGCCTCAAATACGGCGTTACAAAGGACTACGTGCTCGCACTCCAGGTGGTAACACCAACCGGCCAGGTGATTCGCGTTGGGTCAAAGTGCGTGAAAAGCGTTTCCGGTTATGACCTGACTCATCTCTACGTGGGGTCTGAAGGTACCCTTGGCATCATCACTGAGATCACAGTTAAGCTGGTACCAGCGCCGGAGCATAAAGAATCAATGATGGCGATTTTTGACGATGTGAACATGGCCGCCAAAGCCGTGGCTGATATTATCAAGAGCGGCGTGATCCCTGGCACCCTGGAATTTATGGATAACACTTCCATTAATGCAATTGAGGATTTCAAAAAAATCGGTCTTCCGCGTGATGCCCAGGCGATCCTGCTCCTGGAGACGGACGGTGTCAAAGCTGCGGCTCAGCATGAAGCAGAGAAGATCATTGCCGTGTGCAAGGCAAACCAGGCGCGCGACGTCAAAATCGCTGCAACCGAGCAGGAAAAAGTGCAAATTTGGGAGGCCCGCCGTGTGTGTTTCTCTGCTCTGGCGCGCGTTCGCCCCAATACCATCCTCGAAGATGCAACCGTGCCGAGGAGCAAAATTCCGGAAATGGTAAGCGGCGTAACTGATATTGCCAATAAATATGGAATTCAGATCGGAAATTTCGGGCATGCAGGCGATGGTAATCTGCATCCGACGATTCTCACGGATCTACGCAATACTGAAGAGAAGGAACGTGTGGACAAGGCTATTGACGAGATTTTTGCGCTGGCCTTAAGCCTGGGTGGCACACTAACTGGCGAGCATGGCATTGGCAGCGCGAAAGCGAAATATCTGGAAAACGAGTTCGGCCCCGAAGGCCTGGCTGTTATGCACGCCATTAAAACGGCTCTGGACCCGAATAACATTCTCAACCCAGGCAAGATGTTTATCGCTGACACCGCAGTTGCGTGATTTGCACGAGCGAATCCACAAGAGAACATGGGCCGTAGCGAGTAACAACGCATACGAAGTGCATGAATTGAACGGAGATAAACCCGATGGAATTTATGGAGCCACAGGTCGAAGAAGTCATCCGCTGCATGAAGTGTGGCAACTGTCGCGAAACGTGCCCGGTCTTTCTCATCACCCAGGATGAAAGCCAGGTGGCCCGTGGTAAGATTCGCCTGATCAAGGCAGTGATAGATCGGCAGCTCGAACTCACGGATCGTTTCCAGGAGAAAATCTACAACTGCCTGAACTGCAATGCATGTGTGATCACGTGTCCATGCGGAATTGAGGTTGACGAACTGATTACGGCAGCACGCGCGGGAATGGTGGCTGCTGGTAAGCCCTTACCCGAAGCTCAGGCTCGTGTCAAAGCATACGTTGTTGACCGCATGAATCCATTTGGCGAACCACGAGAAGAACGCGGCGCCTGGCTTCCTGCGGCGTTGCAAACGCCCCGGCCATCGCGCTATCTCTATCACGCTGGCTGCGCCGTCTCCTACGCTACAAGCCGCACGGGCAAGGCCCTGATTCGCCTGCTCCAGGCAACTGACTTAGATTTTACCAGCATGGGCAATCAGGAGCGCTGCTGCGGTGACCCCTACTTCCGCATGGGAGAAGAGACACTGGGCCGCGAACTCGTCGAGCAGAACATTGCCGACTATAAACGCCTGGGCGTAGAGACCATCTTTACCTCCTGCGCAGGGTGTCTGAAAGCGTTCAAGAAACACTACGGAGATACATTCAGAGTGCTCCACGTTACTCAGATGTTCGCCTCACTATTGAAAGAGCAAAAATTGGTTATCGGCAAATCTCTGCCTAAGAAAATCGTCTACTTCGATGGCTGTGACATTGGCCGCCACAGCAATGTCTACGAGGAGCCGCGCGAAGTGCTTCGAGCAATTCCTGGTGCCACTATTGTTGACTTCCCGGCCAATCGCGAGAACGGGAGGTGCTGCGGGGGCCCTTTGATGCCAAGCCATCCAGACCTCGCCAAACGCATCGCTGCAGAGCGCATTGCAGAAGCAAAAACCATGGGAGTTGACATGATCGCCGTCGCATGTCCCACCTGCCTGGTTAATCTCAAAGAAGGAAGCCGGTTGGTAGAAGGCGCTCCCGAGATTCACGATGTGATAGCCCTGGTGCATCGCCTGGCTGGAGCCAAATAGTGTCTTGGCGACTCATTACTCATGAAAACGTCTCTGCCGCCTATGGACTTGCCGTGGATGAAGGCCTTGTTGCGGCAGCGCATACCCTTGGCTCCTTAGCCACGCTCCATCTCTATACGTTTCGCTCCGCTGTCATTGTCGGCCGCTATCAAAACTTACAGTCGGCTGTGAGAATTTCGAACTGTGAAGCGAGGGGCGTGGAATTCAACCGCCGCCATAGCGGTGGTGGCACGGTACTTATGACGCCGTCCCAGCTTGCCATCGCCTTCGCCATTCCAGATCGGCAGGCAAAGCTGCCGACCACCATTCGGGGTCTCTTTCATCTATTCGGCAAAATCCTCGCAGATGCCCTGCGCCCGTTTGGCCTTGCCGCAGAGTTTGTCGGCAAGAACGACCTGCAAATCAACGGCAAGAAGATTGCCGGACTGGCAATTTCGCAGGATGAGGATCATGCGGCCTTCTTCCACGCCAGTCTCCTTCTTGACTTTGATCTCCCCTTGATGCTCGACGTCCTGAATCTTCCAACGCAAAATCTACCCGATAGAGGAATCAGCTGCTTCAGTGAACGCATTACCACGCTGCGTCAGGAAGGGGTTGCTGTGAACATGGGAGAGCTACAGCAGGCACTCGCGAGTGCATTTGAGCAGCACTTTCGAGTACCAGTTGAACAAACTCCTCTCACCAGCCGCGAACAGGCAATCGTGCGCCGCTTAATGGATGAGAAGTACACACAAGACTCCTGGATCTTCGCAACCAGGCTTCCGCGAAAGTGTCACCACTACGCCGAGTGCCTGACTACCGGCGGGTTATTGCAGGTCCACATGAGCGTAACGGGTGGAACCATCGAGAACATCCTGATTACAGGCAACTACTTTTCGCGCACCCGCGATCTCTTCCGTCTGGAATCGTTGCTGAGGTGGTCACCCCTTGACGCCTGCGCGCTCAGACGCACCATACGGGATTATGGACTGGATGCTTCGATTTATCGGATTAAACTTGATACACTCGTTGACACAATTCTCCGCGCCGCCAATCATCCTCCCAGCACAGCAATCCGGCCAGCTTCTTCGACTGCATAGCTCTTCGCTATTTTGCTTATATCACATAACAAGAACAAATATCAAACCACGACGCGCATGCGCCTTAGGCGCGTTAAGAATTCAGAATGTAGGGGCGACCCGGCGGGTCGCCCTTACCCCCATCGTGTACGTTGTGTCGTAGTGGTTAATGCGCCTGCATCTGCGAAAAAATATTGACGACAAACCCTACTTTCGGATAACTACAAGTAGTATTTATGGGGATCGCAAGCAAGTAGGCTACGCTGTCAATCAGAGGGTTGGCCAAAAGCACTGGAGACCGTTGGCCAGGAGGATTGTCCAATGAAGAAACAGCGGAAAAAGAAAGAGAAGCTTGAGACGCGCAACACCATTATCATCTTTGCAATCGTCATTCTGTTTATCGTTGGCATGCTCGTGATAAGCGCGATTACATCATTCCGACGCCTCGACGCGCGAACATGCGTCCAGAACATGGTCTTGATCGAAGAGGCGATGCAAATGATGCACAATGAATACAAGTTCCGCTTCGATTTGGAGCGCGAAGGTTCGCAGAATATATTGCGCAGTATTGTGTTCTACTTCTATTATGGGAACGACGCGTTTACGGAAGGCAAGGAAGGATTTCTCTATCTTAAGCCGAAACTCGAATTAGTAAAAATTCCCCCGCTCAACAGGCCCGATCACCTGCTGACAGCAATCCCGCGTTGTCCTTCGGGTAACGAGTATATCCTTGTCCCCAGTACAAATGCACCAGGACTTTTCGATGTACGCTGCCCGAAGCATTCCCTGCTTGAGCAGCCCAACAAGCATGGCAAATTTGAATTCAGTGGCGATCTCTACGCCTTAAGTCCGCACAAAACCGAAGTAGGATATGAGGCCCAGGTCAACTTTCCCAAACACCTCACGCTTCACAAGAAATACGTCACAGTCGTGGCTAATCCATGATTCCCTCATGTTTAAACTGCCAAGACTTTTTCAGAACCAAATAATTGAGCAGTCGGGGAG
>CAZVVA010000145.1:0-10049 GCA_964630455.1 uncultured Candidatus Sumerlaeota bacterium
ATGGATTTACAGATGAAGGTGTTTCCGTTGACGCCCGAGGAGATGACCAAAGTCCGGGCGATGATGGAGACGAAGTTTCTTCAGAGGATTTTGTGGCCTCCAGATGCGACGCCAAAAGTAAAGGGCGTTGAATTGAAGCTGGACGAGCGCGAAGCGCTGTTGATCAGTACGGATTCGAAGTCCAACATTAAGCGGCTGGATGCCCTGCTAAAGGATCTCGAGTACGAGATGCCCCCGTCGCTGATCTACCGGAGTTACGACATCCGTCCCGAGCTCGGGCCGAAGATCAAGGCCCTGATTGAGGGGATGCTACAGGCAGAGAGCCATACGCCATACAGCAAGGAACGCAAGTTGCTCATCAGCGAAGGCGAGCTCATCGTAAAAGACACGCCGGAAAATATTAAAAAAATCGAGGAATTACTGCAAGAGAAGGCATTCATCGCGAAGTTGCGCGAGGACAAGATTCGTGTGGAAACGTATAATGTTGCTCCTGCGTGGATAGAGAGGAATCCTGAGCAGGTACAGCAGTTTGGTGACTATGTTGTTGAAGTGATTGAGACAATGCTGTATGCCAAGACCGGGCGCAGCGCTGCGCGACAGGAGGGGCGCCGGCTCTGGTATGATCGCTCTACCATGCAGTTGACCGTTACAGATTATCCTGACAATCTAAAAGCCGTGAGTAAGTTTCTGGCCAGCTTGCCCATGATTGAAAAGCGAAGAAAGTCGGAGATTATTTTTCTCAAGCATGCGAAGGCCGCTGACATGGCGTCTGACTTGAACCAGGTGCTCGGGCTTGAACCGGCTGAGGAGCAAGCAGAGCGGGGGATCAGTATGACGAAAACAGTGCGCGTGGAAGACACGCTGGAATTTCGCGATCTCCGCTTGGTGGTTATTCGGGTCAATGAGAATAACGTGATTGATGAACTGGACGACAGCGTGGAGATTGTGGTCAATACTCCATTAACCAGCCAGGACATGACCATTGAAGAGTTCCGCTCAGAGTTCATTGATGATTATGAGATCAGCGTGCCGGATATTGAACCCTCCGGCAGACCGGGTTATGGACGGGCTAAGATCACAATTCGTTACCTGCCACCTCCTGGGCCGGCTCAGGCTCCGGTTGAAGTGACCCCTACACCGACGTCGGAGGAGGCAGCGGAAGGAGAAGCATTGACTATTGATGAAATCGAGGCTTTGAATGCGCTGCTCATTCGCTACGAGGATCCAGCGAAATTTGCTGAGGTGGCTGAGTGGATCGAGACGCTGGATATACCTATACTCCAGGTCTCTATTGAAGTCCGTTTTGTCGAGGTCATCGAGAGCCGCGCCAAGGAGTACAGTTCGGAATTTTCGATATTGAATTTAGGTGAAGGGGTTGATATGGATTCCAGTTTGTACAATATGCGGTTTGCCCAGGATCTAGACGAGTTTCGTAGCGAGTTTGAGCCGGGTGTCGAGAGTACTCGGGCAGCAAATCTACTCAAAGGAACAACGATCTTTAACTGGATTATTACAGGTGGGCAATCCCCGATTAACTATCAGTTGCGCCTGCTTGAGGCGGAGGGGATCATCAACGTGGTAAGTAGTCCGAATATTCTCGTGCTCAATGGTGAGTCAGCGGATTTTACGATAGAGCGGCAACTTGGTCTCCCTCAGGTAGATGAGACAGGGTCCTATGTTGGCGGTGTTGGCATCATCGTGGTTGATCAGGTAGAATTGGACGTAACTCCTACGATCACACAGTTAGGCTCTATTATGTTAGAGATTGATGCGGAGATCGTTGATTTTGATCAAAACCTGGGCGTCTTGACGATTCTACAGCGGCCTGGATTTGACACAGGTCCGCTTGCCGTCCATCAGGGCCAGTATGACCTGGGGCTGCTTCGCAAGGATATTAGTACCATTGCGCGCCTCCGTGATGGTCAAACCATCGTCCTGGGAGGATGGGCAGGCGAGCGTTCAGGGGAATACACCTCCGGTGTTCCAATGCTTCGTAATCTTCCCTTTTTAGGGAAATTGCTCTTTGGGCGTAATCTCAGTAGAATTGAGAAGACCACACTCCTGATTTTCTTAACTGCCCGGATTGTAGATTGATTCATATCTGTCGGACCGTTAGACAGACGGTGTTGATTTTGTATACCTCGAACGAAATCTAATCCTGTGGTCTGACCTTCAACTTCATCCTTCTGCCACGTTTTAACCGCGCACCTGTCGGTTAGTGACGGATTCTTGAGATTGTGGAGTTTACCACCAGAGTAACGATCCAGAAAAATGGTAAGTCTGCCTGAGGCAGGCAAGTTCGTCTGAGGCGGGCAGATCCGGATGTCGGCACACCTCGCATTGCATACTTAGCGGTCCATGCGTGAGTGCCACTTGTTACCAGCCTGATATCCTGAATCGCGCCAGATGGAACAGCCGGCGATTTCAATCGTTTCGCTTGAAATACTGCAAGAGTGCTGGGTTCCATTAGGAACACCAGCCTGCGATACCAATCATCAGCAGGATGCATATCTCCCCAGTGGTTGTAACGGACGTATTATGGCTCAGACATTGTACATTATTGATGGGCATTCGTATCTGTACAAAGCCTACTATGCGATTCGTGACCTGAGCAATTCAAAAGGGATGCCGACGAATGCGATTTACGGCTTTGTGCAAATGCTGAATAAGCTGGTACGTGAGTGTCAGCCAAAGTATCTTGCAGTTACTTTCGATCATCCCGGGCCTACCTTTCGCAACGACCTCTTTGCAGACTACAAGGCCCACCGGCCCCCAATGCCTAATGATTTACAGATACAGATTCCCTGGGTGAAGCACATCCTTGCGGCCATGGGAATTACGCAGATCGAACAGGAAGGGGTAGAGGCTGACGATATCATCGGCACTCTGGCTTCGTCGGCTTCACAAACAGGCTTCGAGGTTATCATCCTCACTGCGGATAAGGATTTATTTCAGCTGGTGAGCGACTCAGTGCGCATTCTCCGCGCACAGTCGGAAAGCCTTGATCTTTACGACCGGCAGAAGGTGAAGGAGAAGATGGGGGTCTTCCCCGAGCAAGTTGTGGATTTCATTGGTCTGGTGGGCGACACGTCGGATAACATTCCAGGTGTTCCATCTGTGGGGCCTAAGACTGCAGCGGCGCTGCTGACAGAATTTGGCACGGTCGAAAACCTGTTGGCCAATAGTCAGCGTATCGCGAATGAGAAACGGCGGCGGGTCGTTCAAGAGAATTCAGAGCAGGCATTGCTGTCCAAACGCCTTGCTGTTATTAAGACAGACGTGGATCTGCCGGTGAGCCTCGAGGCTTTCGCCTGGGAGTTTTGTCCGAATGACGAGCTGGTGCGTCTCTATCGGGAGATGGAGTTTCACTCGCTGCTCGAGGGGCTGTGCGTTTCAGGGCCAAAGCGCGACGTCAACTATCGGACTATTACAACCATTGAGAGCTTGAAAGCAGAAGTAGCAGCAGCGCGGTGCGCAGGCTATGTGGCCATTGATACAGAGACCACATCTGCAAATCCCATGCGTGCAGCACTGGTTGGCATCTCGATGAGCACTGAGCCGAACTCAGCCAGCTATGTCCCGTGTGGACATACGGGTGATTCTGCTTCGGCACAGCAGATATCGCTAGCCGAGGTGCGCGAGGTTCTTGGCCCGTTGCTGGCCGATGCTACAATTAAGAAATGCGGCCAGCACATTAAATACGATCTCAAGGTTCTGCGTCGGCACGCATTCTCGCTTGATGGGATCGTTTTTGATACCCTGTTGGCGTCGTACCTCCTGAATCCTGACAAGAAATCTCATAGCCTCAAAGACCTTGGGCTTGATTACTTGAACATTGTGATGAGGCCAATATCTGATCTCATTGGCAAGGGCAAATCAGCCATTACCATGGCAGAAGTAGAAATCGAGCGCGCTTCGCAGTATGCATGTGAAGATGCGGACGTTACGCTCCAGCTCAGCCACATACTTTGCGACCGGCTCAAGGAGTCTGAGCTGTTGCCATTGTTCCGAGAGATTGAGATGCCCCTGCTCGACGTGCTCAACGCCATGGAAATGGAAGGTGTGTGCATAGATGTCCCGTATTTCAGGCAGTTATCGCGAGAAATACAACACAGGCTTAATGAACTCGCCCAGGAGATTTACCAGATTGCTGGCCATGCGTTTAATATCAATTCGCCCAAGCAAGTGGCAAATGTCCTCTTTGAGGAGCTCAAATTGCCGCCTATGAGGAAAGGCAAGAGCGGATATTCCACAGACGTTCGGGTGCTGAACGAGTTAAGTTCATCCCATCCTTTGCCGAAGCTGTTATTGGAGTATCGAAGTTATGAAAAGCTCAAAAGTACGTACGTTGATAGCTTGCCGGAGATGGTGAATCCCCACACCGGGCGGATTCATACCTCGTATAACCAGTTTGTGGCAGCCACAGGGCGTCTGACCAGTAGTGAGCCAAACCTGCAGAACATTCCGGTGCGGACCCTGCAGGGACGTGAGATTCGGAGGGGATTCATCGCGTCTGAGCCATCGCGGGTACTTCTGTCGGCGGACTATTCACAGATTGAGCTGCGCATTCTGGCTCACCTGACCGAGGACAAGGCTCTGATCGAGGCATTCCAGCGTAATGAAGACATACATCGGGTTACGGCTGTAAAAATCTTTGGCTGCTCACTGGATGAGGTTACACCGGAGATGCGGGACCAGGCCAAAATTATCAACTTTGGCATAATTTACGGCATGTCAGCTCATGGCGTAAGCCAGCAGCTGAAAATTCCCCGTGCCCTTGCAGAGGCCTTTATCAAAGAGTATTTTACTGCCTATCAGGGAGTGAAGAGCTGGATTGATTCAATTCTTCAATGTGCGCGCAATAATGGCTATGTAACGACCCTCTTGAATCGGCGGCGATATTTGTTCAACATTACCTCATCCAATGGGACGCTGCGCAGTAATGCCGAGCGTATGGCGATCAACATGCCAGTCCAGGGAACCTCGGCAGATATGATCAAAAAGGCCATGATTGCCATTGATCACGAACTCTGCAATCATGGCTTGAAAACCAGGATGATTATGCAAGTTCATGATGAGCTGATCTTTGATGTGCCGGAAGATGAAGTCCCTCTGGTCTCTGGGATTGTCGAGCGCGAAATGACCGATGCGCTCGAGCTGCGCGTTCCCGTGGTAGTTTCCATTTCTACCGGAAAGAATTGGGCTGAGTGCGTTAGCCACTGACTACTCAGGGCATGGGCCTTCAGAATGGCCGTGCCGATTCCGTTAGGGTTCTGGAACAAATTAGCGAGATCGGTGGAAACAAGGCGCGGCGAGATAGCATGACTGTTCTCGGGCTGACAGGGTCGTTCGGCAGCGGAAAGTCGGTTGTGGCTAGAATGTTCGCCGCGCTGGGGGCCGTCATTATTGATGCGGATGAAATTGCCAAGGAGGTGGTGAAACCAGGTACACCTGCATTTCAAGAGATCGTACAGGCATTTGGACGCGAGGTTCTGGGTGAACAGGGTGCATTGGATCGCAAAAGGCTGGCTGCAATGGTATTTCAGGATGCCTCCAAACGTGAGATGCTTAATAGAATTGTTCACCCGCGCGTAAGAAAGCGTGAACTGGAACTCCTGTCTCACTGCAAGGATCATCCACTTGTGGTTTTAAGCGTTCCCTTATTGTTTGAAAATAATATGGAGCATCTGGTGGACAAAGTCGTCGTAGTAGTTGTAAATGAGGCAGAGAGGATGCGACGCCTCACAGAGCAGCAGGAGGGGCTGACGCCAGATGAGATTCAGCGCCGCCTGCAGGCACAGATGCCACAGGAAGAGAAACGGAAACGAGCCAATTTTGTGATTGATAATAGCGGCAGTCTGGAAGAGGCGCAAGCTCAGGTCAAGCAGCTGGCCGCAATGTTTCTTGGAGAAATACGCTGACTTCATACCGTGATTTTTATATATAGTATAGTGTGGTTTCCACACCAAATCAGGGTGACATTCTAAATGAAGAAGGGAAGAAGGATAGATCAATGAGAGGGAAGAAAAAAGTAGAAGAAAACAATGAGCAGAATCTTGCGGAGAAAGCGAATGCACCATCGCAGGTGTCAAGCAAGACTGCTGACAAGCCGGACGAGACGCAGGTCATTGATATTGGGGTACTGAAGACCTACACTATCTCCCGGCTCATGAAGCTTGCTCAACAGCTTAAGATTGAGGGCTACTCAAACCTTCGCAAGCAGGACTTGATGTTCAAAATCCTTCAGGCCAACGCTGAGAAGGAAGGACATATGTTCGGCGAGGGGGTGCTTGAGATTCTGCCCGATGGGTTTGGCTTCCTGCGATCACCAAACTACAATTATCTGCCAGGGCCGGACGATATTTACGTCTCGCCGTCGCAGATTCGCCGATTCAATTTGCGCAAAGGCGACACGGTCTCGGGTCAGATTCGTCCACCCAAGGAGAACGAACGCTACTTTGCGCTGCTAAAGGTCGAAGCGATTAACTTCGAAAGCCCGGAGCTGGCCCGCGATAAAATCCTCTTTGACAACTTGACTCCTCTCTACCCTGAGGAACGCATCAAGCTGGAGGTTGCATCAACAAAAATGACAAATCGCGTCATGGACCTGCTGACGCCGCTTGGCAAGGGACAACGGGGGCTGATTGTGGCGCCGCCCCGCACTGGCAAGACCATGATCCTCCAGGATATTGCAAATGCGATTACCACGAATCATCCAGAGGTTTATCTCATCGTGCTTCTGATTGACGAGCGTCCTGAGGAGGTTACTGACATGGAGCGCTCGGTGAAGGGCGAGGTCATCTCCTCGACGTTCGACGAGCCTGCAGATCGCCACGTGCAGGTGGCCGAGATGGTGCTTGAGAAGGCAAAACGGCTTATTGAGTATCAGAAAGACGTGGTCATCTTGCTCGATAGCATTACGCGGCTGGCTCGTGCATACAATACCATCGCGCCCCCTAGCGGAAAGATACTCTCGGGGGGGATAGATTCGAATGCACTTCACCGGCCGAAGCGCTTCTTTGGCGCGGCACGCAACATCGAGGAGGGCGGCAGCCTTACCGTTATTGCAACGGCACTGATTGATACCGGGAGTCGCATGGACGATGTGATCTTCGAGGAATTCAAAGGTACTGGCAATATGGAGGTGAACCTCGATCGAAAGCTCGTAGATCGGCGCATCTTCCCGGCAATTGACATTGCACGGTCTGGCACGCGCAAGGAAGAACTTCTGTTGTCGGAGAAAGAATTGAACCGCGTGTGGCTGCTGCGGAAAATCCTCAACGAGCTGAGCATTGTTGAGGCTATGGAGTTCCTGCTTGGACGTATGAAAAAAGCCGATAGCAATGCAGATTTTCTTGACACCATGAATCAATAGGCTATGATTCTAGTTCTTGTTGGATTAAGCAACAGGCTGGTGGTGTGAATTTTTAGACTTTTCTGAAGTACGGAGGTATATGTGGAGTGAAAAAGGACATCCATCCTAAGTATGAAGAAGCAACCATTACGTGTGCGTGTGGCAATGCGATCAAGACCCGATCAACAAGAAAGGTGCAACGGCTGGAGATTTGCTCAGCGTGCCATCCTTTTTTTACCGGCAAGCAGAAGTTCATTGACAGTGCCGGGCGAGTGGAGAAGTATATTCAAAAATACGGGGGGAAGAAATAGCGTAGCGCTCACAGGAACAAAGTGGCAACAGCATGGCAAGAGTGATGCATACGCAGGAATCTTGCCGCAAAGCGAGTTCAAAGTGGGCAGGAGCGAGTCTTCCTCCTGCCCGCTTTTTTTTGACTGCATCAGTTGCTTGTCCGCCTGTGGTGGGCCTGTCCGCCTGTGGTGGGCCTGTCCGCCTCAGGCGGGATTGTCCAATTCTCACATGGTATGAATGGCACGACACATGATTGCACATGTCGGCTACACTGAGCGTCTGGAGGGAGCACTCTCTCCACCGTCGTCGAAAAACTATACCACGCGCTATATCCTAGCCGCGTGCCTGGCTGAAGGGGAAAGTCTGGTCTCCAACGCAGCGGAAAGCGACGATGCGGAGGCGATGATTCAGTGTTGCAGGACTCTGGGCGCGACTGTTAGCGAACGAAACGGCGATCTTTATATTACAGGTTTCGGCAGAAGGCCGCGCAGTCCTGGACGACTCAATCCTCACAACGCTGGTGCCGTGCTGCGGTTTCTGCTCGCGATAGGAGCGTTATTGCCCGAGGTGACCTTTGAAAGCGATTTCCCTGAGTCGCTGGGGAAGCGGCCCAACGCAGATCTGCTCGACGCGCTCGCTCAGATCGGCGTGCGCTCTGACTCGGAGCAGGGTCGTCTCCCGATTACACTTCATGGCGGTACGTTAAAGGGTGGCGAGATCACGGTATCAGGCGCGGTAAGTTCACAGTATATTAGCGCGCTGTTATTTCTCGCGCCGCTGATTGGCGAAGACGTCTCTATTCGGGTGGTAAATGGGCTGAAATCAAGGCCAGCGATCCAGACTACCCTTGAAGTGATACGCGAAGCAGGCATCGAAGTTGATGCGAGCGATGACCTGCTGTACTTTTCAATTCGCGGGGGGCAAGCCTATCAGCCCCACCACTATGATGTCCACGGCGATTACCCCGGCGCAGCGGCCATTCTCGCTGCTGCGACAATCATGCCCTCACGCATTACCATCACGCGGCTGTACGAAGACCAGCAAGGCGAGCGTGCCGCCCTGGACGTGCTGCGCTCAATGGGCGCCCAGATATCGCATCAGAGAAACAGTGTCACGATTATCTCCCCGCGCCGTGCACTTCGTGCAGTGGAATTCAATGGTGATCTTGCCACCGACGCGGTGTTGCCGCTGGTCGGCGCTGCGTGCTTCGCGCAGGGCAAATCGCGATTCTACAATGTAGGTAACCTGCGCTACAAGGAGTGTGATCGCATCTCAGTACCAATCACGGAACTGGCCCGGATTGGCGTTAGGGCTGAAGAGAAACAGGACGAGATGATTATCTATGGGAATCCGGCTGGCTTCGACGGAGGCCTGACCATTGATAGCCACAACGACCATAGGGTAGTGATGCTGCTCACGATTGTGGGCCTGCGGTGCAGGAAAGGCCTTGTCATAGCCAACGCGCAGCACGTCTCGAAATCGTACCCGAATTTTTTCCGGGATCTGAAGTCGCTTGGTGCGACAATTGAATTATCCGAGTAGGTATTCAACGCTGGAAAAGCAAATTATTGCGGTACTAAAAGAAGGTGCCTGGGACAGGACGGCTTACAGGTTAGGAGCAATCTCGTCGTTAGGGAGGCGTCAATGCGCTCACGTGGCGCATGGTACGAGATGAATCAGTTTCTGGATTACCACCTTAGCCCGGCGGTGAAGTGGCTGATTATTATCAACACCGTTGTGCTTGTGCTGTATATGATTATCATTCCCATAGCGAGTAAGCGTGCTTTCGATTGGTTCATGCATATACTCGGCCAACAGCCAAATCTTTCCATCTTGCATGGGATGATCTGGCAATTCGTCACGTATATGTTTATTCATCTCGGGCCATTGCATTTTCTCTTCAACATGATTGTGGTGTGGTTTTTTGGGCCACGTTTGGAGCACCGCTGGGGATCGCAAGAGTTTCTCAAATTCTATTTTGTCGTTGGGATTGGGGCAGGCATATTTCACGCGCTTGTCTCGTTAATGGTTGGCAGGGGCTACTACCAGATTTTTGGAGCGTCTGGAGCGATTTACGGTATTCTGCTGGCGTATGCCCTGTATTGGCCGGATGACGTTGTGCTGGTATGGGGGGTCTTCCCTGTAAAAGTGAAAGTGCTGGTTGTAGTGTTTATGTTCTTAACCTTTCTCGGGTCGTTCTCACCCGTGGCGCAAGGCAACATTTCGCACCTCACGCATCTCGGTGGGCTTGTGGTGGCATTCCTCTACCTGAGAGGAGGCGATATTTTCCGCCGCACCTTACGTCCCTCACGCCGCTCGCGTTTTAAAGATCTCTTCCGCGATAGGTAGTGCTCGATTATAGAGTGAATACCCAACGTAGAATCATTCGCTAGGTTCGCCACAG